>CAYPQA010000050.1:0-17096 GCA_964412725.1 uncultured Eubacteriales bacterium
AAGAAGGTGCCAAAAAACAAATTACTGTAAATGTTTATGAACGAAATCAATATGCACGTAAAATGTGTATTCAACACCATGGCTCAAAATGTAAGATATGTGACTTTGATTTTAGTCTTGTTTATGGTGAAAGTTTTGAAGGAAAAATACACATTCATCATAAAAAGCCTTTGCATCAGATTAATAAAGAATACATAGTAAGTCCTATAGATGATTTGATTCCTGTGTGCCCTAATTGTCATTTTGTAATTCACAGCAAAAATCCGCCATATTCTGTTGACGAAGTTAAACGCATGACAAGTAACAATATAGTTGGTTAGCAACTTACTATGCAATCTTGGAGGAGATTATGAAAGAACTGGTTATAGCCGAAAAGCCGTCTGTTGCAAAAGATTTGGGGCGTGTTCTGGGGTGTCGAGATTATAAAAGCCATTTGGAGAACGAGAATTATGTTGTAACTTGGGCTGTTGGTCATTTGGTCACGCTCTGCGAGCCGGAGGACTACGATAAATCGCTAAAGTCTTGGCGTATGGGCACCTTGCCTATAGTGCCCCCTGTTATGCGACTTAAGCCTATTGAAAAAACGTCCAAGCAACTTAACACAATAAAGCACCTTATGGATAGAAATGACGTGTCGAGCTTGATTTGTGCAACAGACTCTGGACGTGAGGGCGAGCTTATTTTTCGATACATCTATGAAATTTTAGAGGGCAACAAACCATTTAAGCGTCTTTGGCTGTCCAGTATGACGGATACGGCAATTAAAAAGGCCTTTTCCGAAATGAAGGACGGTCATTTTTATGACAATCTTTATAAGTCTGCAAAATGCCGCTCTGAAGCGGATTGGCTTGTGGGGATTAACGCAACGCGTTTTTATACGATAAAGTATAACGTTCTGCTGTCTGTGGGACGCGTTCAAACGCCGACACTTGCTCTTATTGTGGACAAGCAGAGGGAGATTGACGCGTTTGTGCCAAGGGATTATTGGGAGATTACTGCAACCTTTTCAAACGGCAACGAGGACGAGGACGAAACCTACATCGGACTTTGGCACTGTAAAGACGGCGATAAGTGGGAATCGAAAATCTTTGAGTTTGAACGTGCGGAGCAACTGTTAAATATCATAAACAACAAAGGCAGCGTGCTTGTGAATATAGAGTATGAGGAAAAAAAGCAACTGCCCTATCTATTATATGATCTCACATCCTTGCAACGCGATGCAAATAAGCGTTTCGGCTTTTCTGCGCAAAAGACACTGTCCGTTGCTCAGGAGCTTTATGAGAAACGCAAGCTCATAACCTATCCGAGAACGGACAGCAGTTACCTAAGCAGTGATATGCAAGAACTTCTGCCTGCGAGGATAAAGCGGCTTTATGTGCCCGAATACCAATCGTATGTAGAGTATATACTATCCCTTGACAAGCTGCCCATATCCAAGCGAATAATTGATGATTCAAAAATAACCGACCACCATGCGATAATTCCAACAGACAAGCAACCGGATTTAAAAACCTTGAGCGCAGATGAGCGCATTATCTATGACCTTGTAGCAAGACGCTTTCTCTCTGTGTTTTATCCCCCATACATATACGGCGTAACACATTTCTATACAAACGCCGAGGATGAAACCTTTATAAGCAAGGGGAAGATGATAAAACAGCTTGGGTTTATGGAACTTTACAAGCAAGACACACAGGAAAAAGATGAGGCTATGCTCCCAAGCTTAAAGAAGGGGCACAAGTCAAAGCTTACTAACCCGACCATAGAAAAAAAACGCACAAAGCCACCACAGCCATATACAGAGGCATCGTTGTTATCAGCAATGGAGAATGCGGGAAGGTTTGTAACGGATGAGGTTTTGAAGGAGCAATTGAAGCAGAGCGGTCTAGGCACGCCTGCAACACGTGCGGCCGTGATTGAACGCCTTCTACAGGTGGAATACTTAGAGAGGAAAGGCAAAAGCTTAATCCCCACGGAAAAAGCAAAGCGTTTGATCGATGTTGTATTGCCCGAGTTGAAGTCTGCCGAAACAACAGGACGTTGGGAAAAGGGGCTTAATTCCATTTCAAACGGCACACTCAGGCCCGAAAGATTTATGGAAAGCATAACGAGATATGTTTACAAGATTACGAGAGGAGATACAAATGCTATTTAAAAGAAAGGATTTGCTTATTATAGGCGTTTTGCTTGTAGCAAGCCTTGGAGTTCTTGGATACTATTCATTACGAAAACCCGATGGCGGCATACAGGCCGATATTTACCACTTTGACAAAAAACTTGCAACAATAGACCTTTCACACGCTACAGAACGCGAATACATCTATGATGATGTACCTAACGTCGTGATTGCTACAACCGCGGACGGACGGATTTTCTTTAAGCATTCCGACTGCCCGGACAAGGTTTGCATAAATTCCGGCAAGCTAAAGCTTTCCGGACAGTCTGCCGCTTGTCTCCCTAACGGTGTTATGGTTAAGCTTACCTCACAAAACTACGACGACGACCCCGAAATTATTATTAGATAAATAAATTTTTTCTTGCAATTTATAAGTATTTCTGATATACTCTCGAACTATAGTATGAAATTGGATATAAATATAGGAGGTGTAGTGATGGCAGTATGTGAGATTTGCGAGAAGTCTATTATGACCGGAAATAAAATAAGTATTGCTCGTAGTCATGTCTCCGGCCGTTCCAAGAGAACTTGGAAGCCTAACATAAAAAAGGTTAGAATCCTTGAAAATGGAGCCGTTCGTTCAATTAAGATTTGTACAAGCTGTTTACGCTCAAACAAGGTCACAAGAGCGGTGTAATTCTTCTCATTAAAAACTTAAGAGGGGACATAGCAAAGAAATTTGCTATGTCCCCTCTTTTTTCTATTGCTCGAAAATACGCCCTTTGTCAACTCTTAAAATCCCTGACTTTTTTGTGTTAGCGTTGCTGCACCGTGCTCAAAATCGCGAACTACGCGGTGTTGCATACGGTTCGCAACTACACAAAAAAGTCAAAGCGGGGTTTTAGAGGCTTCGTTTTGTTTGTAACGAATTAGGTTCGTCTACATACTATATTATATATTGATGTAAGGCAAAAGGCCTGGAGGTAACCATATGCAGAAATGTTTCGCCGTTATCGGCGGTGATAGGCGTAACATTTTTTTGGCCAAAGCACTTCGTGAAGACGGGCATATTGTGAGAATGTTTGGATTCTCGCTTTATGATAAAGAATCTGTGGTGGAAGAGGACAGCTTGTTTTCCGCAATTACAGGAGCGGAATATATTATAGGCGGAACCCCTGTAAGCGGCAACGGAATTAATTTCAATGCCAGCTATAGCCCGTCTTCTATATTTTGTGATGATGTTTTCAGATTGATAAGAGCTGAACAAACCTTTATGGGCGGGTATATTCGCCCCGAGGTTTTGGATATGGCCAAAAAATATAACGTAAAAACAATTGACCTTTTACAATACGAATCGCTTTCTATCCTAAATGCTATTCCAACGGCTGAGGGCGCGGTTAAAATCGCGATTGATGAAACAGATATAACGCTTCACGACAGCAATATACTTGTTATGGGCTTTGGGCGTATAGGCAAAATGCTTTGCAAGATTTTAAGCTCATTTTCTGCAAAGATAACGGTGGCTGTGCGCTCAGACGAAGCAAGTGCGTTGGTAAAAAGCTATGGGTACGATGTTATAAACAGTTCAAGGATGAACAACAGATTACATGAATTTCAAATAATATTCAACACTGTGCCTCATATTCTGTTGGATAAAACAAATTTAAAATTTATAAAAGATAACACACTTATTATAGAGCTTGCTTCTCCACCCTTTGGTGTTGATTATGAGGCAAGCAAGGATTTTAACATCCGAGTTTTGTTTGCAAACTCTTTGCCTGGCATTGTTGCACCAAAAACAGTTGCCAATTACATCAAAGAAACAATCTATTCAGCAATTGGGGGAGTGTAAATGAAACTTAAAGGTAAAAAGATAGGCTATGCAATAACCGGCTCGTTTTGTACAATAGATACAGCCTTTGAAATGATTTCAAAGCTGCAAACCGAAGGCGCAGAGGTAACGGGGATTATATCCAACACAGTTAACAGCCTTGACACGCGCTTTTGGGAGCAGGAAAAGCTGGTTGAAGCTCTTGATAAATTAACAAGCAAGCCTCTTATAAATTCCATCGTGAAGGCAGAACCCATAGGCCCAAACAGGCTTTTTGATTTAATTATAGTGGCTCCCTGCACGGGTAACACCTTGGCAAAGCTTACAAACGGCATAACGGACACAACGGTTACAATGGCTGTGAAGTCTCATATAAGAAATAATTCTCCTGTCTTGATAGGCGTTTCCACAAACGATGGGCTTGGCGTTTCCGCAAAAAATATCGGAGAGCTTATGAATATGAAGAATTATTACTTTATCCCGTTTTACCAAGACAATCCCGAGCAAAAACCAAAATCGCTTGCTTTTAAAAGAGAGCTTGTTTTGGATTCAGCGGTCGAAGCTATTTGCGGCAAGCAAATTCAGCCTATAATAACTATCTATTGATTTTGTTACGACAAATTTTAGTTTATGAAAATACTTGGACCAAAAAGGGGCTGTAGCAAAAATTTAACTTTGCTCAGCCCCTTGTTATTAAATTACAAATTTAACAGTTACCCGTTAGCCATCTTACTTAAAAATACAAGAGCCATAATAATAATAAATATCATAACATAAAAGAATAACTGTTTAAGGTATGAATTATTTTTAATGACAGGTTTCTGGATAGGCCCCGTCTTGAATTCCAGTATGGCTTCATCTGGTTTCGGCAATCCTGAAAGATTTTTCTCGGCAATTTGCCTAATTCGTGGATGGTTGGACTCCTTAAGGACACGTTTAAAATATCCGACGGCTTTTTCAGTGTCACCATATTCCTTTTCATAGATGCCGGTATAAAGATTCAAGGCTATCGTATTTGATTTCATACTGGGATTTTGAAGCTCTTTCAAGATTTCAATGTATTTTGTTAAATTTTCCTCACATTCCTTGGTTTTATAATTAAACCATCTTTCCCTAAGTTCTACAACCTGCGGAATCAGCTCGTCCATTAAATCCTCTTTTTGCACTTCTTTGTAACGTTCAAAGTATTTATTTGCATTCTCAAAATCTTCAAGCTCTAATAAACAAGTGCATATATACCAGTAATAACTGAGCCTGTGTTTTTTTAAATGTTTACTGTCTGTGTCAATTTTGTTTAAAACATCAAGCGCATCTTTAAATTCCCCCTTCTCCAATAACGCAAAGCACATATTCAGGTCATAAAACATGGACTTGCCAAACAAATCATAAATCCATTTGGTTTTAACCAATTTATTATAGTAACCTTCAATATCATAGGTTCCTGTATCAAAGCCTAATAGCTTAACTATGAAGATGCCAATAAATAGTCCAATAAAGATTAAAAATAATACTGTACCAAGGAAAGGAATTCCAAACAGAGAAATAATCTTTGAAACAACAATAACTATGTAACCAAATATACTTATATTTTTAAATTTGCTTAAAAGCCTGTATTTATCAAAGATTACCCAAGCCACAGTAAGGGCAATCATTTGCGTAACAATTGTAAAAAATAAGCCCCCATTCAATATGAAAACGTCACTCCAAGTTGAATAAATGCCGAGCACCGCAAGGGCATACAATGGTGCAAAGCTTGCAAGCACTCGCAAATCCCTTCCCAATGGCTTTCCTTTTAAAAATGGAATTATGTTGGTTTTGATGCAAACATATAGGAAACTTACAAGGCTAAAGATTAAAAAAATTATAACAAGAGCGAATACTACAAAAGTAGGATAACCGTCAAAACTAAAGTTAGTGATAGCCTGTTCCAAAATCATTGATACAGCTAAAAACACTGAAATAGAAGTTAAAATTAGAGCATTAATCTGACTATATTTCTTATTTTCGTTCATAAACCAAATGCCTCCCTAAAAATATTTTTTAACCATAATAACACACATAGTAACTACTATCAAATAAAATATCACACAATATTGATTTAAGTGAAAGGGACATTAAGGAAATTAATGCATTAACAGGCGGTTATATACTTATGCTTAACGTACTTATGGACTTGATTGAAGCAAGCAAAAATACTACAGCTTTTGGCACAAGATATGTCCAACGGTAAAATTGGAGAATTTCTTCGAATCAGCTTGAACACGGTCAAAACCCATACGAAAAATATTTTCGCAAAGCTTGGTGTTAACTCACACTATAAGTTGGTAAAGTGGCTAGAGAAAACAGAATACTACAAGCAACATGAAACTGTTAATTGACGAAATAAAAGGGCTTGGTATAATATATACTCGGGAACAGTAAGATTTGCCGAGTACAACTATAATTTAGGGAGGATTTTTATGAGCTTTGATAATTTTTTAGGAAAATGGGTTATATCGGAGAGCCATTACGAGATGGGTACACCCCCGCAAAGCGGTTCGTATACCATTTCAATTGAGAAAGATACAACTTTAAGATTTGACATGGAATGGATTGACTCACAAGGCCAATCTCACTCCATGTACTATCTGTCTAATGTTGATGGAGAAATGCACAAATATGAGAACAAATCCGTGGCGGATTACGTTAAATCAACGCTTGTTAACC
The DNA here is from genome assembly GCA_964412725.1 of uncultured Eubacteriales bacterium. GTDB lineage: Bacteria > Bacillota > Clostridia > Lachnospirales > CAYPQA01 > CAYPQA01. The sequence goes on from CAYPQA010000050.1 coordinate 6,654, forward strand.
CTCGCAGGATGCTTACTTCCTCATTTAAGGACGATAAGGAAACTTCCGTTGCCTCAAGAGATGTCTCAGAAGATGGTCAAGAAATGATTGTTCTACAAAGCGGTTTTTTGCCGACCGGTGAAAAGTTTACAAACAAATCCATATATGTGAAAGTTAACATATAAAGTCTTTATGGAATTTATTTGCGGCATTCATCAAGTGCAGCATTACACAGTTTCTCTACAAAACTGTCAGAAATCTCTGGTTTTGAGTATCTTAAGCATAGGTTTAATCGGCTCTTTATCGTTATAACACCTATGTTTATAACATTTGCGGGGAAGGCAGGAGGAATAAATAGAACGTTTGTAACCTCAAAAGTGTTGAAATGTCCAATGTCTTGAAGTCCTAGGTTTGATATACCTATGCCTTTTTCATCGGTAGTTTCACCAAGTACTTTTGCAAGTTTCTTCGAACTAGGGTTGTTGAAGCCATCGTAAGCGGCAAAGAAAGCGGACTCAATGAAGTCCTTATCCAATATGTTTAAAAAATGAACCACTTCATAACGGTATTTAGGATTTTTCAGTTTAGCTCGAAGTTTTTGCGCCATTATTTTTACGTTTTCTGTAAAACCTTTGCAGTTATCATAACCGATCTTTATGGAAATGCCCGTAGTATAATTACACATCCCCTCAACAACAGGCACTTTCATTTCGCTCCTAATGTTCGCGGCAACACCAAAGCGCAGTTCCTTGTTTGAATATTTGCTATCAATTTGCTGTAGGGCTTTAATGAAAGCGGTGGAGATTGTTTCGTTGACAGTCACACCGCTTTCTTTGCATTTTGCGATAAGCCTTTCCAACTCAGATTCGTTAAGCTCACTGATGTGCATACTCGGTACGTGTATTTGCCTATACCTATTGAAGAGATTAACATACTCCTGATGGGTAAAATGTTTTGAAGATTTTCTCCAAGACTTGTTAAGCCCTCTTGCAAAAAAACTTGATATAAGCCCAAGTCCGGATTTTGTTTCCAAATAATTATCTGCAACAGGTTTCAAAGGTGCTGTATCCAAACGCGCATCAAGTGCCAAAAGAAAATCCCGCAATAAATTAAGGTATCCAATGCCGTCTCCGATTATATGGTGACCGAGTATGATAACGTCTGTAACATCTTCTTTTTTTACTATGCAAAATTTGACAAGCGGGCCCGAGTCAAAGTCAAACGGATGGTTATCAGTTTTTTCATACCACTTTATCCAATCCGTAATTTTGCTATCGTTGTAGATTTCCAGACTTGGTTTCGATTTGCCAAACAAATACCATATATTATTGCGCTCATCTGTTTCCAAGACGCAAGTAAGCATATTGTGCCGTTTGCTCACAGCTTCTACCGCCTTTTCAAATTGACTATCACTGAAATCTCCTTTGATTGAAACGAGGTAGCAAACGTTAATGTTTGGTGAACGAAAATGTATTCGTTCATTGCCCATAATAATTTTTTCCATAAGTCTCACAATCCTTTTATTAATTTTATATACCTGAGGGTACATAAAGCTAATTATATACCCTCAGGTATATAATTGCAAGTATTTTCTTGACGCGGCGCAAATACTGTATATAATAAAAGAATGAGAGAGAAAAACAGCAAGGAAACGATTGTGAAATGTGCTTTGGAATTGTTTTCCGAGCATGGCTATGAGGCGGTAAGCCCGAACGATATTGTAGAAAAAGCTGGAGTAAAAAAGCCAACACTGTATTATTTTTTTGGAAGTAAGGAGGGGGTTTTAAGCGAAATTCTCAAAATAAATTATACGGTTCTGGATGATTTAATAGCTCAAGCTTGTATTTACATCCCAAATCCTGAGGATTATAATAACGACATCCACCCTGTTCTGTTGCGAACCGTGAAAACCTTCTTCAGCTTTGCAGAAGAAAACACAAGCTTTTATCTTATGGTTCTGGCAATGAGTTTTGCGCCGCCCTCCTCAAGGGTTGCGGACATCTCGGGTAAATATCATGCAAATCACTATATTTTAATAGAAAAGATGTTTGGGGAAATGTCATCGGTGCATTCAAATCTTGCGAATAAGGAAAAATTATTATCAATTCAATTTTTAGCATTAATAAATGCTCAAATCGGTTTTTGGTATCGTAAACTAGGGAGCTTAAACCAAGAAACCGCTGAATCAATCGTTAAACAATTTATGCATGGAATATTCTCATAACAACATTAGTTATAAGTGCCCATTATATAAGGAGAAATTTTATGGACAACGCAGTAGACAAAAGAGGCAAACTTGACGAAGAAGTTTTTGCTTATCGCATAACCAAAGACAATAAGGTCTTTATAAATTGGAACGGAAAACATGTGACAACCTTAAGTAACGATAAAGCTAATAAATTTATTGAAGATATTGAAGGTGCGGATGGTAAGGAAGCCCAGCTTATTATGGCGAAAGTTACAGGAAACTTTAAGCGCGGAAACGAAAAACAAAACAAACGAAAATAGAAATTACGTTCCAAAAAAGGCTATAACAAATTTCATCTTTGTTATAGCCTTTTTTGCTTGCCATTGATGGTTTTCAACTCAGTCAAGCATTTATTTGGGTGCCAACGGCATTAGCCTTTGACAAGTGGATTAATATCTTGTATAATTTATATGGATTTTTCCAAAAATGTATATCTAAGGGAGGCAGATTATGGGTGGTTTCTTTGCTTTAGACGGCCCGTTTTACCGAATCGGTACACTTATTGCCGATATTATGATTTTAAGCTTTGTTTGGCTCTTGTTTTGCATACCTCTATTTACGGTGGGCGCATCAACATCGGCTTTGTTTTACGTGGTTACGCGCCGCATTTCAAATAAAGAGGGCTATTTGCTCCGTGATTTCTGGAAAAGCTTTAGAGAAAACTTTAAACAATCAACAATCTGTTGGCTTTTAATCGTGTTTATTTCGGGAATTTTGCTTTTCAATATCTATAATATAGGGCTTTTGGGAAATATGCGATATATCATATATCCGCTCCAAATCTGTATTGGAATTGAGCTCGCACTTATGTCAATCTATATCTTCCCGATTATTTCAAGATTTGATATGAAGATAAAGGATATTTTGAAAACCTCATTTTTCATGGCTAACAAGCATATCTTTACCTCTGTGCTATGTGGGCTAATAGGCTTTGGAGTTATATATTTATCGCTCATATATCTTTTGTTTTCAGTTGTTGCAATGGGTACTTACGCATTTTGCGTTTCTTATTTTATAGTAAAGGTTTTCAAAAAATACAGACCAGAAATGGATGCTGAGGAATTTATAGGTGAATCAATTGAACGCTTGGATTTAAGGGACAGCGCACCTATTTATAATGTTTCGGAAATACCGCCTATGCCGGAAGAATTGGAAAAAAAGGACAGCTCTAATGATTGATAGCCTTAATCAAATTTTTTTGTATCTTAACGAATCTAATAATTCTTTTTATGTGTTTGTAGCTTATTTGGGGCTATGCACATTTGGCCTGTTGCTTAGGTTGATTGTGTTCATTGGTTATCAAAGCCAATATTCCATCTTTAAGCTTAAGTCAAAATCCATAAAAACCCTAGCTGATATCAAGGAATCCAAATTCGGCCTCTTTAACAAGGTTATAAAGGACTATATACAAAATTCAAAAAAAGGCAGCACTTATGAAACGAAAAGGCTTGTTGAAAGGCATATTGTAAAATTAGACTTTCTCGGAATAAGCCTTACCTCCTTAAGCGGATTTACAAAAAGTTTTGAGCAGTCTATGCTTTTTGTTGGGCTTATCCTTTGTTTTGTTTTTGAGGATTATCGGTTTACTTTTGCAGTTTCTGCAGTTGCTGTGTTTTTGGTTTTGAAACTATTGTTCTTTTTGTTGGATACAGACACGCTTGTCTTAAAATTCTCCGAAGAACTCTGCGATTATGTTGACAGGGAAATAGGTCAGTTTTTCTCAGGTGAATTTGTACCGGTTGTAAACAGGCTTAAAGCTGAATTTACATCCCACTTAGACGCTTTGAAGGATGCCCTTTTGCCTATTGTGCCGATTGCAGAGATGCTTGCGAAACAGTCAGAGTATATCGAGAAGAACCAAGCCTTGATTAACGAAAGTCTCATGGCATATCAGACAGCCTTACAAAATATAACGTCCGAATTGGGCAACGGGCTTTCGGGTATAGTTGATTTTCAGCTTACTCAATCCACAGAAAAGCTTAATAATGAACTTAAATCTAATATAGAACGTGCAATGAACGTGAACAACAACCTTGTGAATAAATTAAGCAAGCTTTTTGAAACGCTTTCCGCGCAGAGTAAAACCGAAACAAAAGCATATATGCAGTTAAAGGATAGGATAGAAGTCTTGTTAAAGGGTGATGATTATGAATCCGTTTGAGTGCGCCCTGCCCGTTTTACAAACCGATATTGATAAAATCCTTATAGAATCAAGAGACGGATATGAAGGCTCCTTTAAAATAAGAAATGTGGGAGGAGGTCTTTTAGAGGGCGAGATTTTTTCAAACAGCAACCTGCTTTCGTTCAGTCCTCAAAGCTTTAAGGATGTTACGAGCGAACCTATAATTATACACTACTCTCTGAATATGGATTTTTTCAGGGAAGGCGATGTTATACACACGGAGTGCGTTATAACCGGTAACGGCGGAGAACGCATTATTCCAGCCATAATCAAAATTACTAAGGGCGTTCTCGGCGAAATGAAGATTTCAGATTTAAAGGGTTTCGCGGCCTATGCCAAGAAAAATCCCATTGAAGCACGCTCTCTGTTTACCTCGCACGAATTTATGATGTGGCTTTTTGATATTGGTTACGAACCTATGAATGTGTATGAGAAATTTATAAAGGATGCAAATAAAGAACGTGCAATGGAAAAATTCCTTTTATTTAATAAGCTTAAAAACAGGGTTTCGTTGGAGTTTGAAGAACTTTCCAAATCCATAACCGTTACACCGTTTGAACGTGAGCATAAGCAAGCCATAGCAATAAGAAAGATTGGCTGGGGTTATACCGAATGTACCCTTGTTTCAACAAGACCATGGCTAAGGCTTGATCCTGAAAAACTCACGAAAGCCTCGTTTGATGACGAGGGCACAGCCTATGTTATGCTTATTGTGGATGCCATAGGTCTAAGCAAAAGCAATGATGCAAAGGTTGTTATATCTGAGAATAATTTCCTTAATCTCCACGTTAAAAAGCTCCCTCTTATAAAATTGAGTATAGATAGAGAGGCCTATTCGTCAAACGATAAGGGTCTTATTGTTGTTGAAAACCTTAGCGGGATTGACAGCTTCATTGAAGTTTCAACAGACGAGAATTTTCTAAAGCTTGACGCGAAAAGATACCCTTTGCAAAAAACAACGCAAATTCCGTTCACAGTTAAGCTTTCTGCATTGCAATCCATGCAAATGAGTTTCGCAAAGCAACCGTTTTTCACAGGTAACATAACTGTTAAAACCACAATTAACTACATTCCTGTCAAGAAAAGCATATCAGTAAAGGTTTGGTGATGCGCTTGAAGTCCAAAGAAACCTTTAACCGTGCCGTTAGAATTTGGGTAACAAGTCATAAAGGTAACGATAAAGAATTGCACCGCGCAAGGCATTGTGCGAGTGTGGCTATTGATGAGGGGCTTGCAGATATGAGCCTTTATTTTTTTAGTGCTTTTCTTAGCTTTGAAACCGGCGAAATAGGTGACGGAAAGGCAAAGCTCGACTATGTAGGTGGATTTAAGAATTATTTTAAGTCAAATGAACCGCTTAACTATGCACTGTTTCTGTTTTTGACATGTATGTATTACATAAAATCAGATGACACGCGTCAATTTACAAAGTTTCAAAAAACACTGGACGATCAAGACTTTCCTTTGATCAGTGCCGCTTGTATGATTTATTCAAAATCTAACGATTTTCAGAAAATAGGCAAACTCCTTAAGAACGCATATGCAGATAAAAGAACCGGAAATGTTTTTTTGTTTGTATTATTATATAAATATTTTCAGGTTGCCGATGATGTTTTTATTTTAAGAGATATAATCTTGCCATTCTTAAATTGGTGCCTTGCTCACAGCTTTGACTTAACGGATATATTCCTAAAGCATAAAAAGATTATCTCAGAGGTTGTTTTCAAAAACCTTGTAGTTGCAGAGAAATTGTATACCTACTATCCAGGTGAGTGGATTTTAAACGGCATTTGCAACTTACTCATCCAAAGCGACGCAAAGCACGCCAAAGCCCTTTATTATTACAACCAAGCCTCGCACCACCAAATGTTTATAAAAGGCCTTAATCTATATTTGGTTAAATCCTTTTTATATTGTTTCGGCAACACAGTAGCCGACCTGCCCGATGACATTAGACTGAGCCGCTATGCACTTGAGGATTATTTGAAAACAGACAGACCTGAGCCTGAAGAATTGGTTTTCCTATATCACCTGCTTTTATCAAGTCGCAAGTATGACGAGCTTGTAAAGATATATGAAAAAGAGATTTGTAAATTTGCCGAGTATTGTTTGGATTTTGATAAAAAGGGCATATTCTTAAACAGTATATACAAATATTACCTTACACATAAGCTTAAAAATCCGGACGAAAAATCGAACGGATATATAAAAAAGATTGATGAAATCCTTCCTGAGAATATGTTTAAAACCGAACTGCGCCTTAAGCACGGCGCAACCGTTCTTATAACCGAAAAAGAACGCTCGGAGGCAAGGGAGTATGAAATATCAACACCGTTCACTTTAATTGAAACCTCCGGCGATGTGTTTTTCTGTTTCGTGCAAGACGCAGATGGGCGTGAGGTTCGTGATTTGAAGATAAAGTCCCGAAAGCTCATACAAAACGAGGACTTTGAATTATATAACTATTATTATGACAAGGGCATTCGCAGTGACAACTTGCTCATTGCTATGTCCAGGCATTTCGTTAATACATCAACCCATAACAACAAGGCCATTGCTGTTATAACCGAAACCTTGAGCCGTAAAAACCTTTCAAAAAGCTTCAAAATGCAGTTAAATGCGGCTCTGGGAAACGCACTTTATGCAGAGGACAGATATGATTTAGCGTTGGAATATTACAAGATTGTTGACGAAAACCTTTTAAACGACAAGTTAATTGAGAATATGGTACTTGTACTTCTTGATTCAAAGGAGTATGAAAAGGCCGTTCGCCTTATAATCAAAAAAGGACATTGCCTATCAGACAGGGCTTTGTTCTATTCCGTTAAAAAGCTTTGCCAAATAAGAAAATTTCACCAGCTTATAGCAAACTCCGCTTATGAATTGATACTTAAATCCTTCTATGATAACCAACTTTTAGAGGTTGTTATAGAATTTTACAAAGGGAGCTCCGCGGAGTGGTGTGCATTAAGTGACGCTTTGGAGCGTATGTCCGTTTACGAGCTTCATTTGGACGAGATAATTTTAAGAAACAGCCTTTGGGTCAGAAAGCTTGACTCCGCAACGCAAGCAGTTTTTATACGTATGTGTCAAAGTGCGCCTGAGTCTAAGCTGCTTAAAGACTATATAAGTTTCTTCGCTATGGAGATGATTATAAATCGTCTTAAACCCGAGCCGGAGGCCTTGGAACTTTTAGAGGTTTATTACGAAAATTCAAAGGATTTGATTATGTGCTACGCGCTTGCACATGTATATGTTAACCATAACGTAAGCACGGAGCTGTCCGATGAAGTTTTGAGAGAGGCTTATCGCAATATGGAAAGGGATAAGATTATTTTCAAGGACTTGGAAAAGCCAAGCTATCCATACGAAACGCCGTTCTTTGCAAAGAATACCGCATTTATGTATAAATCTGTACCAGGCAAAAATATTTTTCTGCACTATCGTTACGACGATGAAAAGCCAAAAACAAAAAAACTCACATACTTTGCGTTCGGTCTTTATTTGACTGTCTTACCACAATTTTTCGGGGAAACCATAGCCTATAGCTTTGTCGAGGAGTCAAAGACAGGCAGTGTGAGCACAGAGGAAAGAACAGTTACAACAAACAAGCTTAAAATTTATGACTATACACAAGACAGCTTTTTTCAAGTTAATAATGCTTTGATATACGAGCACATGTTCAAACATGAGCAAGCTGAGCAAATTATTTCCGAACTTACGGAAGAATCAAAACACATTTTGGCTAAAATCATTTAAGGAGGATTTTTATGGGACAATTAGGATTGGATTTAGAGAAGGGGTTATTTTTAGGAATTGACTTTGGAACAACAAACTCTGTTGTGAGTATCTATAATTTTGATTCGGGCGAGGTGCAAACCATACCCATAGATGGAAGTAACATATTCCCAACCGCTATACAGTTTGAGACAGACCCAGACGACGAGAACAAGCTTACAAAGGTTTTTGGCGTTCAAGCTAAGGAAGCCGCGGTAATTTATCCGCAAAGCACCGTGCTGTCTGTAAAGCGTTTGTTGGGTAGCGATGAGAAGATAACGATTGTTGTAGACGAGAAGGAGCATACTTTCTCTCCTGAGCAGATTGTCGGAGAAATTTTAGCCTATCTAAAGCAGAGGGCAGATGCATATGTGCAAGAAGAAATGGGCATGACCGGTGAATTCTCAGGCTGCGTTATAACTGTTCCTGCGAACTCATCCGATAAGCAGAAGAAGATGACAAAGGAAGCGGCTATCTTAGCGGGTTTCGACCACGACAGCATATTCCTGCGTCTTGAGCCTGCAGCGGCCGCGATAAGCTACGCTGTGAACGAGAACAAGGATAAGACCGTGCTTGTCTACGACTTCGGCGGCGGTACATTCGACGCATGTATTTTAAAAATAACCTCCAAAGACGGTGGTGAGCCTGAAATATCCATATTAAGCACCTTGGGTGACAATGACCTTGGTGGTAATGACGTTGACAAGCTTATCATGGATATAATTGTTGAAGAATTTAACAAGCTTACGAACGGTGAGATTGACCTCTTTGATGAAAATGCTGACGATGGCGTTTCAGCAAGACAGAAGAAGATTGCGCTTGTACGTCTTTCACAGGTTGCAAACCAAACCAAGGAACGTCTTTCTCAAGCAAAGACCGCTAAAGTTGTTTTGGCACCATTAATTCAAGAACCTAAAATCGTAAACATAAATATGGAAGTTACAAGAGAACAACTCTACAACCACAGACGCATTAACCGCCTCGGCGACAGCCTCCCGATTTTTGATAAATTTAAGGACAAGAACCTATATGACCTTTTGGATATAACTGTAAGCTGTATTAATTCCTGTATCGAAGCCGCAGGTCTTACAAAGGCTGATATTGACGAAGTTTTTCTCGTCGGTGGAAGCTCGTCCATAAATGCAGTTAGTGATTTGATGAGCGAGATGTTCGGAAAAGAACCGTTCAAGTCCAAAATAAGCCCTGCCTTAAGCATATCTCAAGGTGCCGCTTATTATTGCAGTATGATTATGATGCCGACCGTCAAAGGGCCTACCGTAAACGAGAAAACCATACATCCGCTTGGTCTTGAAATTGCGGGCAGACGCTTTATGGAGATTGTCGCGAGCGGTCTTACAATACCCAAAGAAGGCTTATCTGTTGAATGCAAGGAACTTTTGACAACAAATTTCGATTATGTATCTAGTATGGCTATCGTGGTCTACGAGAATACAAATCCTTCAAAGGATTCAAAGCTTGTCACAGGTGACGGAATGAAACGTCTTGCCGGAACTTCGTTGCGTGGTATACCTCAAAGCGTTCGCGGTCAGGAGAAGGTCAAGGTTATTTTCAATGTTGGACAGGACAACATCCTCAAGGTTACGGCCAAGTGTACTGGTGTTGACGGCGTGGAAACGGAGCTTTCGGTTGACGAGCTCTATTAAGGGGTTTCTATGAGAAGAAGATTATCCGATGACAGCTTGAAAAAACTTCAGCTTTATTGGGAGCGGCTTATTTCGGCTAGTAATGATTTAAGACAAAAGCTTTCGGACAATAAGAATATTCCGGTTAGGGAGCTTACAAAGCTGTTTAATGACGAGTTTATAGAATACAATAATAGCCTGTATAATTTTAAAGAATTATACAGGCAAGAATTGGTTAATTCTCTTTATTTTGAGCTTAAAGACTACGCAACCAAAAAGCTGATTTACGAGATAAATAAAAAGAAAAACGATCTTAAAGCCATATCCGATGCGCTTATCGAGCTGTTTACTGAGGTTTGCCTTTATTTCTATGCGAATGAGATGTTTTTAACAAATAATGAGATTGTTAAGGGTATAGTTGAAACGGTTGAAATAAAGCTTGAGACGCTCAAAGAGGGGCTTACATTGATAGATGAGGAGTGTAACCGGCTTGTTACGGAGATTGCAGGCTTCAAGACAATTTCTGATTCAGAACATTCTCTGTTCTTTGAAACAGGTTTTCTATGCATAGCCCGTGAGGATGGGAAGTTCATCCAGCTTGTTGAAAAAGGCTT
>CAYPQA010000051.1:0-3513 GCA_964412725.1 uncultured Eubacteriales bacterium
TAGGAAAATATTGCCGTTTATGCTATGAGTATAGCAAAAATCAATGGATGGATTGGTAATAATCAACAAATACAGGGTAAGGGCCTCGTCGCCCATTGGAGGCATATTTATACAATCATATTTCATAAATGCAGTGACTGTTGTACCCGAATTTGGTTTACTAAAAATTTCAAGCCTACCGTCACATAGCTTGCAGGTTAAATCTAAAAAGGGCAGTCCCAGACCGACTGCCCTTTTTGTGTTTGAGGTTATGAATGGGTCAAGCACGGATGCGCAAAGTTCTTCATTCATACCCTTTCCGTTATCGGAAACCTTGAAAGTAAAAATATTTTTTGCGCTGTCCTCTGAAATGTCTATACATATACGGGTTGCACCCGCATTTATACTGTTTTGCACAATGTCTGAAATGTGCTCCGAAAATTCACGCATCAAGGCTTAACATAGGCCTCCAATCTATAAATAGGCATGTTAAGGTTCAAAAAGCGTTGTTCGTATTCGGTCATTATGTTTCCTTCAAATCCGCTTTTGTGCAAGTCATATGTCACATTCTTAAGTTCCCAACCATTCTCAGTAAAGGATTCAACCGAGAAGTCGAACAATTCCCTATTATCTGTTTTTTGATAAACAGCGCCACCGGGGACAAGAAGTTTCTTATAAATCTCCAAAAAAGAGCTGTGCGTGAGACGACGTTTCTGCCATTTTTTACGCCCCTCCCAAGGATCGCTGAAATTCAAATAAATCCTTGAAAGTTCCCCGTCCTCAAAATATTCGCATAATTCACAGCCGTCTTCCATAATAAACGCAACCTTTGCATCTGTGATGTCCGACAGCCGTGCGGCATAGGCTATGATTTTAGGAACGCGTTCCATAGCTATGAAATTTATATCCGGATTAGCCGCCGCACTCTCACAGACAAATCGCCCTTTGCCGCAACCTATTTCAATATGGATAGGATTTTCATTCCCAAAAAATTCACGCCAACGCCCCCTCAAAGCTTGCGGCTCCTTAACAATCTTCTCGTTCTCCATTTGCCCTGCATGCCAAGGCTTACTCCTCACGCGCATAAAACACCTCTATAATATTTAAAATATTCAAATCTTTCGCGCAAGAAGTATAAACGATTTTATATTTGTTCGCAATAGGGAGACTTTTGAAAAATATGTGTAAATATACCTTCTTCGCATTGAAGAAAATTTGGCTATGGGTTATCGGGCTATTCGTATCTGCCTTGATAGGTTAGATATATTAAAAACCCATCCTAGAGCAATTCTCAGTACCTTGCGCTTGGCTAAGCATGTGGACTTTTTCAGCGTGGGTATCTACGACCCGCATCATAAAGCGCTTTTGGGGATGTTGTAATTGGTTGCAAAGGCTTGTCAATTTTGGTAAATCCATTATGGTTAACAGAGCTATAATCGCTTGTATTTAAGTATTCCTCAACAGAATGCTTATCCCTGTGGTCTTCACCATGCACTTAATTATGTTTTCTGGTTTAATGTTGCGGACATTGACGATTTGGGCAATTTCTGGAATGGATTCTTAAGCTTTGAGTGTCTAAGGCGCTATAAGTCCAAGTAGAGCTAGCGATTAGGCTTTCGTTGGCACACAAGTCCAATTAATTGCCGATGAATTTAAAAAGCCTATTTAAATTCATGCATATGTAAAACCCCCCTTAGCTTAAGTCTGATTTAAGTTAAGGGGGGTTTTACATATGTCATCATCTGTCCTAATTAAATTATCTTGAAAGTACTTTAATTATATTGCTAAAGATTTGTGCAACCTGTGCTCTTGAAGCCGTCATTTTTGGAGCATAGGTGATATTGCCTATGCCCTCAATAAGCCCGTATTTCCTCATAGCGCCAACCGCTTCTCTTGATGTTTCGTTAACATCTGAGAAATCTTTGAAAGGTGTTTCATTTACAACATTAAGCACTATGCCTTTTTGATTAATGTAATTATGGAGTATAACCGCCATTTCTTCGCGGGTAATAGCTTGATTTGGGTATATCCGGTCATCATTGCCTGCGATGAGCCTGTTAGATTTTGCCCAAGCAATTGAACTGGCATACCAAGCATTTTCGTCAACATCAGCAAATGTAGAGCCTCTGTAGATGCTTGCGTTTGCACCATCGAGTCTCGAAAGCGCCATTATAAACATTGCCTTTGTCATGGTGCCATTCGGGTTAAACATATTATCGCCAACGCCACTGAAGATCTCTCTTATTGTTACATACTCAACTGCGGGAGCATACCATTCGTTATCCGAAACGTCCTTGTAGCTTGCCGTGTTGCTTGAAATAGTGTATTTGGATAAGTGGTTTGTCGCAAATGATATGGTTTTTGTTAAATCATCATAGTGGCTGGTTTTCACAACCTCTAGATCGCCATTACTATTGATTAGGTATGCTAAAGCATTGTTTCCTTTTTCGCTTTTGGCAAGTGTGTATGGTATGGTTATCACAACCCTACCATTGCCAAAGTCGGATATGGCCTTTTTGCCGCTTGCGATTATGAAATCGTAAAGAGGTTTACTGCCAAAATTTGTATGTGTTTCGTCAATGGTTGCATTTATTTTTATGCCATTGTCAGCTGTGCTTGCGAGGTTTATTAATGCGTTCTTGTCAAGGCTTATTGTTGATGAATGGGTTTTGATAACAAGGTTATCAAAGCTTTGTGAAAGTTTAGTAACAGATACCTTGTTAAAGCTTGCTACTACGGACTTGAAGCTAACGATTGTATCAAAATCAAACGTTATTGTCTTTATATTTTTCTCGCCTGATATTTCCACAATTGATTTTATTGCATTATCCATGATAGCTTGAATTATGTCTACTCTTAAAGTCATATCCTTAACAATTACAGGTACAACATAAGTAGCTGTTTTTGATTTCCCATTGACAAATGTCATAACGTTAATCTTAACGTTATGTCTTGTTTCGGCCTTTGAATCCTGAACGTCCCTTACAAATATTGGCTCTGGTGTTGGAGAATGGGGCAAAGGGGACGGTGTAAATTCAGGTTCCGGCGTTAAGTTTAGAACTGGCTCCGGTGTGGGCGGAATATGCATGGAATAGAAATTAGCCGCTATTGTATGGTTTGATGCAACATTGGCGAACGTGTATGTTGAAATCGCTCCTACATTAGTGCCATCAACTACAACAGACGAAACACCATAACCGCTGTTCGGAATTATTGTATATGTCAAACTGCTACCGCTTGTTACATTTGTATCACCGATAGGTGCGATTGTACCTCCGTTTCCTGATGTTGCAGTGATTGTGTAAGTTGTCAAAGCTGTAACTGTCACATCACAAGTATCCGCGAAGTTTCCATCAACTGTAGCTACGGTAATAGTTGCGGTTCCTGCTGCAACAGCGGTAACAACCCCGTTGTTTATCGTGGTGACGGAAGGGTCGCTACTTGACCAAGTAACTGACTTATTTGTTGCATTGGATGGCGAAACTGTTTCCAATAATGTATCTGTGCCACCTATTGGGAGGGTTGTGCTGGATT
>CAYPQA010000051.1:3613-16593 GCA_964412725.1 uncultured Eubacteriales bacterium
AACTGTAGCTACGGTAATAGTTGCGGTTCCTGCTGCAACAGCGGTAACAACCCCGTTTGTTACCGTGGCGACGGAAGGGTCGCTACTTGACCAAGTAACAGACTTATTTGTTGCATTGGATGGTGAAACTGTTTCCAATAATGTATCTGTGCCACCTATTGAGAGAGTTGTGCTGGATTTGTTTAGGGTTACACCTGCGACAGGGACGCTATTTGGTGTGACCGTCACTGAACAAGTCGCGGTCTTATTGCTGTCAACTGTGGTTACAGTAATAGTTGCGGTTCCTACCGCAACAGCGGTAACAACCCCATTTGTTACCGTGGCGACGGAAGGGTCGCTACTTGACCAAGTAACAGACTTATTTGTTGCATTGGATGGTGAAACTGTTTCCAATAATGTATCTGTGCCACCTATTGGGAGGGTTGTGCTGGATTTGCTTAGAGTTACGCCTGTAACAGGGATGCTATTTGGTGTAACCGTCACTGAACAAGTAGCCGTTTTACCACCATTAACTGTAGCTACGGTAATAGTTGCGGTTCCTGCTGCAACAGCGGTAACAACCCCGTTGTTTATCGTGGCGACGGAAGGGTCGCTACTTGACCAATTAACAGACTTATTTGTTGCATTGGATGGTGAAATTGTTTCCAATAATATATCTGTGCCACCTATTGAGAGGGTTATGCTTGATTTGTTTAGGATCACACCTGTAACAGGGATGGTATTTGGTGTAACCGTCACTGAACAAGTAGCCGTTTTACCACCATCAACTGTAGCTACGGTAATAGTTGCGGTTCCTGCTGCAACAGCGATAACAACCCCGTTCGTTACCGTGGCGACGGAAGGGTTGCTACTTGACCAAGTAACATCCTTATTAGTAGCATCAGATGGTTCAATAGTTGCTATTAATGTTTCAGTGTTGCCTTCTATCAGCGTTGCGGCTGATTTGTTTAGGGTTACACCTGTGACAGAGCGGTTAACCGCCACTGCGCAAGTAGCGGTCTTATTGCCGTCAACTGTGGTTACAGTAATTGTTGACGTTCCTGGAGAAACAGCCGTAACAAGACCACTATTGTTTACCGTGGCGACGGAAGGGTCGCTACTCGACCAAGTAACATTCTTATTAGTGGCATTAGATGGCTGAACAGTTGCAGTCAGTGTTTCAGTGTTGCCTTCTATCAACGTTGCTGTTGATTTGTTTAGGGTTACGCCTGTTACAGAGATTACCGTATATGTTAAAATTGCATCTTTATTTGCTATACTTTCATTTTTATATGTTTTACCATCCGACGATATTGCTGTTGCTTGGGTGATTGCAGTAGATTTTGGCAGATAGACATAAATTTTACCGTCTGTATCGGTTTTCATATCGTTTGTACCATAGGGATGGTCTGGAACAAGGGTTAAGTCTGTGACTAATGTTGAAGATGTAACGCCACCTAAAGTAAACGTATAAAGTTCGACATCATTAATTCCGTCATATGTCAGTGTACCACTAGTATAACTACTAAAGCCGCCTTTACCAATATCCTCGCCTCCATTGCCGCCGCCGATAGCTTTGACAGAACCACCTGTAATCTTTACTGTACTACCTCTGCCAGCTCTGCTACCGCCTATTCCTGCGCTCATACTGGCACCCCGCGCAGTAACTGTGCCTCCGCTAATTGTGACAGTTCCGTTTAAATTGAATGAACCGTTGCCGCCACCGATGCCAGCACCGCCACCTTGTGCAGTAACCGTTCCTCCATTGATTATGACAGTTCCACCATCACCATTGGGGCCATCGCCAACGGTGACGCCGCCGCCGCCGATGCCAGCACCGATACCGCCACCTTGTGTAGTAACCGTGCCACCATTAATTTCGATAGTTGTGCCTACATTAGGTGAATTTAAGCCGCCGCCGATGCCAGCACCTCCGCCCAATCCCTTTGCGTTAACCGTGCCCCCGTTGATTATGACAGTCCCACCACCGCCGTTTTGTCCACCACCGATTCCTGCACCATTGTTGCTGCCATTTGCATTAATTGTGCCTCCATTGATGATTATAGTCCCGCAGTTGAATCCGGTGCTCCCACTGCCACGGCTCCCGATGCCTGCGGAAGGATTACCACCGTTTGAAGTGAGTACGCCTGTTCCATCGATATAAACAGTTGCACCTTCCTCTACTTGCAATCCGGCTCTAGAGCCGCTACTGAGTTTGTTTGTGCCTTTTAAGGTAAGATGCACCGTTGCATCCGTCAAATCGAATGCGCAAGTGAAAGTCACACTGCTTACATCAATGTTCACTCCGTTAAGTGTGATGTCAGCCGTTGTGCCGCTTTCCACAACAATTGTATTGGTTGTGGATGTGCTTGGGTTTACATTTGAAATGGTACAGTCTCCTTTTACGGTGAGCACACCGCCTGAATAGCTGGCTACATCATCAACCACACCACTGTCTACGCTTACACTGAACGCTCCCAGTGTTTTGGTATCGCTTGCGGCAATCACAGGTACACTAATCTCTGGCAATATGGTAAGCACTATTGCTAGGGTTAGTAGAAAGCTCAAAATTCGTTTCCTCACTTGTTTCCCCACCTTGTTTTAGTTTATTTTTAATCGTGTGGCAAAATATATCTTTATTATATTGTTATCGTTATAAAAAATCAACAAATTAATGTTAATTTTCACGTAATTTTTATAGATTTAGTCAATAGACCTCTTCTGATGCCTAAAACATGCTCAATTCAAGATTACAAATACCAGCAATCAAAGTGAATCTGAGGCCAAAACACTTTCTACTATTGCGATAACGCTCAGAAACTATCTTGAAGCATTTTGCAAATCAGCGTTTTCGTTTACTATTCACTAGCTGGAAAGGTCATAATTGTGTTTTTTGTCATCCTTGTTAAGCAGCTTGTTTTTAGAGTTTTTCGCGGTGTTATAGGGTTATCGTGAATCTTTGCAATACCTTGAAAACCAGAATCCGCCCACTTTTGGACGCTCTATAGGCATCTCGGTTGCATCAGAGAGAGTTACTTCATATTCTTAATTTCCATCTAACAAAGCCTTTTTCCAGGTAGAGAAAATGTTCAATACGTGCGTTGGGCTGACACGTGATAAATAAAATGGAGAATTGAAACGTAAAAGAATACAGGAATCTCATTTGTTTTGTCTTCATTCGAAATTGAGGATTGATCTATAGTTAAGCCGCTTTCAGTTGCATATGCCGTAGGAACTTGCAAGAAAGAATGAGCTTTGCCTTTCTTTCCGGTACTACGAATAGACTTTCCGTCCACGGCGATTATATCTCCTAAATTTTCAGCATTTTCTCGCATAATCTTGACGATTATTTTCCCAACCGCATCACCGTAAACAATATTCAATATGTGGCTTAAAGTAGGCTTTGACGGATACTTCTCTATTCCGAAATGTTCCTTGTAAAAATGAATTTTATTCGCAAAATAAACCATCATATCAGCAAGTTCTGTTATTCCACTTATCACAGAACCCATAACCAATATGAGTACATCAACCAACTTACGTTCAACATAGCCTGAGTGTCTCGTATCTTCAGTTTGTGAAAACTTTTCTCGAATTTGTTCCATTTACTATCCCCTCCCATAATAGTTTAGCGCATTTGGGCATATTTGGAAAGTTTATGAAACAAACGTGTCTAAAAACCACGCTTTGACTCTATCGTATATTTTCAAACCATATGCAACATAGCGTAGTTTAAAGTTTTGCGTGTTGTGCAGCAACGCTAACATGGCAAAGCAAGGGGGTTTTTAGAGGTTACATATATATTTGGCAATAATTTCAGCAAATCTCTTGTTATTTGATAGTTGGAAATTATATTGCCTCATATAATTATGTATAATTTTGCAAAATACGTGTGAATGTACCTTGTGAAAGGTGCAATAATACAAGCTTATGCTTAATTACTTTAAAATCTTTTGTTGAAAACTCATAAAAATTATTGACATTTATAAAATTCATGGTATAATATCACCATAATTTATTTGGGTTGTTACTGTGTGACAGGCAAAACCAAATTCTGTTTTATTGCAGAATTTGGTTTTTTTTGTTGGGAGGAAGACAGTGAAGATTCTTAAAACTATTAACAACAATATTGTGAGTGCTTATGACAATGATGGCAAAGAAGTTATCATAATGGGCAGAGGCATAGGCTTTAAAGCTAAAAGCGGAGCCGAGATCTCGGAATCTGAGATTGAAAAGGTTTTTATCATGGATAGCCAGAATGAAACTGATAAGCTCAAGGAGTTGCTGAAAAGCTTGCCCATTGCTCACATCAAATTAACGGATGATGTCATTGCTTATGCAAAAAAGATACTCGGGAAAAAGCTAAACCAAAATATATACATAACTCTCACAGATCATCTAAACTTCGCTATCGAACGGTTCAAGCAAGGCTTGACGTTTCAAAACGCACTTTTCTTGGAAGTAAGAAGGTTTTACAGCCAAGAATTTACAGTTGGCCTTTATGCGCTTGAATTGATGCAAAAGGAGCTTGGGCTTAGCTTACCTGTGGATGAAGCCGCATCTGTTGCACTTCATATAGTAAATGCGGAATATGATACCTCCTTGGGCGAAACCATCAAAACCACACAACTTATTGAAGCTATACTTGAAATTGTAAAAAGACAGCTAAAGATAGACTTTGATGAGCACAATATCTATTACGAAAGGTTTATAACACACCTTAAATATCTTGCTTATTTTATTCAAAGGCGCGAAAGCCCCACAAGTAATGATGAGGATTTTATATCTATGATTTTACGTCTTTATCCAAAAGAAACTGAATGTGCAAAGCGAATTTGTGGTTACATTTTAGATCAGTATAACTATACCGTAAGCGATGAGGAAATGGCCTATTTGACAATCCATATTCGCCGGATAGCTAATTAATAAAGGAGATGGTTTAATGTTTGAAAAGTTAAAAAGTAAGCTTTTTGGCTCAGAAAAAATTGTCTACAGCCCTGTTGAGGGTGAGGCAATTTCAATCAAGGATGTGTCTGACCCGGCCTTTAGTGAAGAAATTGTAGGCAAGGGTATTGCAATCAAGCCGTCTGTGGGACGCGTAGTTGCACCAGCCGACGGTATCGTGACTATTGTCTTTGAAACTCTTCACGCAGTTTGTATCACAACCGACGATGGGATGGAGATTCTCATACACGTTGGGCTTGACACGGTTAAGCTAAATGGCAAGCATTATAAAGGTCATGTTAATGTAAACGATCGCGTTAAATGCGGCGACCTGCTTATGGAGTTTGACATAGAGGGGATAGCCGCAGAAGGCTATGACACTACAACGCCCGTTGTGATCTGTAACCACGACAATTTCTCTGAGATTCAACCGCTTTTGGGCAAGGTTCTAGAGAAGGATAGATTGATCGTTTTGAAATAGGCTAAGGGGGCGGGTTATGTTTAAAAGAAAGGGTACGGCCGCGAGCTCTGGCATTGCTTTGGGAATGGTTTTCTTATATAAAAAGGCTTATGTAAAAATTGACAAAGATAGCAAACTTGAACCCGTGGCAGAGCTTCAACGTTTCAACAATGCAAAACAAGAGGCGGCAAAACAGTTAACCAAACTTTTTGAAAAAACGCGTTTGGAAATCGGCGAAGACGAAGCAATGATTATTGATGTCCAGATTATGATGCTTGATGACGCTGACTATACAGAAACGATAATCGAAGTGCTTGAGAATGACCGAGTTACAGCGGAATTTGCAGTACATAGCGCAGGAGAACGTTTTGCGGAATTTTTTGCATCCATGGAAGATGATTATATGAAGGCAAGGGCTGTTGATGTTAGAGATATATCTGCGAGGCTTGTACGTATAATACAAAACGCTGAGAACGACGATGATGAACTCAAAGAACCATCTATTATAGTTGCCGAAGATCTAACGCCAACGGAAACGGTGAAGCTTGATAAGGATAAAATTCTGGGCTTTGTCACACAAAAAGGCTCCGTAAACTCTCATACTGCAATTCTTGCAAGGATGCTTGGCGTTCCGACTATCATCGGTGCCGATTTGGAATTAAACAACGATATAAACCATAAACAAATTATCATTGACGGGTTCAGCGGTGATTATATTATCGAACCCGACAACGAGACGCTGTCTTATTACAGGAAAAAGCAAAAGGAAATACTTGAGAAAAATCATGAGCTGGATTCTTTGAAGGGCTTGGAGAGCGTTACCAAAGGTGGACGAAAGGTTCATATCTATGCAAACATAGGCAGTGAAAGGGATTTGGATTCTGTAATTAAAAACGATGCAGAAGGTGTAGGATTATTCAGAAGCGAATTTCTTTATCTTGGGCGTGATTCATACCCGAACGAGGAGGAGCAGTTTAGGGCTTATAAGGCTGTTGTTGAGGGAATGAACAGCAAGCGAGTTATAATCCGGACGCTGGACATAGGCGCAGACAAACAGGTAGATTATTTTGAGTTACCCAAGGAAGAAAACCCAGCTATGGGTTACAGGGCTATCCGCATCTGCCTTGATAGATTAGAGATATTCAAAACCCAACTTAGGGCGCTTTTCAGAGCCTCGGCGTTTGGCAAAGTTGGTATAATGTTCCCTATGATTATATCCGTTGAAGAGGTTTTGAAAATAAAGTCTGTGGTTGATGAGGTTAAGGCGGACTTAACCCGTGACGGTATATCATTTGGAGATGCGGAACTTGGAATTATGATTGAAACACCTGCAGCGGTTATGATAAGCGACGATTTGGCTAAGTATGTGGACTTTTTCAGCGTTGGTACAAATGATTTGACGCAATATACTCTGGCTATTGATCGTCAAAACTGTTTGCTTGACAGTATCTATGACTCTCATCATAAGGCACTTTTAAGAATGTTGGAACTTGTTGCAGATAATGCGGTTAAAAACGGAATATGGGCGGGGATATGCGGTGAGCTTGCGGCGGACACAAGTCTTACGGAAGCCTTTGTCAACATGGGTTACACGGAATTGTCCGTTTCTCCGGTCTTTGTTCTCGAACTAAGAAAGAAGTTAAGAAGTCTGGATTAGGAGGTGAATTGCCATGAAAACTTTGAACTACGTTATCAACGACGCATTAGGTATTCATGCAAGACCGGCCGGTGCTTTGGTTAAGCTGGCCTCAAGCTTTAAGTCGGAAATTAAGATTTCTGCACGGGAAAAAAATGTTGACGCTAAAAGAATTATGGGCGTTATGGGTCTTGGTATCAAACAGGGTGACACAGTTACCTTTAGCTTTAATGGCGAGGATGAGGACTCTGCGTCAGTTGCAATGCAGGAATTTCTGGAACAAAATCTATAACAATTTTTATAACTAAAAGGAGGCATGTATTATGATGAAGCATTTGCAAAGATTGGGCAAGTCTTTGATGTTACCGGTTGCTTGCTTACCAATTGCGGGTGTCCTTATGGGTATCGGTTATTGGATTGACCCTTTGGGTTGGGGTGCCAACAGTCTCTTGGCGGCGTTCTTGATTAAGGCTGGCGAAGCTATCCTTTCCGGTCCGTCTATGGCTATATTGTTCGCTATTGGCGTTGGCGTTGGTATGTCCGAGGATAACGACGGCACAGCCGCTTTGGCCGCCTTAGTTTCATGGCTTGTTATAACAAATCTATTGTCCGTAGATTCTGTTGCAGTGTTCTCTCGCATTGACGTAAGCGAGGTCAACTCCGCATTTGGTAAAATTCAGAACCAATTTGTAGGTATTTTGTCCGGCTTAATTGGTGCTGCCTGTTATAACAAATTCAAGAGTACAAAGCTACCAGATGCTCTTGCATTCTTTAGCGGCAAGCGTTGCGTTGCTATCATAACAGCTTGTGTATCGTTGATTGCCACTCTAATTCTATTCTTCATATGGCCGGTTATTTACACGGGGCTTGTTAACTTTGGTAAAGCTATTACAAGTACAGGTGCCGTCGGCGCCGGTATTTATGGTTTCTTTAACAGACTTCTTATCCCTACCGGGCTTCACCACGCTCTTAACTCTGTTTTCTGGTTTGATGTCGCAGATATTAACGACTTGGGTAATTTCTGGAATGGCGTTGGTGAATATGGAACTGTAGGTATGTATATGTCCGGTTTCTTCCCGTTCATGATGTTCGGCTTGCCCGCTGCTTGTCTTGCTATGTACCACACCGCAAAGGACAATAAGCGCAAAGTTGTTGCGGGTTTGCTTTTTGCAGCCGCATTCTGCTCCTTCTTCACAGGCGTTACAGAGCCTATTGAATTCTCATTTATGTTCCTTGCACCGGTACTTTACCTTGTTCATGCAATCTTGGCGGGCATCTCACTTTTCATCGTGGCTTTACTGCCCGTAAGAGCCGGTTTTCAATTCAGCGGAGGCTTTATTGACTGGTTTTTAAGCTTTAAAGCTCCAATGGCTCAAAATCCATTTCTTATAATTCCGATTGGCTTGGCATATGCAGTGGTGTATTATTTTGTTTTCAGAACAGTTATCCTTAAGTTCAACTTAAAGACTCCCGGACGTGAGGACGACGATATTGAAGCCGAGAAGTCTATTAGGCTTTCAAACAGCAACTTTGCCATTGTTGCTGCAACCATCCTTGAAGGCTTGGGCGGCAAATCCAACATAAAGTCCGTTGACAATTGCATAACACGTCTAAGGCTTGAAATTAAGGACTACACACTTATTGATGAAAAGAAGATTAAATCTGCAGGTGTGTCCGGCATTATAAGGCCGAGCAAAACCAGCGTTCAAGTTGTGGTTGGCACGCAAGTTCAATTCGTAGCCGACGAATTTAAAAAACTCATCTAAGTTTTAATTTTGTAATGACAAAAGCCCTATCTGCCAATAGTTAATCCGGTTATTAAGCAAGTTTGACTTGCATAAGAACCTTTAATCTTTGCAGAAGGGCTTTTTCATTGCCTCTTAACGTCTCGCAAAACTTATTGACAAAGAAACAGGCTTAATATATACTTGACGCGTATTGTTTGGAAATATTCCAAGAATTATTCTAAGGATTTATTCAATTAATAAGAAAGGATGATGTTAGGGTTGGAAAGAAAGCTGAAATTATATGGCTTCAACAACTTAACAAAAACTCTTAGCTTTAACATCTATGATGTTTGCTATGCAAAGAGCCAGAGGGAGCAGACCGATTACATAGCCTATATCGATGAGCAATATAACTCCGAAAGGCTTACAAAAATTCTCTGTAATGTTACAGAAATTATCGGTGCCCATGTAATAAATATATCAAAGCAAGACTATGACCCTCAGGGCGCTTCCGTGAACATCCTTATTTCTGAAGAGAAATCCGCAGATAAGGATTCGGTAAATGTGCATGCCCATCTGGACAAAAGCCATGTTACCGTTCATACCTTTCCCGAAAATCATCCTGATAACTCTATTTCAACCTTTCGCGTTGATATCGACGTTTCAACCTGTGGTGAAATCTCGCCCCTGAATGCATTAGATTATCTTATTGGAAGCTTTGACTCCGACATTATGACCATTGACTATCGTGTGCGCGGGTTTACGCGTGACGTAAAGGGCGAAAAGTTTTTCATAGACCACGATATAACATCCATACAAAACTACATTGCTCAGGAAACCTTGACAAAGTACGATGCAATTGATGTTAACGTTTACCAATCCAATATCTTTCACACAAAAATGCTTATTAAGGAAATAGAGCTTCAAAACTACTTGTTTAACAAGGATGTTTACGAGCTTCCACCTAAGCAACGTCTTGATATTACAGATGATTTACGCCGAGAGATGATAGAGATTTTTAGCGGCATGAATATATACTAAATTGGGGGTGTATAGATGAACCAAGACTATGCGCCTATATTGGAAGCGCTTTTAAGACACAAGGCTAACAGGGTTGTACCGTTTGACGTACCAAGTCATAAGGGTGGACGCGGCAATAAGGAGCTTACGGACTTTCTCGGAGAAACCGCAATGAAGATGGATGTTAACTCCATGAAGCCTTTGGACAACCTTTCTCATCCGACCTCCGTTATAAAAGAAGCGGAGATGCTTGCGGCGGAAGCCTTTGGAGCCAATTCTGCATTCTTAATGGTGAACGGCACAACTTCCTCCGTTCAAGCCATGATTATGTCAACCTGCAAGAGCAACGAAAAAATCATCCTTCCTAGAAATGTTCATATAAGCGTCATAAATGCACTTGTTATTTGTGGTGCAGTTCCCGTCTATATTAATCCAGGGACGGACAAGGATTTAGGCATATCGTTAGGTATGTCTGTTTTTGACGTAAAAAAAGCCATTGCTCAGCATCCTGACGCAAAGTCTATACTCGTGAATAATCCGACTTACTACGGTGTTTGTTCCAATATACGTGAGATTGCGAAGGTTGCACACGAAAACGGTATGCTCCTTCTCGCCGACGAGGCACACGGTACGCATTTCTATTTCGGAGATGGCTTACCTGCTTCAGCCATGTCAGCCGGTGCGGATATGGCCTCAGTGAGTATGCACAAGACGGGAGGCTCGCTTACGCAAAGCTCTCTGCTCCTGTGTGGAGAACGTGTTGACCACAGCTACGTTCGCCAGATTATAAATCTCACACAGACCACCAGCGCGTCCTATCTTCTTTTGTCTTCGTTGGATATTGCGCGAAAGAATTTGAGCAAAAATGGACGTCATATGTTCAAAACCACTGTCGAGTTCACTGAGTATGCACGTTCCGAGATTAACAAAATCGGCGGTTATCGTGCATTTTCAAGAGAGCTTATCAACAATGATACAGTCTATGATTTTGATATAACAAAGTTGTCTGTCAATACAAGTAACATCGGTCTTGCAGGCATAGAGGTATACGACCTTTTGCGTGATGAATATGGCATTCAGATTGAATTCGGTGACATAGGCAACATCCTTGCTATTATTTCAGCCGGCGACAGGGACTTGGAGCTTGAGCGTCTTATCTCATCCCTTTCTGAAATCAAACGCCTTTATTCAAAAGACAAGACAGGTATGTTTGACCACGAATATATAGACCCCGACGTGGCAATGACCCCTAGAAAGGCCTTCTACAGCGAAAAGCTGTCTGTGCCAATCAAGGAAAGCAAGGGCAAGATATGCTGTGAATTCGTTATGTGTTATCCCCCGGGCATACCCATACTTGCCCCCGGTGAACGCATTACCTCAGAAATAATTGAATATATTCTTTTCGCGAAGTCCAAGGGCTGTCTGCTTACAGGCACACAGGATATTAATGTTGAGCGGATAAATATTTTGTCCGAATGAGTTTAGGAATATAATTCAAGGTGGACATGGCAAACTTTATCTTGGTGGAAGGAACTGTGGAAGCGGACTAACCTTGTATCAATATATGTGGACGATAATCTTAAAGACTGCGGTTTGCTACAGTTAAATTGGCTACTAAAAAAGTAATACAATTATACGTATAGATTAATGAAACAACATAAGGGGAACCTCTATAAATTTAATTATAGAGGTTCCCCTTAATTAATGTCCTATTATAGTCCAATAAACGCCTGCGGTTTAGTCTGAATGCCACTGTTTTAAAATGCGGTTAAATGCGTTTTTCAATTTTCCTTGTGTGCAAGAAAATAGTTCTTTATTCCAGTTTTCGACTTCTTCTTCACCAAAATAACGATTATCTAAATATGCAGTATACCTAAGTTCCAAAGCCACACAGTCTAAACGATTTGAAAACTTTTCACGAAGGTGCCTAACGCAATGACCTCCTCGAAATATGTTATTTTGGTCAACAGAAAAGCCTTCTTGCATTAGGTTATTCTTTATCCAAAGTAATGTACTATCTGAAGCAGTTTTACCATCAACTGTTCCAAGGCAGATATCAACATCAGACTGATAATAGAAGCTATGTAGATCCATAAAGTAAACCCGCTCAAAAACTTTTAATTTTTCAATAATCATATTTTCCAACTGCACATAATAGGGAAGGTAATAATTTTCAATTCTGTTGCATATGTCCTCGTCTGATAATGGAGATTTATAGATATACCTTCCAAACGTTGTCTTTTCATAAACTAAAGTGCCCGTGTAATTTCCCTTGTTATCCTTTAAATGAAGTCCTCTATTTAGATCAATTACATATACTCCTAAACGCATTAAAATCGCACTTGTTTCGAGCGTTTGCAAACTTGTAGAGGCAAGTTTGCGCCATTTCGCGAAGAAAGAAGTGCAGATTTTTAGCGTTAAGGAGTATAGCGGCTATAATTTGCAACAATCATAGTCACTCCCATTATCTTGAAAAATCCATATAAAAAATCTAAATACCAATCCATGTTAGGCAAAGTGATGCCGGTATTGAAGTTCTCCCTTATTTCGGCTGGTATATATCTACCGCTGTGAGGTATATTTACAATAACTGGATACCTCTTATTGTCTACATTGTAAACTTGAAATAGCTCCACAAAACTCTTTCCTTTCGTATTGCAGACTAAACCACTAGACTTGCAAATATATTTTCAGTCTTTCCAATGCCTTACCTAATGATGTAATCAATAGAGCGTGAAACTGTATTTGAACAATATCCCTAATTTATAACTTTCTTTTCAACAAAAAAAGCCGACCAACTGGACTCTTGCCCAGACGGTCGGCATATACAGTCATACTTCGTGTGGTTAGCCCCACTTCCGTCAGTCATATGACTAAACAAAAGATAGCATAATCTATAATGTAAGTCAAGCCTTTAGAGAAGATAAATGCTACTTTGAACGCGTCGTTGTAAACCGTAACGGATAAAGTCTATAAGCAAGCCGGAGACGTTGTAAAGGTTGCAATTAAGGAATGGGAGTAAGACCCAAGTTGGTTTCTTGAACACAATAGACGGGATTGATTCTTGCTTTCCTTAAATTTTCTAAGCCCCTATTGATTTTTGTAAACGTTATGGTATTATTATACTCGCAAACGGCAGATTGGCAGATTTTAAATTATTAGGCGATTGAAAAAATAGTCATTTGAAAATGAGCTATAAAGCCACAAAAATTAG
>CAYPQA010000052.1:0-16564 GCA_964412725.1 uncultured Eubacteriales bacterium
ATAGATATTCAAACTAAGCGTATTCCAAATAATCTTAAAGAAATTCGGACTATTCAAAAATATTTTAAAGTTATCAAAGCCCACAAACTTGCTACCAGAGAAACCCCTCAAAATCTTATAATCATAAAATGAAATAGCAAGCCAAGCCATGGGTAGGTACCTAAAAATTATATAATACACAACAACAGGGATAACCATAATATACATAAACCTGTCGCTCCAAAGCTTGGTAAGAACCTTGTTTTGCTTTTTCATACACTATCTCCTTTCGCCGATAGCTTTCGCAACATAACCCTCAGCCTTTTCCAAAGCTTCTGCGGCGGTCTTGGCGTCGCAGTTGTTTTTAATCATAACAATGGCGGTTTTGACATGATAATTGCATTGTTCCAAGGTCTTTAAGGCAACATCGTCACTTACATCTGCAGATTGCATTAAAAGACGCTTGGCTCTGTCATAAAGCTTTTCATTGGATGCGCGCATATCCACCATATAATTCTTATAAACCTTACCTACTTTTATCATAGAGCCGGTGGTTATCATATTTAAAACAAGCTTTTGAGCAGTACCGGCCTTAAGTCTTGTTGAACCTTGCACAACCTCTGGTCCGGAAACAGGTGCAATTGTTACATCGCAGACTTTATGCAAGAGCGTATCAGGATTGTTACAAATACCCACTGTGAATGCTCCGCGTTTCTTAGCTTCATCAATTACGCCTAACGCATACTTTGTGCGTCCGCTTGCAGCTATGCCCACAACAACGTCATTTGAGGTAATATTAATCTCTTTTGCAAGTTCAACTCCGCCTTCAAAGCTGTCCTCTGCACCCTCTATAGGATTTCTTAGCGCATGGTCACCACCTGCAATGAAACCTTGAACCATCTCTGGAGCGGTTCCAAATGTTGGGGGGCATTCTGAAGCGTCCAAAACTCCCAACCGTCCGGATGTACCCGCACCGCAATAGATAAGCCTTCCACCGTTTCTAAAAGCCTCGGCAGTTTTGTCAACGACCTTTGTAATCTCTGAAAGCTCGGCTTCAACAGCGTCAATGACCTTCCTATCTTCCTCGTTTATCAGCTTAAGCATATCAAAGGTGCTTAAGCTGTCGATGTTACGGGTACGCTCGTTGTTTGTTTCAGTTATAAGCACACCTAAATTCTCTTGCATATTAGCCTCCATTTCCGCACTTTTCGGCGTTTTTAATTATTTTCTCTCTTAAAGACGGGCTAATGCCGCCATTTGAAAGCTCTGTGGCCCAGATTATGGCCCCTACGGATGGAGACATCTCTGGCATAAAATAATTACATTTGCGTCCTGTAAACGCTTTTATATGTTTTTTGTAAGGTTCGAGCAATGCATCCGCTTTCAATTTAACCCAAACTGAACCAACTAATACAATGTCAACTTCGTGCTTAAACTCAAGATTAACTATGCATCCCGCGGTAGATTTTGCAAGATTGAGCGCAACGTATTCAACAATTTCCCTAGAAACGGGGTCACCAGATTCTAAACACTCAAAAAGCACTTCAATAAATGGAGTGTGGCTGAATTTTGTTGAATAAAGACGGCTTACACCATCCATAAATAATGCTTTATCATCTATTCCTAAAAGCTTCATAACACGCTCTTCAAGCATCGTTCTGTCTCCCAGACGATAAAGCGCATCATAAGCTGCTCGGATAACCTTTTTGAAAATAAAAGCTCCGCCCGCTTCATCTCCGCACTCAAAGCCAATGCCGCCAATCTGAAGACGTTTCCCGTTCTCATCAACACCAACAACAACCGTACCGGTGCCGTTAACGCAACTTACACCGTATCCTTTTGGCAAACCTGCTTTGATTCCCAAAAAACCGTCGTTGTCTACAACAAAATTCTTAAACCCTAAAGAGGAAACAATATTTTCAAGCGCAATGCGCTGCGACTGTACATCAACGCCAGCCAATCCAAACGCTGCAGCTTCAATATCAGCTATAGTAATATCATTTTTATCAAGCAGTATCTTAATCTGCTTTTCCATCTCAATGTGCTAACCTTCAAAAGAATTTTTAAAGCGTTCATGAATGCAAGTACCAGCCTTATGCAAATCAACGTAATCGCCTTCTATCGTATAAAGACAGTAGTCGGTTTTGGAATTTCCACCATCTACACCTAAAACATACTTCATAATATTTCACCACCATTAAATTCAGTTATAATACAATTATGAAGCAGACGCTTATGCCTTAAAAATTGGGATTTCCTCTCTAAGTCAGAGCCCACAATATGAACAGCATTTGTCAAAAGCACAACAAATAATCCATCAGACTTATTTATAAAAACAGAGGTACCTGTAAAGCCCGTATGCCCAAAACTGACGTTTGCAAAAATATCACCAGCCGGAGATAGGGATGAACGTTTTAAAAGAAAACCAAGCCCACGGCTTTCCTCACAATGAGGTGTATAATCTTGGGTCGCAACTTGTAGTGTAGGTTGTGTAAGGAAGGTACGATTTTTATACATACCGTCACTTGAAAGCATAGCTGCATAATGCGTTAAATCATTTATATTTGAGAAAACTCCGGCATTACCCGCAATCCCGCCTAAATATCGGCAGTTTTCATCATCAACGCTTATTTTTACACCGTTTATAATTTCAGGTTCATAACGACCCCCCGCGGTTTTCTCAATGGGATTATAGCAAGTATTGTACATTTCAAGCGGTTCAAACACATATTTTTTTCCCAATTCGTCCAAGCATTTGCCTGAAATACGTTCTAGTATATCTCCTAGCAGGATGTATCCCATACAACTATAGGCGACAGCTTTTCCTGTTTCGTATTTTAATTCTGAACTTAAAATTACATCTATATGATTTTCGGTATGGCTACTCAAAAGTATATGCGGTGAAAGTCCACTTGAATGCGTCATTAAATCTTTAATAGTTATATTGCCTTTATCACCGCAATTATTATAGAACTGTGACAATGTGTCAAACAAGCAAAGCTTACCGCTTTCTATAAATTTAAGCGCAAGCATAGTGGTTGAAAGAATCTTTGAAACAGAGGCTAAGTCAAAGAGCAACCCTTCATCGGTGCAAGCCTTAAAATAAACCTGTCGCCCACAACCTATCGTCAATGCATATTCCGAATAATATTTGTTAAGTCCATCAGCCAACAAGGCCTTGGTTGCTTTAAATTCATTCATTTTTGTCACCTTTTAGCTAGTTTTAGTACAATAAAAATTTCTCGGACATCTTTTTAAATTCTATGGATTCTTTCCTCCACTTTTCGAGTAGAGCCTCCGGTTCAAAATCTTGTCTTAAAGCTTTGGTTCCGGCCAGTTTATCTATAAACAAATCATCAGATTCAAACGGAGGGGAAAGGAAAAATTTATCCAACGGACAAAGCTTTTTAATCTCATAAAGCATATGAATACCCAATTCAACCGGTTTAAGCTTTCGTCTGTCTGTTATATGAATATTTACACCTGCGCAAAGCTCCCCCTTATGTTTTGAAAATGTTGGTGTGAAATAAATAGGGCGAAACATTACTCCTGGCAGTTTTTTATCATTCATAATGTCCGTTATCTTTTCCGCATCAAGCCAGGGTGCTCCGATAATCTCAAATGGCTTGGTTGTGCCGCGCCCTTCGGACATTACGGTTCCTTCAAAAAGACAGGTTCCATTATATAAAAGCATTGTATCTAATGTTGGTATATTAGGGCTGGGCATAACCATAGGAAGACCGGTTTCGTCAAAATACATATTTCTGTCATAACCTGTCATTTTCACGACACTCAAATCACAACCGATGGAAAGCACCTCATTTGCCATAAAAGCAAATTCACCAATTGTAAGACCATAACGCTGAGGCATTTCAAAGCAGCCCACAAACGAAATCAATTCTTTTTGGAGCATATGTCCCTCAACGTCATTTGCATTTATTGGATTTGGACGATCAAGTATGATTAGGGTTTTTTTATTCTCTGCACAGCTTTTTATACAATTTAAGAGGCTTGAAACATAAGTGTAATATCTTGAACCTACGTCCTGTATGTCATAAATCAAGATATCATACCTATCGTTGAGTTCTGCGGGCACGCTTTTTGTTTGCCCATAAAGGCTGTAAACACATATACCTGTCTTTTCATCGGTAAAGGTTTCAACCTTGTCTCCGGCTTGTTTATCACCACGAACACCATGTTCCGGAGCAAATAGAAGACAAAGCCCGTAATCTTTGAGTATATCTATAGTAGAGATAAGTTGCGCATTAACACCCGTTGGATTTGTTAAAAGTGCAACTTTCTTACCTGAAATCAAATTTTCAAGAGTATCAATATTGTCAATACCTGTTAAAACTCTTTGCATAATTCGGCTCCTGACTGTTTAATTTTAACAATGATACATCATCTGAAAGTTTATGTCAAGTGTTTTCCAATAATCTTGAAAAAAAGTTTCATAATATATCGGCTATAGAATTGAAAACAAAGTCCGGTTGTATTTCACCGTTTTCCCAATCGCCCTTTTGGGTTTCTCCGCTTAGAACAAGTATAGATGTAGCTTTTGTGTTTTTAGCTATAGCAATATCTGTATAAAGTCTATCTCCAACAAATGCTATCTCATCTTCCTTGAAGCCTGTCCTGTTTATTATAAAATCAAGGGTTTTGCGTGAAGGCTTACCTAGAAATTCTATTTTTACACCTGTTGAAGCCTCGATCAATTTTGCAATAGAACCGCAGTCCGGAATAAATCCCCCTTCTACTGGGCAGTTCAAGTCTGGATTAAGCCCTATAATAGGCACGCCTTTTCTTACCAAGTCGCAAGCTATCTTAAGTTTTTCATAGGTAAGTTCAGTGTCAAATCCCAGGACAACCAATTCTGCATCATCCGCGCCGTGCGTTTGCCCATCTGCAATCGCGTTAACAACCAAAACGCCAACGTCCGTAAGCTCATCAATAAGGTAATTTGTCCCAACAACATATATAGGCTTTTTATTATAATGTTCTTTAAGGTAATCTATGCATACGTGATTCGAGATTAGCATGCGCTCCTCAGATATGTCTATATTAAGTTTCTTTAACTTATCAACATAGAAACAGGTGCTTTTAGATGAATTGTTTGTAAAGAAATAGAATTCTCGTCCACTTTCCTTAATCCTGTCCAGAAATCCATAAACGCTATCGAACACCTTCCCTCCCAGATAAATCGTTCCATCCATATCCAATATAAAACATTTTATGTGATCCAACGATTGAGTCATAGCCAAAAACCTCCGTTATTTTAAAATTTATATGATTAAGTTCTTATCAATTTTGAAAAATATACACATTAAATCATAAAAGCGGCTAATTGTCAAAAAATGATTAATGATTATTAATCCTATAATGATTGACAAAATAAAATTCAAGTGGCATAATCCATTCTCAATGGAATAATTCCGTCGAAATTGTTCCAGGAATAATTCATGACTTTGGAGGTATTATGATCAGACTTTTAAGGCGACTAAACATTCGTCTGAGACTCACACTTGGATTCGGCGTTCTATCACTATTGATTCTTATTGTTGGCTTTATGGGCATCAAAAGCGCAGGTAGTATGAACAAAATAATCGCACAATATGCCGAACATATGATCCCGTCGATTGACAAACTATGGAAAATGAGGAGAGATGTTATCTCGTCTCAACGTTACTTATTAATGTCCATAATTACATCAGGCACAACGAGCACTGACAATGCAAATAAGGCTAAAAACGAAATGAAAACGGCAATTGAAAACATTGCGCCTTTAAAAGCAGTCTTAATTGATGAAGCACCAGACCTTCAAAAGATTGAAACATATTTAAATGAGCTTAATACTATCCAAGATGAAATTATTAATCTGATTGTTTCTGGCAAAGACAACGAGGCATTTGAAGCAGTAACCGGAAAGTACGACAGCAAAGCCAATCAGCTTCTTACTTTACTTTTGGATGTAGCTTCGAGGGAACATGACGATATCGAAGAGGAACAGGTGTCTGCTGAGGCGAGTAAGAAAGCCGTCTTTGATGGTATATTCTTCGTGGCTATCAGTTGCGCATTGTTGGGGGTATTTGCATCTATTGTTATTGCGCAAAGTATAAACGATCCGCTTAAGCGCATAACTCAAGCCGCAAAGGATATTGCAAAAGGAAACCTTAACATAAATTTACCTGTGCTCACAAAAGATGAGATGAGCCAATTGTTTGCGGCTTTTAACGATGTACGCAATACTATTCAACATATAATTGATGACGTTGTAAAAATGAAGACGGAATTCGTAGAGGGCGATATAGAAGCGCACATAGATACCAAGTCATACGAAGGCGAATACATGAATTTGGCAAATGGTATCAATGAACTTACAGCTACGCTTGTTGGGGAAACTGTTGAGATTATGGAAACATTTAGTCAACTAGGTTCCGGCAACTTTGAGACAGAGCTTAGGCAGTTTAAGGGCAAAAAGATTGTTGCCAACCAAAAGTTTAGCCTTACAAAGAATAATATAACAAACATTGGTAAGGATATTGAAAGGATGATAAAATCCGCTACAAACGGTGTTCTTGATGTAAGAATTGATTCAAACCGTTATTCGGGGGATTGGCGCAATATTGCAGACGACCTTAACACTCTTATGCAAACCATTGATGAGCCCATTTCTGAGGCCAATGAAGTTCTCTCAGCCGTATCAAAAGGTGAATTTTCTAGCCGTCTTTCTTCAGAGTATAAAGGATGTTTTGGTCAGATGGCTGTTTCGTTAATGTCTATGTCAAGAGCCACAAAGTCATATATAAATGAAATTTCAGAT
Source organism: uncultured Eubacteriales bacterium (assembly GCA_964412725.1). GTDB lineage: Bacteria > Bacillota > Clostridia > Lachnospirales > CAYPQA01 > CAYPQA01. The sequence continues at coordinate 6,800 of CAYPQA010000052.1, forward strand.
ATTTTGTCAAAGGTTGCGGAAGGGGATTTAACCGTTGGGATAGAACGGGAATATTTAGGAGAGTATTCAACAATCCGCAATTCTATCAACAAAATATCTCAAAGCTTAAATAACACCATTTCAAATATTAAGAATGCATCAAGTAGCGTTCAAATTGGTTCACAACAAATCTCCATGACTTCAGAGAGCCTTTCAACCGGAGCTACAGAGCAAGCAGAATCGGTTTCAAGTCTTAATGAATCTGTTTTGGGAATTAACAACCACATCCATGAAACAGCGGAACTTGCCCAGCTTGCAAGGGATTGCACAAAACGCTCGATAGAAAATACAAAAGCTGGCAGTGAGCAAATGCAAACAATGCTTAAGGGTATAGAGTCTATAAAGAATACAACCGGCAATATTGCAAAGATTATAAACGTAATAGACGAGATTGCATTCCAAACAAATCTTCTTGCACTTAATGCATCTGTTGAGGCAGCCAGAGCTGGAGAGGCTGGGCGTGGATTTTCCGTTGTTGCTGACGAGGTTCGCTCGCTTGCAAACAGAAGTCAGGTTGCGGCAAAAGAAACAGCAACATATATAGAGGAGAGCATAAGCCGGGTTAATGAAAGCGTGTCAATTACATCAAACACAGCAAAAGCTTTTGAAACAATTGTGAGTGATATAAACTCAATATCTGAAATTATAAGCAAGGTCAGAAAAGCAACACAGAGCCAAGCTGATGAAATGTCAAATATTGCGGATGGAGTTCAAAAAATATCGGCGATTGTTCAGAATAATGCGGCAGCTTCAGAGGAAACCGCGGCTTCTGCAGAAGAATTATCCAGCCAGTCTATTTTGCTTGACGAGATGATTGCAAGTTTTGTTGTCTGAAAAATTCTATGAAATTTTTCCACAGCACTTTTCATTTTTTTTAACCTATGCTATAATAACTAAAAATTTTTGGAGGTAGAGATTATGAGTAAAACTGTATGTTTTGGTGAGATTATGTTGCGTTTGGCACCTCCGGGATATCAACGTTTTAATCAAGCCACAAGCTTTGAAGCTGTTTATGGCGGCGGAGAAGCTAATGTTTGCGTATCTCTTGCAAACTTTGGTGAAGATGCTTGCTTTGTTACAAAGCTTCCTGATAACCCGATTGGCCAGTCTGCTATAAACGAGCTTAGAAAATATGGCGTATGCACCGAACATATTGCAAGGGGCGGCGAAAGAATCGGTATATACTTCCTTGAAAAAGGTGCTTCACAGCGTCCTTCAAAGGTTGTTTACGACAGAAAATATGCCTCCATTTCCGATGCAAGTGAGAAGGATTTTGATTGGGATAACATATTTAAGGGTGCTAGCTGGTTCCATTTCACAGGAATTACTCCTGCGCTTTCCCCAAAATGTGCTGCTTTAACTCTTGCAGCTTGCAAAAAGGCAAAAGAATTGGGCATAACCGTAAGCTGTGATTTAAACTATAGAAAGAACCTTTGGACAACTGACGAGGCTAATAAGGTTATGAGCGAAATCATGCCTTACGTTGATGTTTGCATTGCCAACGAAGAGGATGCAGAGAAAGTTTTTTCCATCAAGGCCGACAACACAGACGTTACATCAGGCCAAATCAGCCACGACGGTTACAAAGAAGTTGCTAAAAAACTTTGCGAGCGTTTTAACTTCAAAAAGGTTGCAATAACCTTAAGAGAGAGCATTACAGCGAACGACAATAACTGGGCAGCTATGCTTTACGACGGCACAGAGTTTAGTTTCTCAAAAACCTATCCTGTACACATTGTTGACCGTGTTGGCGGTGGCGATAGTTTCGGAGGTGGTTTGATTTATGCATTGCTTAACAATTATTCTTCAAAGGACGCTATAGAATTTGCTGTTGCGGCTTCCTGCCTCAAGCATTCTATAGAGGGCGATGCAAACCATGTAACCGTAGCTGAGGTTAAGGCTCTTGCTAAAGGTGACGGTTCGGGCAGGGTTCAAAGATAATGAATAAACGAAGGGTTTTAATAATAGGCGCAGGCGGTGTCTCGTCTGTTGTCGTTCATAAATGTTGTCAAAATTCTGAGGTTTTTTCAGATGTGTGCATTGCCAGCCGTACACTTTCAAAGTGCGACGCTATTAAAGATCAGGTCAAGAAATATGGGGTAAATGTCACTACAGCACAGGTTGATGCAGACAAGGTTCCCGAACTTTGTGCGCTTATTGATGCGTTTAAACCTGATGTTGTTATTAATGTGGCACTACCTTACCAAGACCTTACCATAATGGACGCTTGTCTTGAAAAGCGCGTTGACTATGTGGACACAGCCAACTATGAACCTACGGATACAGCTAAATTTGAATATAAGTGGCAATGGGCTTACCGTGAACGCTTTGAAAAAGCGGGTTTAACTGCATTATTGGGCAGCGGTTTTGACCCAGGGGTTACAGGTGTTTTCTCAGCCTATGCAATGAAGCATCATTTTGATGAGATTCACTACTTGGATATTCTTGATGCAAATGCAGGCGACCATGGCTATCCGTTTGCAACTAACTTTAACCCCGAAATTAATATTCGTGAGGTTACGGCAAACGGCAGTTATTTTGAAAATGGGCGTTTCATAGAAACCGAGCCTATGTTTATCAAACGCACATATAATTTTCCCGAAATCGGCGATAAGGATATGTACCTTCTTCATCATGAGGAACTGGAATCCTTGGCGCTTAACATTAAGGGAATTAAGCGTATAAGATTTTTTATGACCTTCTCGCAGAACTATCTCACACATCTTAAAGTGCTTGAGAATGTTGGTATGACATCAATAAAGCCTATTATGTATGAGGGTAAGGAGATTATTCCTTTACAGTTTTTGAAGGCTGTTTTGCCTGACCCTGCTTCATTGGGGCCTCGCACGAAAGGAAAGACCAATATCGGTTGCATATTCAAAGGCATAAAGGATGGAAAGGAAAAGACTTACTATCTCTATAATGTCTGTGACCATCAGGAATGTTACAAAGAGGTTGGTTCTCAGGCCATCTCCTATACAACCGGTGTTCCGGCTATGATAGGCGGTATGCTTTTGGCAACTGGTGTTTGGAAAAAGCCTGGTGTTCATAATATAGAAGAATTTGATCCGGATCCGTTTATGGATGCCTTGAACAAGTTTGGTCTTCCTTGGAAAGAAAGCTTTAATCCGGAGTTGGTAGAATGAAAATAGATATTAGTAAAATTAAAACCCCCTGCTACATTTTGGCAGAGGGTTTATTAATTAGGAATTTAAATATTTTAAAATCTGTTTCCGATGCAACAGGTTGCAAGATATTGCTTGCGCAGAAAGCTTTTTCTATGTACAGCACTTATCCGCTTATCAGGAAATACTTGAGCGGTACAACGGCAAGCTCTCTTTTCGAGGCACGTTTGGGCTATGAGGAAATGGGTGGTGAGGTACATATCTTTTCACCCGCTTACCGTCCGGATAATTTTGAAGAAATTTCGTCAATTGCAGGGCATATTGTCTTCAATTCCCTAACTCAATGGCAACGTTTCAAGCCTTATCTTTCAAAGAGAGATATACCTGTGTCCTGTGGAATAAGGATAAATCCTGAATATTCGGAGATTGAAACAGATATGTACAATCCCTGTTTTACCCATTCACGTCTGGGCATGACGCATTCATCATTTACCGCGTGGCTTGAAGAAAATGCAGAAGGCTTGCAAGACTTATCACAACTAGGCATTGAAGGCTTACATTTCCATACAATGTGCGAGCAGGACTCCGACACACTGGAACGCACGCTTGCTGTTGTTGAAGATAAATTTGGAAAATATCTCAAGCATATTAAGTGGCTTAATATGGGCGGAGGGCATCATATAACACGAGACGGATATGATATAGAAAAGCTTAAGCGTTGTATATTGTCAATTAAGCAGAAATACGGCGTTGAAGTCTACTTAGAGCCCGGGGAAGCCGTTGCGCTTAACTCGGGCTTTTTGGTTGCGGAGGTTTTGGACATTGTTCATAACGGTATGGAAATTGCTATCCTTGACACGTCCGCAGCTTGTCATATGCCTGACGTTTTAGAAATGCCTTATCGACCCAACGTTTTTAAGGCTCAGGCTTTAGACTCTGATAAGCTTACATTACAGGAACTTGCGTCATCTTTTGCTAAGCCTGCCGGTCAAGGCAAGTACACATACCGCTTAGGCACACACACCTGCCTTGCTGGTGATGTTATCGGTGATTATTCCTTTTCTGAACCTTTGAACGTTGGTGACAGACTTGTTTTCACCGACATGGCGATATATTCGATGGTCAAGAACAACACCTTCAATGGAATAAACTTGCCCTCTATAATGTATCTTGATGAAGGCGGCTTGAAAACCATAAAATCATTCGATTATGAGGATTTCAAATCACGCCTTTGATTTCAAAATATAATTGCAAACCATTCTAATCAAGTGTATAATGTATTATATTACAAATTTTGAATGGGGGGTGTTTTTATGAGTTTAACAGTTAATTCGATGGCCAGAAGCGGACTTGAAATGAGCTTCATAAAACTTGCAACCGCTAAACGTATCAACTCTGCTGCAGATGATGCGGCGGGTCTTGCGATAACCGAAAAGCTTGACTCATTGGTTCGAGGTTTTGACAAAGGCTCGGATAATGCACAGGATATGATTAATCTGGCAAAAACAGCCGAGGGTGGACTGTCTTCAGTCTCCGAAAATCTTCAACGTATCAGAGAACTGGGCATACAGGCGCAAAGCGGCATACTTACGAATGATGACAAAAAGTTAATTCAATACGAGGTTGACGGGCTTTTGAACAACATCAAGGACGTTGCCAAGAACACTGAATTTAACAAAATGAAATTGCTTGATGGCAGCTTCAAAGATAAGTTGACCGCATCATCACCTGATGGCTCGGGCATGAATGTTACGATAAACGACATGTCACTTAAGGCATTAGGGCTTGAGGGCTTTAATGTAACTGGTTCTTTTGACTTGTCAACCATTGATTCAGCATTGGATAAGGTCACAGCCACAAGGTCAACTCTCGGTGCAACTCAAAACAGACTTTCAAGCACAATTAACTCCAACGACATAACCATGCTTAATCTTGCTATGTCAAAAAGCCGTTTTTCTGACGCAGATATGGGTAAAACATCCATAGATGTAAATAAAAACAGGGTTATGCTTGAGCTTCAGATGTTTTCAATCAAAAATCAAATGCAGCAGGAAGAAAAATCCAAACTAGGCTTATTAATGGCTTAACTTTTGATAATTAATAATGAAAGTGGCTGTAGCAAAATTTGCTGCAGCCTTTTTTTGTAACTTTATTTGAAATACTCTTATTTAGAATATTTATATTTGAAAGGACGATTATTTTGTTACTTGCAGATTATCATTGTCACACAAATTATTCCAACGATTCAAAAGCTAGTATGAAACAGATGATAGAGGGGGCGATTGCAAAGGGTCTTAAGGAGATAGTTCTTACGGATCATGTAGATTATCTTGCGGATGGTTCTGAATTCCCATATCAAATTGATTATGATAAATATATTCAGGAATTGGAGGAAATGAGAGCACATTACAAGAATATAAGAATAACGCTGGGCGTTGAGACAGGTCTTGGGCCGCACCTCGTTAAGCATTTTGAGACATTTCTTAAAAAATACCCATTCGAATTTATTATAGGCTCATCTCACGATATAAGCGGAGTTGACCTATACAAAGGCGGTTTTTTTGTTAACAAAAGCAAAACCCAGGCTTTCACAGAATATTTTAATGAGGTTTTGTTTAATATTAATAATTTTAAGGATTTCTGCGTATATGGACATTTGGATTATATTGTGCGTTATTCAGAATACGAAGACAACAGCCTTAATTATGCGGACTTTAGCGATATAATTGACGAAGTACTCAAAGCCCTGGTAAAGAACGGTAAAGGTCTTGAGCTTAATACGTCGGGCTACCGTTACGGGCTTAACCAAGTCCATCCGAAGTATGAAATCCTTAGACGCTTTAAGGAGTTGGGAGGGGAGATTATAACGATCGGCTCCGATGCACACAGGCCTGAGCACATCTCGCAAAATTTTAAAGAGGCTTACGAACTTGCAAATGCTGCGGGCTTTAACTATACCTGTGTTTTCAGAAACAGAAAGCCTGAATACGTAAAGTTATGATAAAAGTCGCGGTGAAGCCATTAATTATTGACAAAATTCCGCGCAGAAAATATAATCGTAAAATAAAATCAAGAAAGGATGTGCTTTAAATGAAAAAAGTTTCTGTTAAAACCTTTGTCGCAACTGGTATAGGTGCTGCACTGTTCTTTGTTTTAGCGAGGTTTGCATCTATCCCCACACCAATTCCAAACACAACCGTTAACATTCAATACGCTGTATTGGCTCTGTTCTCGGCTATGTTTGGGCCTATTGCGGGCTGTCTCATCGGGCTTATCGGTCATGCGCTTGCCGATTTTACATCCTATGGCCCTTGGTGGAGCTGGATTATTTCATCTGCAATTGTTGGTGGCGTTATGGGTTTTGTTTCCAAGAATTTGGACATGGAAAGCGGCGTTTTCGGCGTTAAAGAGATTATAACCTTTAACTTGGCCAACATCATTGGTAACGCCATTGGTTGGTTTTTAATCGCTCCTGGCTTAGATATCCTGATTTATGCAGAGCCTATTGACAAGGTTTTCACTCAAGGCTTGGTTGCAGGTATCGGCAATATCGTTACAACAGCTATTGTAGGAACATTACTCGCGGTTGCATACAGTAAAACACGTACGCAATCCGGTACTCTTTATAAGGATTGATATGGAAAAACAGCCCATAATAGAATTTAAGCAATTTGGCTTTAAATATAGAGCTCAAGCTAAACCCACCCTTTTTGATATAAACTTAACAGTTTATAAAGGCGAAAAAATACTTATTGTAGGTTCTTCGGGTAGCGGGAAAAGTACCCTGGCAAACTGCATAAACGGCCTCGTGCCGTTTAGCTACCCTGGGGATTCTACTGGTGTTTTAACCGTTGATGGTTTAGAGGTTAAGAAAAAGAGCCTTTTCGAGCTTTCAAAGGTTGTTGGAACTGTTTTGCAAGACCCTGACGGCCAATTTATTGCTTTAACCGTTGGGGAAGATATAGCTTTTAGCCTTGAGAACGACTGTGTACCTACACAAGAATTACGCGAAAGAACACTTGAAGCCGCTAAAATTGTGGGTATTGACACACATCTTCACAATTCTCCGCATCAGCTTTCAGGCGGACAAAAACAACGTGTGAGCCTTGCTGGTGTTATTGTTGATGATGTTAAGGTGCTTCTGTTTGACGAACCGTTGGCCAACCTTGACCCCGCAACAGGTAAGCAAGCCATTGAGCTTATAGACAAAATACATGCCCAAACGGATACAACCATCATTATTATCGAACATAGGCTAGAGGATGTGCTTTATCGTGATGTTGACAGGATAATTTTGATGAGCGAAGGTCGAATAGTTGCGGACTTTTCGCCTGATATTCTTCTAAGCGGCAAACTGCTTGCTGAACATGGCATAAGGGAGCCGCTTTATTTGACTGCATTGAGATATGGGCGTGTTCAAATCACACCCGAAAAAAGTCCGCAACATATAGAAAGCTTAATACTTTCTGACACGGATATAAAAAATATGAGTGATTGGCTTAAAGACACAGAGCCTAAGGGCTTGCCTGCTTGCACAGAGCCTTTGCTTGAATTACGTGGTTTGTCTTTTGCATACGACGAAAGCAGGCAAGTGCTTAAGGACGTGAGCTTTACTATTTACAAGGGCGAGATGATTTCAATTGTAGGCTGTAATGGTGCGGGGAAAAGTACGTTATCCAAATTGATATGCGGTTTTGAAAAGCCTGACAGCGGGGAAATTCTTATGAATGGCAAGGAAATAAGGAACGACAGTATAACGGAGCGTGCAAAACGCATTGGCTATGTTATGCAAAACCCTAACCAGATGCTTAGCAAAACTATGATATTTGATGAGGTGTCTCTGGCTTTGCGCAATCGCAAATTATCTGAAGACGAGATATCTAAAAGAGTTGAGGAAACTCTTAAGGTTTGCGGGCTTTACTCATTTCGCAAATGGCCTATTTCCGCTCTGAGTTTTGGACAAAAAAAGCGCGTTACCATAGCCGCTGTTTTAGTTCAAAGCCCTGACATCATTATACTGGACGAGCCTACCGCAGGGCAGGATTTCCGCCATTATACAGAGATTATGGAATTTCTATGCTCGCTTAATCGTCAGGGTGTAACGGTCATTATGATAACGCATGATATGCACTTGATGCTTGAATACACGCAGCGCGCGTTGGTTTTTGCGAAAGGCCAACTCATTGCCGATGATACAGCTGCGCGCGTTTTGACAAATCCTGATTTAATCAGCCGTGCAAGCTTAAAGGAAACAAGTCTTTTTGACTTGGCTATCCGTTGCTCTATTCAAAAACCTGATGAATTTGTTCAGCACTTTATCGACTACGACAGGGAGGCGCGTCGCAATGGCTAAGTCTGCAAGTCTGGGTTACATACCACGTGAAACAATAATCCACAGTCTTAACGGTACAACTAAGCTGGTTATGGCTGTTCTAGTAAGCGTCGCGGTTATGATAACCTATGATACACGTTTTCTGGCATTGATGGTTTTTGTATCCGCTATTGTGTTCGCATTCTCAAAGATAAGGCTAAGAGAGATTGGCTTTGTGCTTATTTTTATCAGTTTGGTTATGCTTTTGAACAACATCTTTATCTTCATTTTCGCACCAGAGCAAGGCGTTTTAATTTACAAATCACGCCATGTTATTTGTCACTTATTCGGTAAATATTATCTGACGCAGGAACAGCTATTCTATATGCTCAATGTAACGATAAAATACATTGCTGTACTACCCATGGCCTTGCTCTTTATCCTCACCACAGACCCAAGTGAATTTGCATCGTCGTTGAACAAAATTGGTGTAAGCTATAAAATCGGATACTCTGTTGCAATTGCCTTGCGCTATATCCCTGACATTCAAAGAGATTTCCACAACATCAGTCAAGCTCAACAGGCAAGGGGCATTGACATGTCAAAGAACACGGGCTTTATACAACGCATTAAAAACATATCTGTGATACTGTTTCCACTCGTACTCTCAAGCCTTTCTCGTATTGACGTTATATCAAACGCTATGGAATTACGTGGTTTTGGCAAGCACAAGAAACGCACATGGTACAGTGAGCGTAGATTCCGCGGTCGTGATTTAATTGTAATTTTAATCTCTCTGTCTGTCTTAGGTGTATCTGTTTTTCTGAACTATAAAAACGGAGGGCGTTTTTATAACCCATTTATAACACCATAATTTATCGTTGACACCCATGTATCAAACTGCTATAATATGCGTATAAATAAAAAAGAGAGGGTATTGCCGTACCCCCTCTCCGTCGTTAGAAACAGTGCGACGGCTAATCCGTTTTATCGAATAACCGCCTCTGTTTGGAGCTGTAGGGCGGTTATTTTCTTTTTAAAAAGAAAACGATGATTTTTATTATCAACGAAATCAGCATAATCAAAAATGTCCCAAAGTTGAACACTAATGTTAAAACTTGATATGTTGTCATCATCTGCGGCCTCACCTCCCAGATTTTGCAAAATGCTTGTCAAAACTGTTCGGATTAGCCATGCCCTGTCCTACGACACGAATATTGTAGCATATTAAAATTTTATTGTAAATTATTTTGTAAGGATTATGTATATAAGTGAATAACCGCCTCTCTT
>CAYPQA010000053.1:0-16363 GCA_964412725.1 uncultured Eubacteriales bacterium
CGGTTATAAAACACGCTTTGACAAGAAGTGCTTTGTCGCTGTAAGCATTTACAAGCTTTTTGCGATTCATCTTCGTGGCATAGCTTTTGAGAGCAACGCGTGCAATCTTACCGTTTTCGAACGCAAACATTATGCTGCCTTCGTAATCCTTGGTTGTTAAGAAATACAAAATTCTCTCATCCTCATCCAAGGAGCATAGATTTGTAAGGTACTCGCCTAGGCTGGAGGCTTTACAATCTGGGACATCATATAGTTTTAGCTTATATGCGTTAAATTTATCCGAAAATAAAATTAAATCGGATTTATTAGATGTTTCAAGCTCTTGCACACAAAAGTCGTTGTCCTTAAGGTATTGTTCTCCGGCTGAACGCAGGGAAGTAAGCGGTATTTTTTTGAAATAATTATGGTCTGTGAGGATAAGCTTGACAGCATAATCTTGTATAAATGCGTCGTCAGGGATGTCCGCGGTTACATCGTCATATAGTATTTCCGTGCGCCTGTCCTTGCCATACTTCTTTGCAACGTCCTTTATTTGTGCGGCTATGATTGAAAACAGTTTCTTCTCGTCATCCAATTGCGACTGCAAGGTTGCAATTTCATTGTTAAGCTTATCCCTCTCGTTTATACGTGTAAGGAGGTATTCCTTGTTAAGATTCCTGAGTTTAATCTCAGCAATAAACTCGGCTTGAACTTTGTCTATGTTAAAGCCCTTTTGGAGATTTGCTAAAACATCCTTGTCATTTTCTGTTTCGCGGATTATTTTTATAGCCTTGTCTATGTCCAGTATGATTTGTGCAAGTCCTACAAGCAGATGCAGCTTTTCCTTTTTTTCGGAAAGCTCATATGTTAGTCGCCTTTTTACACATAAAAGGCGAAAATCAAGCCAACTGTCCAAAATAGCCTTTATGCCCATTGTTTGCGGCTTACCGTCAACCAAAATATTAAAGTTGCAGCTAAAGCTGTCTTCCAGTGTTGTAAGCCCAAAAAGCTTTCGCATTAAAAGGTCGGGGTCTGTACTGCGCCTTATGTCTATTGATATTTTTAATCCATGTAAATCCGTTTCATCCCTTATATCGGTTATATCCTTGATTTTGTTAGCTTTTACCAAGGCTATAACCTTGTCTATTATGGCTTCAATGGTTGTTGTGTATGGTATTTGGGTTATCTCAATACAACTGCCTTTTTTGTCAAAGCTGTATTTCGCGCGTAGCTTTATACTTCCGCGTCCGGTTTCATATATTGAATCAAGTTCCTTTTTATTATAAAGCAGATAACCGCCTGTGGAGAAATCAGGTGCAAGAAGGAACTTTGAAATGTCAATGTCCCTGTCTTTTATATAGGCTATTGTAGCCTGGCAAACCTCACGTAAGTTAAAGCTACAGACTGTGCTTGCCATTCCCACAGCTATACCTTGGTTTGGTGTAACGAGGATGTTGGGAAAGGTTGAAGGCAGAAGTAAGGGTTCTGTGGTTGTGCCGTTATAGTTGGGCACGAAGTCCACTGTGTGTTTATCAATCTCGCCGAAAATCTCAGCGCATATAGCGTCAAGCTTAACCTCTGTGTAACGGCTTGCGGCATAGGCCATATCCCTTGAATATTGCTTTCCGAAGTTTCCCTTAGAGTCTATAAATGCATGAAGCAGAGCGTCATAGCCTCTTGTGAGACGCACAAGAGTTTCGTATATAGCGCCGTCGCCATGCGGATTAAGCTTCATTGTTTGTCCCACAACATCAGCGGACTTCAAACGTGCGCCATTTAAAAGACCCATTTTATACATAGTATAAAGGAGCTTTCTATGCGAGGGTTTAAATCCGTCAATCTCCGGAATGGCTCTTGATACTATAACGCTCATCGCATATGGCATATAATTTTGTTCAAGTGCATCCGTTATATTTTGTTCGTAATACATTTAGTTAAGCCTCCTGAATTTAAAAAAGAAGCCTTTCGGCTTCCTAATGATTAAGCATATAAGTATGGATAACGTCATCATTCAATAAAGCAACAATCTCGTCAGAGTTCTTTCTTTGGGCAAGTCCGGATACAAAATTCAAATCATATTCATCGCGTAAGCGCCCTTCATCTGGAATCTGCGTTATGCCTTCAACACCTAAAACCTCGTCAACTATAAGTCCGTAAGGAACGCCGTTTTCCATTGCAATCAGCAACTCACGCATGCTACGAGTATAGATGTCACTGAATTTATCCAATATTTCAATAATTACAGAAATATATTCATTATTAGCTACTTCGATTAATTTTTTTGCTCCGTTTATATCATCGTTTTTTAAACAGTCTAAAACAAGAGCAGCAGTTGCATGGAGTTTTTGGTGAGGTTCATCGATCTTTCGCAAGTGGTAACGTAGTGAATGATTAGTTGTTTCAAAGCTGTCGTACCATTTTCCGAATGCACATTTATGAGGGTCCGTAGCAAGCTTGAATTCAGCGCCCGTTTCAACAGTATTTTGGAGAGCTTTAACCCAGTTTAGGTGATCCTGTTTTCTGAGACTAATCATATCTGTCATTTCCTTGATCTCTTCCACCAAAGATTTCTCTCCGAGAATTACACGCAAATCCAAGGCCGTAACTGTTTTCCCTCTTAATTTTAAAATGCCCCTTGTAGTTTTAGGTTGATGAGCAATGGGCGTTACATCATTCAGGAGAGACAGAGATGAAACCCTGTCCCCCCGTATAGCATAACTGTTTTGTTTCAATCTGAATATAACCCAAGGGATTTCGTTTTTGATACTCACGCCATACTCCCCTATTCATTTTTAATTACTGCACATAGATAACCATTTGCCTTATCACAAGACCGCTAGCACTTCTGGCTGTAATTGTTGCTTGGCCTGCACGAATTGCGGTAAGGTTTCCGAATGCGTCAACCCTAACGACAGCTTCGTTATCCGAACTCCAAAGAATCATTTCATTTGTGTCTATAGGTGACCTTGTCACATACAGAGTGAGCGGAGTTCCTATATTCATTGTGCTATTACCTGATGATGATATTATGGTCATATCAGTTATATTTTTGACAATTGATACGACGTTAACCGCTGTTGCCGCCGCCTTGCCTCCCGTAGCTGCCGTTATAATAGCACTACCTGGTGCTATAGCGGTTATAACACCGTTTTCATCAACTATGGCAACCCTTGGATCGCTTGAAGCCCAAGACAAGGTTGAACGTGCATCTGACGGATTGAAATTAACTAAGGCTTGCGATTTTCCTCCAACACTTAAATGTATATTATTGTTTGTAATATTTATGCTATTAAGAACGGAGGCTGGAACATCGACAACGGTTGTTGCGAAGATATTTGGGTCACTTGTAGCGGCCATAATGGTTGCAACGCCGCCATGCAGGGCTGTTACATTACCGTTTTGGTCAATGGTAACCGCGGTGGTGTTGTTAACGATGCTCCATGTAACTGTGGGCTTTGGCGCTGTGGTTGGAAAATGTTGGTAGTCTAGTTTTATAGAATTACCAATATTTATAGAATTTCTATCAGGCCCTATCATCTTTATAGAGGTTATAACATTTGGGTCAACAATACCTGTGACCGTAACCTCATAAGACCTGTTAAAGCCCATAGAACCAACAAAGGTAAGATTAGCTTTACCTGGCGATATGCCTTCAAGCGTGTTGGTTGTCAAGTTGTAGGTTACTATTTGCGGATTGGATGAATATACATTTGATATATACTCACGCACGCCTATAGGACTTATTGTGTAGTTAAGTGGTTTCTTTTCGCCCACATTTACAGTTATGGGTTGTTGCATTGTTATGGATTGAATGAGGTTTTGATTAAATAAAACAGCAAGGTCAAATGTAAAGAAACTTTGATAATAACCTATGCCTACAGATGAAAATACACCGGTCATAAGATACTTTTGTGCAGGATTTGCATATATAGAACAAGCCGCTTCTTGAGGCGTTTTCAAGTTTGAAAGAATTATCTCGTCATAATCACGTAGAGTAGTTTCGAAGTCTAATTCAGCTTTTATTCTGTCATAAAATCCTCTGCCTGTAGTATCTGTAATTGAGAAGAATTTGTTATTGTACATATTCTCGCTGTGCTTTCTAGCGGAACGGCCGAGAGATTCATTCCATACGAACGGTTCAGCATTTGCACGCTTTCTCAATGCATTAATAATTTCAAATGCAACCTGTTCGGAGGCGGAGATGTTTATGTTGTAGTCGGGAAGAAGGTTTGCGTCCATGACTATATCAAGTGCGTAAGCCTTGTTAGATTGGTCAACATAACGTGTGGAGGTTATGTTTCTGGTTCTTGAAACATCATCAATTGAGATAACTTGATTGGTACGCAAATCTTTGAGTTTTGTCTCCAGTCCTTCAGAGCAAGCAAAAATCTCTTGAACATAGTTGTTTACAACTAAAAGCTGGAAGTAATCTGCATAACTATTATGGTAGATTGCCCAGTAGGTATTTCCGTCAAGACGTATGGTCTTTTGAGGTTGGCCGATTCTGCTCATAACAGAGGCGATAGCCTCTCCAAGCCTTACATCATAGAAAGAAATGTCTCTGTAATCCTTTGCATTCGGATTAACAACAATTATTGTAAAAGGCTTTGTTTTTACAACGTTGTCCATTGTAACGGTAGCGGTTAAAACTACAGATATAGGCATTGAACCTACATTTTGAGAGCTAACACGTCCGTCAGGGGTAACAATGTTGTTGCTGGTCGTGAAACTGAGAGTAACACCCTGTGGTGCGGTTGGCATTATGATGTCTTGTGTTACAGAGTTTTGGCTGTCTCCGGGTGCAAACTTAAGCTGAAGACCGTTAAGAAAATCGTCTATGTTGTAGTATGTTGAAGGTATAGTGGACGGTTCAGGTGAAGGTGAAGGTTGCTCGCTTGGTGAAGGCGATGGAGAAGGTGCAACAGCCTGCATCTTGGCCGCACCACTCTTGTATGAACGCGTTACAACAAGAACACATTCCTGAGAGGTTATGAAATTCTTCGGAAATACATAGCCGGTTCCTCCGGGCTGGTCTCCTACGAATATATTGTTGCTTGTAGAATATTTCATACTTTCAAGCGCATAGGACTCAATCTGATCTCTGTCCGCAAAGAGCAAGTCTCTTGCGGGCGGCTCAAGAAGTATAGTGCCTGTTTTAAACTGTGCATTTTGCAGTGCGCGAACGGTCATAGCCGCAACCTGTTCACGGGTTATGTTATTTGTTGGGCCAAATGTAGTTTGTGTGAGTCCTGCTGTAACACCAAACTCATAGGCTTTAAGAATAGACGGATTAGCCGTATCATTAAAAGGATTAATAGGGGGTGCGGGCAACTCGTAGCCAAGCAAGCGTTCAAGCATAACAACAACGAGTTCGCAATAACCTTCACGCGTAAGCGGTGCAAGGTAATTCATCTGGGCTCTAGGTGTGATAATTCCCAATTGCTTGGCCTCCTCAATCTGGGAAACAGCCCAATCACTTGGAACAGAACCGACAGCACTGTAGGCAAATACATTAACCTTGAGCATAAACAGAGCCGCGATTATAACGAGAAATCCTTTTCTCATATAAAAAACCTCCGGATTTTTATACTTCCAGCCTAAGGCCGAAAGTATACATAATTGACAATATTTCACAAGATTATACATAAAAACGGATACTGTGTCAAATGTTTGTAGGAAAAATTCCATAGAAAAATTCTTGACAATTATTCCTCAAAAAATTATCATATATATCCTTTTTTCGTAAAACCAAAATTTAAGGAGGGAATTTATGATTGAGCTTAGAGGTATAAGCAAAAGCTTCAAGGTTGCTCGTAGGAATGCGGGGCTTAAGGAAGCCTTCGGCGCATTGTTTCGTAGGGATTATGAGGTTATTCGTGCTTTGGATAACATAAGCTTTGAAATCGGGCGGGGCGAGATGATAGGATACATAGGCCCTAACGGCGCAGGCAAAAGCAGCACAATTAAGATTATGTCCGGGATACTCACACCGGACAGCGGCGAATGCACTATAAACGGGCGCACACCTTGGAAGAACCGCATTGATCATGTACGTGAAATCGGCGTTGTATTCGGCCAGCGTTCACAGCTTTGGTGGGACGTTCCTGTAATTGACAGCTTCGAATTGCTTAAAGACATCTATCGGATAGATGATAAGATTTACAGAAAAAATCTTGAAGAATTAACCGAACGCTTGGACTTGAGAACCATCATAAAAACCCCAACAAGGCAACTATCGCTGGGATTGCGCATGCGGTGTGAGATTGTTGCGTCGTTGTTGCACGACCCAAAGATACTTTTTTTGGATGAGCCGACTATAGGTTTGGATGCAGTTTCAAAATTAGCCGTCAGAAGTTTCCTCACAGATATCAATGAAGAAAAAAAGACAACTATAATCCTTACAACCCACGATATGCAGGACATCGAAGCACTCACAAAACGCATTATCCTCATTGGACGGGGTCAAATCCTTTTGGACGGTAGCCTTGAAGAATTAAAACAACGATATGATGAAAGCAGTAGCCTTGATGAAATTGTCGTTTCTATGTATAAGGAGCATAATATATGAGGACGTACTTATCGTTTTTCAGGATGCGTTTTATCAACAGCCTTCAATACAGAGCTGCGGCCTATGCAGGTATAGTAACTCAGTTTGCTTTTGGTTTTGGTATGATTCTCGTGTATTCAGCTTTTTACAGAAGCAATCTTGCTATTGATGGTATAACGCTTAAACAACTCTCGACATATGTCTGGCTTCAGCAAGCTCTTTTAGCCTTGTTTGCGTACTGGGTATATGAAAACGACATATTTGATTCCATATCTAACGGCAACGTAGCGTATGAGCTTTGCCGCCCTGTTTCTATATATGAGATGTGGTTTTCACGTGTGGTTGCAAACCGTCTCGCAAGGGTCTCGTTAAGGTGTTTGCCTATCCTTGTTGTTGCATCACTCATGCCCAAAAGCTATTCTTTCACCCCTCCTTCTAGTTTTTCCACATTTCTTTGGTTCCTGTTGTCTCTGGCTCTCGGTCTTTTCCTTATGGTTGGCATTAATATGCTCGTGTATATTTCCGCATTTTACACAGTTTCTACTCTAGGGACACGCATACTAACAATGTCTTTGTTTGAATTGTTTGCGGGCGTTATTTTACCGTTTCCTTTATTACCCAAAAAGCTTGAGCTTGTTTTCAATCTTCTTCCCTTTGCCTCAATTCAAAGCACGCCCGGTTTAATCTACAACGGTTATATTGAGAACGTCTATAGACCCATTTTATTGCAAGTGTTTTGGCTTGCTGTAGTTATAGTGACAGGGAAATTGCTCATGAAAAAAGCCCTCAAAAGGGTTGTCGTACAGGGAGGTTGAGCATGAGACTATACTTAAAATACTGTTCCATTATCCTGCGTTCCCAAATGCAATATAAGGTTTCATTTTTATTGACATCTTTAGGTCAATTCTTGGTTTCATTCTCCGGTTTCTTGAGTTTGTATTTTTTATTTCTGCGTTTCAATAGCGTGGATGGATTCGCCTTCTCGGAAGTGCTCATATGCTTTGCAGTGATTTTCATGTCATTTTCTATGGCTGAGTGTTTCTTTAGGGGGTTCGACACCTTCACCGGCATCATCTCTAACGGTGAGTTTGACCGAATTATGGTGCGTCCGCGAAACGAAATCCTGCAAGTTTTAGGTTCGCGCATTGAGTTCACTCGCATTGGACGTTTTATTCAAGCCGCTATTGTGCTTATATACGCAATCCCCAACAGCAATGTTGATTGGACGCCAACGCGTATACTGACCTTGGTTTTTATGCTGATTGGCGGTGTAATGCTCTTTGTAGGCTTGTTCATCACTTATGCATCGATTTGTTTTTTTACAACAGAAGGCCTTGAGTTTATGAGTATCTTTACAGACGGAGGACGCGAACTGGGAAAATATCCTTTAGCAATTTATGGAGACGGAATTTTAAAATTCTTTACCTATTTAATCCCGCTATCTCTTATACAATATTATCCGTTTCTTTATCTAATAGGTCGCACAAATGATTTGCGATTTATCTTCCTACCGCTCTCAGGATTACCGTTTCTTATAATCTGTCTTTTGTTTTGGCATTTTGGGATAAGCCATTACAAGTCCACGGGTTCTTGATAAAATAGGAACAAAATTTTTTGAAAAATGCATTGATTTTTGTGATAAGTGTGGTAGAATGGAAAAGTACAGATGAAATTTTCAAAATTTATTTAACGGAGGTAAGAGATGAAGAAATTTCTTAGAAGTATGCTTGCTCTGACTATGACAGCAACCATGGTAGCGGGCTGTAAGCCCTCACCAACTCCGGCTCCGGCTACAACGCCTTCGCCTACACCCCCAACTACCGCTTCAAGTGAGCCTACGGCCACGCCGTCTCCTTCACCGTCACCTGCGGCATCTAAAGGAGACAAAGTTTTGAAGGTTGCCGCTTACGATTCCGCTTATGGTGCTGATATGTGGAAAGAGGTTGCGAAACTATTTGAAGCTCAACATGAAGGCGTTAAGGTCGAACTCATGATTGAGAAGAATTTGGAAAGCGTTCTCGGCCCTGCCATGCAATCCGGAGAATTCCCCGATGTTGTACATTTGGCTCTAGGTCGCCCCGATGCTTTAACCGAAACTATGGTTAAGGAAAATGCGCTTCTTGAATTGACCGATGTTTTGGATATGAATGTACCTGGTGAAAATGTTAAGGTTAAAGACAAAATTATCGGCGGTTTCACCGATACACTTGTAACTAATCCGTATGGTAATGGAAAGACCTACCTTGCGCCTATGTTCTACAGTCCTTGCGGCCTGTTCTATGACGCGAATTTATTTAAGACAAACAACATTGAAGTGCCAAAGACCTTTGATGAAATGTGGGCGCTTGGAGATAAGGCTAAGGAGCTTGGCGTATCTCTGTTCACATACCCCACAACAGGTTACTTTGATGCTTTCTTCTTTGCATTACTCTTTGAGACAGGTGGTCCTGAGCTTTTTGACAAGGCTATGAGATATGAACAAGGCATTTGGGATACACCAGAGGCAAAGCAAGCGTTTGAAATCGTTGGCAAGCTTGCAGAGTATACTCATCCTACAACTACTGCAAATTCAAATAACATTGACTTCACAAAGAATCAACAATTGATTTTGGACAACAAGGCTATCTTCATGCCTAACGGAACTTGGATAACCGAAGAAATGGCTAACGCTCCACGTACAGAAGGATTTGAATGGGGCTTTACAGCTCTTCCTGCAGTTAAGGCCGGTGGAGACCGTTACTCTTTCACATGGTTTGAGCAGCTTTGGGTTCCCGCAGGTGCAGAGAATCCAGATTTAGCTAAGGAATTTGTTGCATTTATGTATTCTGACAAGGCTGCTGAAGTTTTCGCAAAAGCTGGTGCAGTACAACCTATTAAAGACGTTAGCAAGTATCTTTCAGGAGAAAATAAGCTTTTCTACAGTATCTATGATTCAGGTGCAAAGGCTGCCGTTGGCGGCTGGGCCGCAACCGACCCTGTTGAGGGTGTAAACATCGGTGATGTTGTTTTCGGAACCGTTGACAGTATTGTTTCAGGTTCTAAGACAGTAGACCAATGGAGAACTGCTGTTTCTCAGGCGAGCGACAAGCTCAGAGCGGCACTTAAAAAATAATTCTCTTTTTCCAGAGGGGGCGTTGCATTTTGCAACTCCCCCTCATAACAATGGCGTTAAAATGTGGCTTAAGGGGGAGGTTATTAAATGTATAAAAAACAGGGCTTGTTTATAACTGTGTGTCTGGCACCTGCCGTGATACTTTTTTTGCTTTTTATGGCTTATCCAACGTTTAGTGTTTTTCGTATTTCATTGTATAAGTGGGGCGGATACTCCCCTAAAAAAACCTTTGTCGGCCTTGAAAACTTTGTGAAACTGTTCAATGATGAAAAGTTTTTCCAAAGCTTTCAAAATACAGTTTTGCTTATTGTCTGTGTAACTGTTGTAACATTTGCGCTTGCTATTGTTTTTGCTTCAATATTGGTTCGTGAAAAGCTTGTCGGAGGGGATCTTTTCAGGATTATTTTTTACATACCCAATATACTTTCCGTTGTTGTTATAAGCGCTATTTTCTCTGCAATTTATGACCCAACCAACGGGCTTTTGAACAGTGTTCTTTCGATTTTTCGTCCACAAAATGCGTCGCCGATACTTTGGCTTGGCGAGCAAAAGATTGTTATCTTTTCGATTGCAGGAGCTATGATTTGGCAAGCCGTCGGATACTATATGGTTATGTATATGTCCGCAATTTCAGCAATTCCTGAAAGTCTTTATGAAAGCTCCGGACTTGATGGAGCTACAAGAATCCGTCAATTTTTTACAATAACCTTGCCATTAATATGGACAAATATAAGAACTACCCTTACGTTCTTTATAATAAGTAATATAAACCTTAGTTTCTTGCTTGTAAGAGCTATGACAGCCGGTGGCCCCGATGGCACAACTGAAGTGTTTTTGAGCTACATGTATAAACAAGCCTATACAAATTCGTCATATGGTTATGGTATGGCTGTAGGCGTCGTTGTTTTCACGTTTTCATTTGCACTTGCGGCTATAATAAATTTAGTCACGAAACGTGAAGTGTACGAGGTATAGGAGGTTTGGTTTATATGAACTATAAAAAAATCAAGTTATACGAGATTTTATCCAAGGCTTTAATATACTTTGCGCTCATTATATTAGCTGTGAGTATTGTTGTACCTGTATTTTGGTCGCTCATGGCTTCGGTCAAGGAGAATAGTGAGTTTTACCAAAATCCTTGGGCTTTACCAAAAGGACTATACTTCCAAAACTTTGTTGACGCTTTCAACAAGGCGAATATGGGACAATACATGTTAAACTCCGTTATTGTTACATCTTTGGCTATTGCATTGTTGCTTGTTATCGCACTGCCTGCGGCTTATGTTTTATCGCGTCGGAAATTTATCGGAAGCGGCTTTTATAATATGTTGTTTATGGCTGGTTTGTTCATAAATGTTAATTACATCGTTGTTCCGATTTTCCTTATGCTTATTGATGCTGATAAATTCCTTAAACCTATGCTTGGCAAAGGAATTTTTATGAATAACATATTTGTGCTTGCGATTGTATATGCTGCAACTTCACTACCGTTTACCATATATCTGCTTTCAAGCTATTTCAAAACCATTCCAAAGGATTTTGAAGAAGCGGCTTATGTTGATGGTTGCGGGCCGTTTCGTGCTATGATACAAATTATTTTCCCAATGGCTAAGCCTAGCATAGTTGTTGTTATTTTGTTTAATTTCTTGTCATTTTGGAACGAATATATCATTGCACTTACTCTGCTTCCGGCAGCTTCGGCTCCAAAAACCCTTCCTGTGGGACTTATGAACCTTATGACATCACAACGTGCTGCGGCACAATATGGGCAGATGTATGCGGGACTTGTTATCGTTATGCTACCAACGCTTTTGCTTTACATTATTGTTCAGAAGAAACTTACACAAGGTATGACAGTCGGCGGTTTGAAAGGATAGGGATTTTATGAAAATTATGATTTATATTCTTGTCTTCATTGTCAGTATGGCTCTTATTATAAACGGTCAAAGAAATATTGGCGCTCAGGGCCTACTCATTCAGCTTTGCGGACTTATCGGTCTCATTGCAGAGGTTTATTTTTATAACAAAAAATTTGTTTAGGGGATGATTAGATGATTTTGGACGGTGCACTGCTTGCGCAGGAATTACAGAATATTTTAAGAGAACGAGCCGTCTCTATTATCAAAGAAAAAGGCAAGGTACCAACTTTGGCAACGATACTTGTGGGCAATAATCCTTCATCTGCAACCTATGTTAATATGAAGGCAAAGGCCTGTGAGCGCGTTGGGATAAATTCCCTTCGCATACACTTGCCACAAAATACAGATACGCAAACGGTTATTGATAAGATACGTGAGCTTAACGAGGATGATTACGTTTCTGGTATATTGCTTCAACATCCCGTGCCGCCTCATATTGTCGAGCAACTTTGTTTCGATTCAATTGATGTAAGAAAAGATGTAGACGGAGTTAATTCTGCTTCCTTCGGTGCATTTACGATGAAAAGGAAAGCCTTTGTAAGTGCAACGCCTCTTGCAATTATGTCTATCCTCAAACGCTTTGACATAAGTTTACGCGGTAAGCATGCTGTTGTCGTAGGACGTTCGCCTATTTTGGGAAAGCCGGTTTCCATGCTTTTGCTTAATGAGGATGCAACAGTTACCATAACTCATTCAAAGACTGTTAATTTGCCTGAAATTACAAGGCAAGCCGACATACTTGTTGCTGCTGTTGGGCAGCCTAAGTTTATACAAGCCGATTGGGTCAAAGATGGAGTTGTACTTATTGACGCAGGATATAACAAAGGAAACATAGGTGACATTGACTTGGATAGAGCGGCAAAAAAATCAAGTGCCTATACCCCCGTGCCGGGTGGAGTTGGGCCTGTTACTATAATGAAGCTTATAGAACAAACATTGGAAGCCGCAATCTATATATGATGCTCGGAAAGTTATTCAAACAAAGCTCGTCCGACAGAATGAAGATGATAACAGAGGGGAACATATTTAAAACCTTTATGTTCCTCTCTATACCCGGTATATTGATGATTTTCATTCAGGCGGCTATGCCTATAATAGACGGCATATTTATTTACAACTTTGACGATTCCTTTTCGGGCGGTGCAATATCTTATTGCAGTAATTTACAAAACATATTCATTATGGGCGCGAACGGAATTAGTATTGCGGGTGCGGCTTTGATTGGTCAAACGAATGGCACAGGAGACGTTGAGCGTGCAAAGATTTATGCGTCCAAGCTTATGTCTTTGACGTTTATAACAGGGCTTATTTGCTCCCCGCTTTTTTTGATTGTGACTATGCTTTTCTCAAGCAATATGGATCCGTTAATGAAGGACAAAATTCTTACCTATGCGTTCATTCTTGCTTTAACCTTACCGTTCATGGTTTTGCAGGTGTCCTTTAACTCTATCAAGAACGTTTTTGGACATCCCGAAGTTGCATTCATTCGCACGTTGCTTTTCGTTCCTATAAAGCTTTTGTGTACATTCACTTTCGTTGGGTTTTTAAGGCTTGGTATTGTTGGTGCGGCTTTGTCTGTATTCCTGTCTTATTTCCTTGTCTTTCTATTTATGGTTTACGATATGTTCATAGCGAAATCTGATTCTCGGCTTTCGTTTAAGGAACTTAAACCCGACTTTACTGTATTTGGCAAATATTTCAGTTTGGGTTGGCCCGCGGCTGTGCAGAATGCCACAAAGTCCTTGGGCTTTTTTCTTGTGAAACTTGATGTGTCTAAATATGGGCCCGTTGCCCTGAGCGCTCAGCCTCTGGCTGGTGACGTTAATAACATGTTTATGAATTTTACTTCCTGTTATGATTCTGCGATTATATCCTTTGTGAGTATAAACGTTGGTGCGGGTAATGGTGAGCGCGCAAAGAAGGCGGCTTATCTTGCAGTTAAGCTGGGTGTTATCTCATCAATTATTTTTGCTGTTTTAAGCGCGGTTATAGGGCCGCATATTATTCGCCTTTATACCGACGATGCGGCAATTTTAGATATCGCATTGCGTGGTAATTTGATTTTAACTTGGGGGTTTTTGGGTTTTGCGGTTTTATTTAACGAGATGCCCGCTTTCATGGCTTTGGGTCTTAACAAGGTTTCTCTTTTGATCCAAACCTTGCGCATATGGGTTGTGCGCTTTGTCGCTCTCTATACGCTTTACTTCTTCTTTGAAGATATAGGCGTAAATGCAGCCTTTATATCTTTAAGCATTGCAAACACTGTGGGCGCAATTATAAGCCATATTTTGTTTACAAGGGTCAAGTGGGTCAAAAGGGTTTAGCTTGGGTGACTTAAATGTGCTGTGGCTTTTGCTTTGAAAAGTTCATATACTGCTTAACGCATAAAAATTACACTTTTTTCAAGCATTTGTAAATTTGTAGAGGCAAGTTTGCACCCTTCCGCGAAGAAAGAAGTGCAAATTTTTAGCGTTAAGCAGTATAGCCCTTGAGCCCTTAAAATGCCACTTGACATTTTTTTATAGCTGACATATAATTTTTTTGTGAAGAATTCATGGTAAAAATTCATAGAATAATGGAGATTACATATGCATCAATTTCAAAAATCTATTTTGGCTATTGACGATGTTACATTAAACTTACTCATCGTCAAGGATGCCTTATCGAAATATGTAAATGTCTATATAGCCAAGTCCGGAAAAAGTGCTTTCCATACACTCAAAGAAGTTGATATTGATTTGTTTTTGTTGGATTTACAGATGCCTGAAATGGATGGCTTTGAATTTTTGGAGAGATTGCGCACTATTTCTAAATATAAGGACACGCCTGTCATAATAATATCCTCAAAGGATAAGGAAGATACCATTATGCGTGCGATTAACTCAGGCGTTACGGACTATATCGTTAAGCCTTTTAAAAAGGACTTGCTTTGTGAAAAGGTTTTGAATGCATTAAATCTTAAAAGGTAAGGGTTTTCATATGAGAGTTGAACGTAGTCTAAGCGTTTACATCAAATGGTTTATTGTTTTATTTTTTGGAGTTGTTATTTTTGGAGTTTTCACATATTTTCTAAGCCATAAGGTGCCTAACATTATTACAATTGAAGGTCAAAAAGGTACTGTTGATCTTTCTCGGTTTGGTAGTAATCCCAATGCTTTATTTATTATAAAAGGCGAATGGGAAATCTATCCCAATCGTCTGCTTTCTTATGGTCAGTTCTATGATGAAACACCGTCCTATACTACATATCCTCATTTTTTTAACGATGAGCCCTTGGTCTTTGAAGATGCCAAGGGCTTTTCGACATACAGAATGATAGTTAAACTTCCAACCTCTATGCAAGGCTTAGGGGTCTATTCGCGTTTTCAATATAGTGCTTACAGCGTCTATGTGAATGACCGTAAGATGGCTTATGGGGGCAAGGTTTCGCCGGTTCCCGAAGAATATTATATGGCTTATTTTCCGGATGCATCTTATACAGAGCTTGGCGATGCAGGTGAGACTGTTGAATTAATTATGCAGGTTCAAAGCTATGACCATTATTCAGCGGGATTTAACAAGCCTTTGTTTATCGGAAGCATTGAACACATTCGGTATTTTCGTTTTGTACTTATACTAATTAACGGCATATTGGTTGGATTTTTGACGCTATTATTCACCTATTTTATAATTGTTTACTTTCATGACAGTAAAAAGTCCGATTATTTCTCTTTTTCTATTGTTGTATTGACGGCTATTTACTCATCTCTTGCCACATATTGCGAATCTGCCATTTATTCCATTGTTCCGTTTATAAGTCCGCATTTATTATTCAAGCTTGAATATATTGCGTTTATTCTAGGCTCTTATTTTGCAAACGAGAGAATTTATAAAAAATACGGGGGCTTTAAAATAGGAGAGACTATTGGGCGCATTGCAACTATAGTGCCTATTCTGATTATTGTGATCTTGCCAAGCCATACCATTAGTATGTTTCGTATAGTTTTTCAGATTATACCTATGATGTTTTTTGTTGCTCCATTATTGTTTAGTTTCGTTTTTGCTGCTAAATACCGTTCTCAAGAGGCTGTGTTCGAATTTATAAGCTTGTTCCTTCTCATCTTTGGCTTTGTTTTTACAAGAATGGGCTTTATGATTTGGGAAAGTGTAGACCTTTTATCTTTGATGGTTTGCTTATACTGTTTCTTACAAATTAAGGTTTTGTTGCATCACTATAGTAATGTTGAAGAAAATCTGAGGATTATGACAGAATCTTTGGAGCAGACGGTTGAACGCCGTACCTCGGAGCTCAAGGATATGAAGGAGAGAGCAGAGGCAGCGGCTTCCGCAAAGAGTGAATTTCTGGCGCAAATGAGCCATGAAATAAGAACCCCGATGAACGCAATTATAGGCTTGTCTGACTTGATACGTGACGATAACCTAGACGAAACACAAAAACTTTATTTCCGTGATATACGCACGATGTCTAAAAATTTATTGAATATAATTAACGACATCCTTGATTTTTCAAAAATCGAATCCGGCAAGCTTGAGCTTGTACCCATAAGCTTTAATTTGCGCTCAATGCTTGATAATGTTCACTCAATGTCAATTTTCTCGGCAAAGGGTAAGGATTTGCATTTTGAGAGTGACTTCGACGATATGTTGCCCGAATTTATTTTCGGAGATGAAACGCGTATTCGTCAAATTCTGCTTAACATCCTTAATAATGCGGTTAAATACACTAATGAAGGTTTTGTAAAGCTTTCTGTTTCGGTTAGTAGCGAAGATGACGGGGAGTTTTTAAAATTCTGTGTATCCGATACA
>CAYPQA010000054.1:0-13597 GCA_964412725.1 uncultured Eubacteriales bacterium
TTGGTTTTTTTCATACTTAAAATCAAGTTGACTTAAAGAAATTATATTAAAGATACATGGCATTACAATGAGCGAAATATTCATAAATATAAAAAGTTTGTCTGTGCCAAAGTAAGGGTTATCTATTTCATTAAAGAGTTTATTATAATTAAATTTATTAAAAAATAGATATAATAATATGAAAACAAAGGTTATAGCTAAATAAATAATTGCAATATTTTTTCCTTTAATCTCATCTTTAGAACGTTCCCAATCATTTTTTAACAATGCTGATATTTAATTAATTAATTTCTTTTTTAATTTTTTAAACTTCTTATTGCTGTTATTTGGCAAATTTTCAATCTCTTTAATTACATCCCAAATATGACCATCACATAAATAATTTTCTTTATCGTTATACCCATAAGAATTAATCCTACATTTCAATTTTACCAAAGACATGTTTGCCTGTTGTTTGTCTGACGCCGATTCTAACTTTTCCAAACATTTTCTTAATTCATTTCTCCACTGCTTCCTTTCAGCCGTTATATTTTCAACGTTTATTTTTTTATTATGTTGAAACCAATTAAATAAGGCAGCTATTATCGCGGAGATTACAGCAGATGATAAAATAACAGTTAACAAAGAATTCTCTAAAGTATTATTCATTTTAAACTCCTCTATGCGTTATTTTCATTAGAGCGCCGTACTTTTTAGTATAAGAGGGCGCTCTAAATATCAATTATTTATCACACCAATAGATTTCTGGATTCTAAAACAAGCTTGTTAGAAATCTCAGTGCTTTCAACGACAGCCTCGGCGATGTCCCTGATGACACCGGTTATCCTACCCATGCTGCTGTTAAGCTCCATGATGTAATCAGACTGTTTCTCGGTAAGCTTCTCTATAGAGGTAACGCTCTTGCTGCTTTTTGCGGACATATCCGCAGTCTTTGCAAGCATTTCTGCGGTCAAGTCCGCAATCTTCTTGCCATTGTCTATGGAAGAAACCGTGCGCTCGATAAGCCCTGCAATCTCCTTTGTTGCATTTGCACTTCGTGTAGCCAAATTTCTAACCTCGTCAGCCACAACTGAAAATCCCTTACCGGCTTCACCGGCTCTTGCGGCTTCAACCGATGCATTAAGCGCGAGAAGATTAGTCTGGAAAGATATGTTATCGATAATGCTTACGATTTTCCTCATCTCGTTTGACATGACAGTAATGCTGTCCATACTGGACAAAAGCTCGTTCATCTTTGAATTAGCATCCTTAAGCATGTTTTCGGATGTAACAGAGTAGTCTGCGGATGTAACCGATGCTTGAACAATGTTCTTTATTTCTTCCGAAATCTTAGAAACAGACTTTTCAAGCTGGCTCATAGCCTCTGTTTGCTCGGAGGTTCCACGGCTTAACTGCTCCGAAACATTCATAACCTCTTGGGAAAGCTCTGCGACATCTGTTGCCGTATGCTTAAGCTTTTCCAAAATAGAAGCCTGAGACTTGCTTAACTCCTCGCTCTCTTTCATCTTTTCCTTAACGGTCTCCAAAAGTTTCTCGTTCTCTGCGGCTGATTGATTAACGCGCTCAATCATCTCGGCCTGTTCGGCTTGAAGTTTCTCGCCCTCCTGCATCTTCTGTGAAACGGTCTCCAAGAGTTTCTCGTTTTCGGCCGCAGACTGGTTAACAAGTTCCAACATCCTTGCTTGCTCGTCTTGAAGCTTTTGGCTCTCAATCATCTTTTCATTAACCTTTTCTAAGAGCTTTTGAGACTCCATCTTTTCTCGATTAGCTTCACTTATAAAATGCATTCCCCAGTGCATAATAAAATAAGTAAAAACAATTCCAACATCAATACATAAAAGACCAACCAAAAAAGCACCTAACTGCTCAGCCGGAAAAGCAATACCGCGGAACAAGACAGACGCGGTCAAAAGAACAAGGTTAATAACCGTTGCCTGTTTGACAATAATCCCCTTGTCAAAATAAATACCAGCCATAACACTGCTTGCTAAAAACAACGGAAACAAATTAAGCATTGTTCCCTTAGTTATTGAAGCGAAGTAGATTATAAGGAATTGCCCTATAGTTATAACCATAATGCGTGTAGAAATAGATACCGAGTTTTTCAAAGCAAAGCCAAACAAGAGCAAAACTGCCGCACAAGATACGATAAGAATAGCCGGCAAAAAATAACCGGTAACAAGGTTAATAACAAAGAAAACCATACTCACAGCTAAAACAGAAAATAAATTGATTTTAACAAGCTTTTCCGATGCCATAAAATACCTCCAAAATTTGGCGAACCCTTGTTCACCAGAGTCTCTAGATGAGATTTAAAGTCTTAAAAATAAAAATACCAATCGTAAAAGTAAATATAGAAAAGATGGTAGTCATAAGTACAATATTGGCCGCAAGCGGCGCATCGTTGCCCATAGCGTCGGCCATAACAAAACTTGAAACGGCGGTAGGAACGGAGTACATAACAAATAAAACAACCAAGCTTTCACCGGTAAGCCCAAAATAAACCGCAAACGGTACAAAGACGCCGGGTATGATAACAAGCTTGAGTAGTGAAGCCAAAGCCGACGAGCCTGCGCTTTTAAGAAAATCGGACGGATTTATAGAACCGCCAATTGCAATTAATGCAAGCGGTGTGGCCAAATTTGACATGTAATTAACCGACATATTCACAAAGTCCGGCAGCTTTATAGAAAAAAATGTAAATGGGAACGCCACAACAATACCGATAATAAGGGGATTTTTTATAATATTTTTAACGCTTGATACAAAAATATTCTCTTGGTTTTTTTTGGAGCCATAGACGGATAATGCAACCACGGAAAGTATGTTGTAAATCGGAATAACAAAGGTTGTAACGATAGCACCCTTACCTGTGTTGGACGCGCCTAAAATGTTTGCGATAAGCGAAAGCCCGATAATCGCATAGTTGCCTCTGAAACATCCCTGTATAAATGAGCCTCTGCTCTCCCTCTTCACAATCAAGATTGCAACAAGCCAAGCAACAGAAAACGATAGGAACGTTGTAACAAGCGCAAATGTAAGCATCTTTACATCAAAAAAATTGCTGAAATCGGAACGGGAAATGTCCTTAAAAAGCATCAAAGGGAGGGCTACAGTAAACACAATCTTGTTAAAAACCTTTATGTCAGATACCTTAAAAACATTCAAAACCCTCAAAACATAACCAAGCAAGATAACAATAAAAATCGGCAAAACAACATTAATACTAAAAATAAAATTATCTAACAATAAACCAATCCCCCCTAAATTTAAAATCCCATGTTATCTAAAAAACGCTCATTAAAAAATGTATGCTCTGCAAGGTTGATTGTTGAAGCTGTTCCGCAGATTTCCGATAGCCACTTTTTCGCAGAAGGATGCTTGAGGAAAGCTGAACAGCCACCAAGTGCGGCGTTACCCAGCGGAATAATTTTGTCCGAAAAAGCCATGGGCAGAAGTCCAATCTCAATCGCACTGTTTATATCAAGGTGCATGCCAAAGCCTCCCGCAAGATAGACCGTATCCACATCGTCGTACCAAAGACCGCTTTGTTCAAAAAGCACGTCAATACCTGAGCGTATCGCAGACTTGGCAAGTTGTACCTGTCTTATATCCGAAGGCAGAAAAGAAACACCCGGTGCAATCTCAAACGGATTTTCGCAGTAGCCAGACTCGTCAATAAATCCGTTCGCAAAAAGACAGGCGCAGACATCCAAAACTCCGGAGCCGCAAATGCCTACTGGCTTAGCGTCGCGAATTGTCTTGTATACAAAGCCGTTGTCATAAGAAACCTTGCAAATAGCACCGTCAATGCCGCCCGTTCCACAGGAGATATTGCCGCCCTCAAACGCAGGGCCGGCGGCCGTAGCTGTGGTTAATAATTTACCATCATACCATAAAGCCATTTCTCCGTTTGTGCCAATGTCAACAAATAAAAAACTTTTGTCCTTACGTCCAAAATCGCATAACAAAAGCCCGCAAACTATGTCCGCTCCCACAAATCCAGAAATTCCGGGCAAAACGGTAAGCTTGCAGGCATGCAGGCCAATAACAGACGCATCTAATGATAAAAGCTCAATAAATTCAGGTTTGTAGGGAGAGACGCCTAAACCCTGGCATGATGTGTTAAGTAGAAAGTGAAGCATGGCTGTGTTGCCGCAGACGGCAATATGAGAAATCTTTGAAAGCTCAATCCCGCCCTTTGCGCATAATGCCTCGCAGCCACAAAGTATGTCGCCTACAACAGAATCGCGTAACTCCGAAAGCCCGTCCTTTGAATAGGCAATCCTTGACATAACATCCGCACCAAATCTGCGCTGGCTGTTAAGGCAGGAATGAAAAGCCAAAGACTTTGCAGATATAATGTTTACAAGCTCAAAGCCTATTGTCGTTGTTCCGATATCAATAGCAATGCCATAAACATCACAATCCTCATCAAAATTGTCATTCAAATACGGGTTATGGTCTAAATATGCTGTTTGAACAACGAAACCGGCGTCATTGCCCTCCCAATAAACCACCAGAGGTTCTTTAGGAAAAGTTTTACAAGCCAAAAGTCTGCCTTGGCTTGTTTCAACAAAGCATTTTCCGCAGGTTCCGTTGCCGCCGCAAGCCGCCACGGGATAATACCCAGCGTCTCTAAGTAAGGTCAATAAACTCTTACTACCATCAGGTTTAATTTCAATATTCATAATCTTTCCTTTACCTAAGAAAAATTTGCCAAGTTGGCAAGTCTTTGCACACCACTAATAACCTCATCAGGTATATGGGTTGTGTCCTTCACTTCATTCTCTGTTCCCGAAAAATACACATAGTCAATAAACTTTGAGCCCATAGTTCTCAAAAGCCGCTTTGCCATTGCTAAGGAGGCTTCCATACGTCCTTGGCCTGCATCAACAAGAATTACGTAACCGTTGCGGTTCTTGCCTCCACAAATATCATTATCCCCAAAATTCTTCGCAATCCAAAAGTATTGCAAGCGGCTGAACAAACTAAGCAAAGGCCCAGTTAACTCAGCAAAGTAAATCGGAGACGCAATAAGGATGTTGTCCGCTTCAATTATATGCTGGTAAATATTCTGCATCTCATCATCTATAATACAACTGTCATTCTCCCAACAAAAGCGACAGTCAACGCAGGGCGAAACCCCCGCATAATAAGCGTCAACAACAATAACGTCACCGTTTAAACTCTTTTGAAACTCCTTAATCAAGGTTGAAGTGCCGCCATTCTTTCTTGGCGAACCGTTAAAAATCAAAGTTTTCATGTCACACCTCGTCTTCTTTGGATAAGGCATCTCTTGCAGCCTCTTGCTCGGCCTCCTTCTTGCTCTTGCCGATACCGCGCCCAAGAAATTTGTTGTCAAAAAACACATCAACGGTATAAACCTTATCATGAGGCTGCCCCTTCTCAGAAACAACCCTGTAGGTAACCGTTTTCTTTTCCGTTCGCTGATATTTTTCTTGAAGCATGGTCTTTGGATTAAGCATTAAGTAGTCTGCGGGCAAAGAAAAATCGTTGCGGCAAAATCGCATAACAAAATCCTTTGCGGCCTCAAAGCCGCCGTCACAGTAAATAGCGCCGATAAGTGCCTCAAACGCATCGCACAAAACAGATATACGCTTTCTTTCCTCAAGCTTTAAAGCACCCTTATCAAACCGCATACATTCACCCAAGCCCATAGCAGTAGCCTTCTTGGACAAATTCTCAGCGCAAACAATAAGCGAGCGTAATTTAGTCATATCACCCTCGCAAAGTTTCGGAAAAGTCTTATAAATATGTTCGCTAACAACAAGCTCCAAAACAGCATCACCCAAAAATTCCAAGCGCTCGTTGGAAAGCCCCCCGTAAGAATTGGAAAAAGAACTGTGCGTTAATGCTGTATTCAAAAGCTGTTTATTATTAAAACTGTATCCAATAGTTTTTTCAACCAATCAAATAACCCTTTCGATGTATTTAGCCGCATCAATGACTGTGCTTATAGTTTTTGCATCCTCATTTTTAAATTCAATGTCATATTCTTCTTCAAGGTCAGAAATAATCTGAAACAAATCCAAGGAATCGGCTCCCAAATCCTCCAAAAAACGTGAATTTTCAGAAATCTTGTCCTCTGAAATATTCATTTGAGCCGCAACAACGGCTCTAACCTTATCAAAAACCATAATTTACCTCCCTATTGTGGCCTATAAATTTCATGACTTTTTGTGTTAGTGCGACATGCTGTTCTCCATTTTTGTAATCAAACCACCTCGCAAAAAGCTAACGCATTGGTTAATTGCGCCTTTAAAGGCTTTAGCATCAGAACTACCATGTGCTTTAACAACTAACCCATTAAGCCCCAAAAATGGCGCACCACCAATTTCTGCATAATCAAAGCGTTTCTTTAGTTTCTTGAACGCACCTTTTGCAAGTAATGCACCAAGCTTTGAAACGGTCGTACTCATCATCTCTTCTTTAATTATACCCATAATACCCTTTGCAAACCCTTCGGTATACTTAAGTATAACATTCCCCACAAAACCGTCGCAGACCGCAACATCAACAGCACCAAGAGGTATTTCTCTTGCCTCAACGTTTCCAACAAAGTTTATGTCCTCTTGCTGTTTAAGCAGTTCAAAGGCCTCTTTAACCATAGCCGAGCCTTTTTCTTCCTCTGAGCCTATATTAACCAAGCCTACCTTTGGCTTAGCGCCATTATTGAAAATCTCCATATAAACCGAACCCATTTTTGCAAACTGACATAAATATGAAGGCTTACAGTCCACATTTGCACCACTATCCAAAAGTAGAGTAAAGCCACTCGAATTTGGAAGCATAGTGGCAAGAGCGGGGCGTTCAACACCCTTAATGCGCCCAACAATCAAAATCGAGCCTGTAAGCAGAGCGCCTGTATTACCGGCTGAAATGAATGCACCTGCCTTTCCTTCTTTTACAAGGTTCAGTCCCACAACCATTGAAGAGTTTTTCTTTTTCTTAATAGCTCCAGTAGGGCTGTCATCGTTTGTTATAACCTCGTCTGCATGAATAATTTCTATACTGCTACTATTATAATTAAGCCTTTTAAATTCCTGCTTTATGATATCACTTTTGCCAACCAAAGCAAGCTTTAAGTTAGGATGTTCCTTCATCGCGTTAACTGCACCTTCAACAGACGACAAATAATTGTCACCACCAAAGGCATCTATAGCTATAGTATTAATGTGTATCCTCCTTTCAAAAATAAAAGCCTAAAAAAAAGCTACAAAATTACAGCCGTAAAAGCAACTGTAATTTTGTAACATATGAAGGGTAAATTATTGTATATTCGGCAAGAATTTCTACAAATATCTTATTCGTTTATAAACAGGAAACTTGCAGAGGCTAGTTTCCGTTCACTCCAACAGATATGTGAAAATTCTATTGCCTCAGATCTAGGCAAGTAAGATACCTGTGCTTGCACGTTCATCTTTAACTTTGATAACCTCTTTGCGATTATATGAACCACAGGCCTTGCAAACCCTATGCGACATAGTCATCTCACCGCATTTAGGACAAGGAACAAGTGTGGGCATAGCGATCTTCCAAGTTTGAGCCCTTCTCTTATCTCTGCGTGCCTTGGAGGTTTTACCCTTAGGACAGATAGACATTTAAAACACCTCCTTTAAAAAATCATAACAAAGCCTTTGTGTCGCGTGCAATAACAAGTTCCTCGTTGGTGGGTATAGCTAAAGCACGAACTTTAGACTCGGTTGTAGCAAAATCAACAGCCTTGCCGCGACAATTATTCTTATCATTATCAACGGAAATGCCTAAATAGGTCAAGTATGAGCAGATAGATGATCTGGCAGAAATGCTGTTCTCACCCAAGCCTGCAGTAAACACAACGGCATCAACGCCGTTCATAGCGGCCGCATACTCGCCAATGTACTTCGCAACCCTATAATAGAACAATTCAAGAGCAGCATGCGCCCTATGATTGCCGTCTTTTTCAGCGCCCTCAATATCCCTAAAATCACTGGAAACACCGGAAACACCTAAAACGCCGGATTGCTTGTTCAATATATTTTCAACCTCTTTTACGGTCTTGTTTTCCTTTTCCATTAAGAAAGGAATAACTGCGGGGTCAATGTCACCGCTTCTTGTTCCCATAGCCAAGCCTTCGAGAGGAGTGAAACCCATAGATGTATCAACAGACTTACCACCGTCAACCGCACAAACGCTTGCACCGTTGCCAAGATGAGCTGTAATAATTTTAAGACTTTCAATAGGCTTGCCAAGCATTTCAGCTGCCTTTGCACACACATAACGATGTGATGTACCATGAAAGCCGTACTTTCTTATTTTGTATTTTTCATACAATTCATAAGGAATTGCATAGAGATAAGCTTTTTCAGGCATAGTTTGGTGGAATGCGGTATCAAAAACGGCAACCTGCTTTACATCCTTCATAAGCTTTTCACAGGCATTAATACCTATGAGATTAGGCGGATTATGAAGCGGCGCAAGCTCACAGCAAGCTTCCAAAGCCTTTTTAACGTTTTCATCTATGATAACAGATGCGGAGAAAGACTCACCGCCATGTACAACGCGGTGACCCACTGCATTAATTTCATTTATTGAACTAATAACGCCATGATTTTTGTCAAGCAAAGCGTCCAAAACCATAGAAACAGCATCTGTATGGTCTTTCATAGGAGATTTATTTAAATATTCATCTTTGCCAGTAGGCTGGTGCTTAAGCAAAGAACCGTCAATGCCTATGCGTTCACACAATCCTTTTGCTAAAACTTCTTCATTACTACCGTCCATATTAAAAAGCTGATACTTAAGCGAAGAACTTCCACAGTTTAAAACCAAAATCTTCATTATAAAGTCCCCCCCTTAATTATGCTTGAGCCTGAACGGCTGTTATAGCTATAACTCCTACGATATCAAGTGCAGAACAGCCTCTTGATAAGTCATTAACAGGCTTTGCAATACCTTGCGTAATTGGGCCGTAAGCTTCAGCGTTCGCAAGACGTTCCGTAAGCTTATAACCAATATTGCCTGCATCTAAGTCAGGGAAAACAAGCACATTAGCTTTTCCTGCAATCTCATTTCCAGGAGCCTTTTTCTGTCCAATTTCAGGAACAATTGCAGCATCTAATTGGAATTCTCCATCAAGTTTAAGGGTAGGATTAGCCTCTTTTGCAATCTTTGTTGCTTCAATAACCTTGTCTACGTCAGGGTGTTTTGCGCTCCCCTTTGTGGAGT
Organism: uncultured Eubacteriales bacterium; assembly: GCA_964412725.1. Taxonomy (GTDB): domain Bacteria; phylum Bacillota; class Clostridia; order Lachnospirales; family CAYPQA01; genus CAYPQA01. The sequence continues at coordinate 9,232 of CAYPQA010000054.1, forward strand.
GAGAAAGCATTGCAACAATTGGCTCTTTCTGAGCCAAAAGCTCAAAAGACTTTGCAGAACTTTGAGCGATAGCAGCAAGCTCCTCGGCATTTGGATTTTGAACAAGGCCGGAATCTGCGTAAAGGAAGACACCATTTGCGCCATATTGACAATTTGGAATAACCATCATGAAGAAAGCTGAAACAAGCTTTGTACCCGGAGCAGTTTTAAGAATTTGAAGCGAGGGTCTTAAAACGTCGGCTGTTGCATTGCAAGCGCCTGCAACCATACCATCGGCAATACCTTCTTTAACAAGCATAACACCAAAATAAAGATAGTTCTCGACGATAAGCTTTCTCGCCTCGTCTTGGGTCATACCCTTACTCTTTCTCAATTCAAAAAGCGTATTGACCAGCTCATCTGTCTTTTCATAATCTGTTGGATTAATAAATGTAGCTTTAGATAAATCAAAATCCTTACAATCGGCTGTTATTGAAGCCTTATCACCAACAAGGATAATGTTGGCTATATCTTCTTTAAGTGCCAAATGCGCAGCTTCAAGTGTACGTTTGTCTCCGGTTTCAGGCAATACAACTGTCTTTTTATTGTTTCTTGCTCTTTCTTTAATGGCATCCAAAAACTTCATAGTGTCCTCCTATAAATTATCAATTATTACATCTCATTTTCATCTTCCAAAAACTTCTCCAAGTCTAAAAGCAGTTTAACCTTGCCGTCAGTCTTACCAATGTTTCTTATAAAATGGTTATAGTAATTAAGCTTTACGCTTGGTGGCGGCATAATGTTTTCTTCGCCTATTGTAACAACCTCATTGATATTATCAACAACAAGTCCTATAGAATATTCCCCATGTTCAATAACAACTATACAGGTCATATCGTCGTAATCTTTTTGAGGTTTTTGAAATCTCCTTCTTACATTAATAACAGGGACAATATCACCTCTTAAGTTCATTATGCCAATAACGTAAGGAGGACATTGTGGAACCAGAGTTACGGTAACTGTATTAAAGCTGATAATTTCCCTGATGTTTGCTACCTCAATACCGTATACTTCGTTGTCAATTTCAAACGTTAGGTATCGGTCCTTTATATCGTCCTGATACTCTTCAACAATTTGGTCATTGTCGTTTGTCATGTCTTTACCTCCTCAAATTATTTATCAAAAAATCCTGCAATGTCAATAATTAAGCTTATGTCACCGTTACCAAGCAAGGTACATCCGCTTAAGCCGCGAATTTTTTTAATATATTTAGGCATAGTTTTAACAACGACTTGCTGTTCTCCGATAAGTTCATCAACAAAAAGACAAATGGTCTGGTCACTGTTTTCAAGGGTTATCATAATACCCTCCTCAACGTCCGTAACACCGTCATTTATATTAAAGAATTCGTTAAGACGGACAACGTTAAATACCTCGCCTCTTGAAGTCCTTATCATCTCATTACCGTCAGGGTCTGAGAACAGCTGGTCTTTAGTAACCTTAAAGCTCTTTTGGATAGAGATAATCGGGATTGTATACTTGGCTCCACCCATTTTAATTGTCATACCCTCTATAATAGCTAAGGTTAGAGGTATCTTAAGGGTAAACATACTACCTTCGTTCGGAATTGAATCAACAAGCACCGAACCGCCTACAAGTTCAATATTTTTGGAAACAACGTCCATACCAACGCCACGTCCGGAATAGTTTGTAACCTTTTCGTTGGTTGAAAATCCGGGTAAGAAGATGAACTGATGTATCTCTTTGTCTGTATAGTCGGTTTCAGGCTTTTTCAGAAGCCCCGCATTTTTAGCCTTTTCCATAATCTTCTTCTTATTTAAACCTGCACCGTCGTCTTTAATTATGATAAGAACATCGCCGCCGGAATTTTTAGCCTCCAAAAGCACTGTTCCCTTTTCGCTCTTTCCAACAGCCTTTCTTTCATCGGGCATCTCTATACCATGATCAATAGAGTTTCTTATGATGTGCATAAGCGGGTCGGAAATATGCTCAATGATATTTTTATCAACCTCAGTTTCCTCACCAACAACCTCCAAGGTTACATCCTTTTGGAGCTGCTTACACATATCTCTTACAAGACGTTGCATTTTAAAGAATGTGGTTGAAAGCGGTACCATTCGCATTGACATAACGGTATCTTGGACATCCTTTATTATCTTTCTGAGCTGCCTTGTTTCTTTATGGAAACTCTCAAGTTCTAATCCATCAAGATCAGGATTTTGAGTAACCATTGCCTCAGCAATAACAAGCTCGCCCATAAGGTTAAGCAGCAAGTCAAGCTTGCTTACGTTAACGCTTATCATGTGCTGAGCAGGTGGTTTCTTGGCCGAAGAGGCTTGAGCTTGGGATGGGGATGCTTGAATGGTTGTCGAACTTGTTTCGTCTTGTTCATCACTTACAGTTTCAACCTTGGTTTTAGTTTCCACTTCAGGTTTCTTTTGTTCTTCTTCCTGGATTTGAAGATTGAAGCTTCTTAAATATGGTACCTTTTTAAGGATGTTGTTTATATCATCAAATTTGAGAGGTGTTTTGAAAGAAATAACAAAACCCTCTTTACGAATTATTTCTATTGTCTCTTCGTCCAAAATATTTTGCGGCGTATAGGAAACTATTTGGGTTTCCTGCTCTAAAATATGAATAAGGTTATATGCTCTGACATTTTCCATTTCAGAGCCTTGGCTGAAAAATACTTTAACATTGAAGAGATTAAAATCACCCATAGGCTCAAGAATTAAATCCTTGAGGTATATAGTTTTTAAAAGCGAATCTTGAATTTCGTTATATGGCAATTCTGACTTAAACTTTATATTAAAGCCATTTTTTCTTATTATTTCGGTGGCATCTTCCGACAAAATATCCTCAGGTTCATACGTTACATGAGAGAACATATCGCCCAAGTTGTGTACAAGCGTATATGATCTAACATTCTCCATCTCACAGCCTTCTTCAAAAATAATCTTTGCTTTGTAATAACCTGTCGGAGAATTTTGACCGGGAACAAAATCAGATTTTGCAGCAGGAGTTTCAGCGGAACTGGATGCTACTTTTTGAGATTCCTTTGTAGGTGCGGAGGCTCCCGTGTCCCCCTTTAAAACTTTAAGATATGCTTTTATGTTGTTGATTATGGAAGTACCATCACCATCCGGTGAAGAACCCTCAGAAACCTTATCAAGCTCAACCTTTATAAAATCCATACCTTCTAAAACTATATCAGCAACCTTTGAAGCGTCAACGTTTGTGGGATTTTCTTCTCTCAAGTAATAGAACATATCTTCAATAGAGTGAGCTGTTGAAGACATGTTATCGAATTTCATCATTGCGGACGAACCCTTAATGGTATGCATTATTCTGAAAATTTCATTAATATCATCCGGAGTAAAGCCTGCTTCACTGCGAATAATGGTCTGCTCAAGTTGCTCAATCAACTGGGACATTTCAAAAATAAACATTTCCAGCATAGATTCTCTATCAAAATCAGCCAAAATTCATCACCCTTTATATAATATTTTTATATATGAGAAAAAAACTTATTATTTTCTGTAAGCGGCAGGCTTTACATATTTAAATTTAGTTCTTGTATGGTTTAAGGATTCGGAGTGACCTATGAATAGATAGCCCCCATCTTCAACCAGATTATAAAATTTTTCTACAAGCGCATCACGCGTTTCGTTGTCAAAATATATCATAACATTACGGCAAAATATAACCTGGAATTTTTTATTAAAAGGAAACTGTTTGTCCATTAAGTTAATGCGCCTGAATAAAATGTTCTTTTTAATATCGTCTGAAATAACGCTGTTGTTAGAATCATATGGTTTAAAGTAACGGTCACGCCATTCCTTTGGCAAAACGGAAATGCTTTCATTTGTATAAACGCCTTTGTAAGCTTTGGTTAAGACGTTCGATGAAATATCCGTTGCAAGTATCTGGGTGTTCCAGCCCTTATTTTTAAAGTGCTCTTGAAGCAAAATTTGGAGAGTGTAGGCTTCTTCACCCGAAGAACAGGCCGCACACCAAAGCCTTAAATCCTTTTGTGCAGAATATTTTTCTTCTATATAAGGCAAAACGGTGCTTGTCAGATAATCAAAATGGTCGGTTTCACGCATAAAAAATGTATGGTTAGTGGTTACTTTATCTATAAATTTAACCATTGCCTGACCAGTTTTGTCTTCCAGCAAATAATTAAAATATGTAGTAAAGTCTTCAAACCCCTTTTCGGCAAGTACGGAGCGTAACCTTGAATATAAAAGTGAACGTTTTTCATCGTTTAAATTAATGCCAAAGTTAGCCTTAATATAGTCCCTCATTTGGACAAATTCTTTATCGGTGATATCTCTCATAAAACCTCCGGACAGCAAAAAAGAAG
>CAYPQA010000054.1:13607-16010 GCA_964412725.1 uncultured Eubacteriales bacterium
TTATAGTATTAAACAAAAAAAATTTCAAGCTTTTTTATACTTTTTTTAAAACTTTAACTTTTGGATTGCTATTTCAATCGCTATATCGTCTCTGAATATCACTTCGCGTCAAAAATATAAGCCGCCATACCTGCAAGATGTTCACATTACTATCAGCATGTTTGACCATACATCGGAATCTATAAGAACTACAAAAAATTCGTCCGCATTAAGCTTCTGTTCTGCTGCTGTCCAATTCCTGATAACACTTGTCGCTTGCATCATAGAATAGATGGCAATAAGAGCGATGGGCAAAACCAATCAGCGTTCCCGCCACAACTCCAAAGTCACCATAATCCTAAATAAATACTTGCACTGGAAAGCCTAAAAGCAATACTCCTGTTATTATTCTCAGAATTTTTTTAAAATCCCACAACTCTTGCCTACTTTGATATTTTAAAATTGTCTCAAAATTCCTAAAATCACATCTTTGATTCTTGTTAAATTATCTCGGTCACCCGGATTCAAAAGGAACGCTCCAACACCGTCGTATGCTGAAACATCTTCTGGAAATATTTTCTCTACCGTGCCCGGATAAAGCAGAAACGCACCTTTTGCAGGTCTTAGTGCATCCTTGTATGTGTGCATCTTACTTATATCGTCAAATTTATATGTCCTTTCAAGCAGTGTGCCGTTATCCAAATCAGAGTGTATCTCAACCTTAAATTTTGCATCAAAGACATATAAGCCCGTTATCTCAAAATTTTCCCCCAATATTTCTATAGATATGTCCGGTGCATAGACCTTTGAATAGCTTATAGGGTAGTCGTAGTGTTTGTTGTAATGTAGCCTTATATTTGGCAAGCCATCCCTTGCTTTAAATTCAAAGTAGTTATGGTTTCCGCGTTTCTCCAATGTTTTTGAAAATTCACTTTTTCTGATCTTATAACGCTTGCTGTCTACGGTTTCGCCGTATATTTGCGAAATGATATCTGCAATTGTAAAAAAACAAAAATTCTCATACAGCACGTCCAGCGACTTATTCTCAATCATCTCTTTTAAGTCTGTTTCATTCATTGCAGCGTATGGAATAGATTTCAGACCCAAAAACATTTTATACAACTGCCTATAGCCTTCCTTGCGTGTTAAAACAGTGGAATACATAGTTATATTTTGGATAGTGCCCACTTCTTTTAAGAAAGTATTGTGAAGCAAATTTCTAAGCTTGCCGCAAAATGTCTTGTTTTCGTTGATTAATTCTATGTTAATGAAATTATCCATTCGAGTAAACTTTTCCTGAAACCGTTCAACAACAGAAAGACATAGCGATATGAAGTGCTTAACAAATCTATTTTCGTTATTATCATAAGAGTCTGATATATTTTCCACAGCTACAGTTTGGGGAAGAAAATCCAAAAGCCTAATTTTGTTCCTATGAGGTGCAAGGTTTGAGGTGTCTGAAAATATATCCGCTATGGTTTCAGGCGTAAGCTGCGTAACAAAGTTTATGTCCTCGTACTCAAATTCCGTTACAAACTGCCTATGAGGTTCGTTCTCTATAAGTTTAAAGTTTGAAAACAGATTAATCGAAGTGTCCGTTGTCCTTAGCATATTAATTATCATCAAATAGATATGATAATCCAAATCCGTAGTCTTTCGTATGTTCCGATCTACCAATGAATGCGCAGGTCGGTTGAAATCATATGAAAGGTTGCATATATAGCGGTTTACGGTTTCCGTCATGGCTTGCATTTCCTTACTGCTTATCTTTTCAGACTCAACCAAAAGCTTTATTCCTTTAAAAAACACAAATCCCACGCAGTTCTTGAAGGTCAATGTCCCATAGGTTTCTGTTCCAAATTCGCCGATGCCCGTAAAATCAGACTCCTTGAAATTTGAGGATGTACTTAACGAAACAACTTTATATTGTCTCCACTCAAACAAGATTGTCTGACTTGAACGATTGCTTAAGACCAGCTTAAGGCCCAATGAAACGTCATAAGAAACCATATCTTCATCTTCAAGCAAAAACGGGGTACCGCTTTTAATGAATTTGTTTAATACGGCTTGATCTAGTTTTTTGCCATATATAACGATATCGTTTAGCCTTACGGCACTTGTATATATTACCTCGTCTCCCATAACAACCTACCTGATAAACGTTGCAAAACCAACTTTGTTCAGTTCGTTTAGCATTGAAAGTATTTTTGATGAAGTTCTGGGATATTTGAAAAGCTCTTGAATTTGCTCTTTTGAAAGCTCAAGGTTTAGTTCCTCCGCGTCCATATCTGCACTATAACTTTTACCTTTCTTTAAGCATATATTTAATATATCAACAAGAGGAGGCCATAGCTTATCATATGAGCCAAAAAATTTTGGCAAAACCTTTTGAAGTAACTGCAAATCCAGTGCAATGCCCGCCCT
>CAYPQA010000055.1:0-15787 GCA_964412725.1 uncultured Eubacteriales bacterium
TTAGGTTGATTATACCATTTATTTGAAAGAATTTCTCAAATTAGAATGCCGTGGCAAGATGCGTGACGATGGTTTGATTAAGTTTAGGAAAAATGTGTTTGAGGTACTATAAAAAACCGCAGAGCCGCAGCAAAGCCGTAAACCTGTGCATTTACAATAACATCATTGAAACGCTATCTGTTCCTTAAATTAGATAGCGTTTTTATTTTAGGTTTATTTTAGAAGGAGGAATTATTTTGCTTAAACTCGTAATAGCAGAGAAACAAAGCGTAGCCAAATCAATATCAGCCGTCCTTAAAGCCAATAAGCGTGAGGACGGCTTTTTTATTGGAAACGGCTACATCGTGTCGTATTGCGCCGGGCACTTGCTTGAACTTGCTCCACCGGACGCTTATGGGGAATACGCCAAATGGCGATATACTGATTTACCTATCGTGCCGGACAAATGGAAACATATTGCTTCAAAGGGCAAGGCGGCACAGCTTAAAATATTAAAAGACCTTATCAAACGCTCTGATGTTGATTGCGTCATAAACGCTTGCGATGCCGGGCGTGAGGGGGAGCTAATTTTTCGACTCGTATACGAATACGCAAAATGCAACAAGCCTATAAAAAGGCTTTGGATTTCATCTATGGAAGAAACAGCTATTCAAGTTGGTATCGACAATATCAAAGACGGAAAGGATTATGACAATCTTTATGCCGCTGCATCCTGCCGTGAACAAGCTGATTGGCTCGTCGGACTAAACGCAACACGGCTTTTTTCTGTACTTTATGGAAGTACATTGAATACAGGCAGGGTACAGTCCCCAACACTTGCCATGCTTGTCAAGCGCGAATCAGATATAGCTGCGTTTATAAAAGAGCCGTTTTTTACGCCTGTTATCGACTGCGGCGTTTTTACGGCTTTTGGTGAAAAGCTAAAAGATAAGCAGGGAGCAGAAATAGTACGTACCGATTGTGAGGGCAAATCAGCGATTGTTCGCTCTATTGAGCGTCAGAAAAAGAATGTTGTACCGCCAAAACTCTATGACTTAACAACGCTCCAACGAGAAGCCAACAGGATTTTTGGATTCACTGCGGCACAGACCCTTGAATATGCACAAGCATTATATGAGCAAAAACGGCTTACCTATCCCAGAACGGATAGCCGTTACATTACTTCCGATATGAGCGGTTCTGTCGGCTCATTGGTGGACTGTTTGCAAAAGAATGTGTCGTTTTATAAAGGTAAGTATTTCACGCCCGATATAAGTAGGCTTATTGACGATAAAAAGGTCAGTGACCACCATGCCATTATTCCGACTGCCGAAGCCATAAAGACTGATTTCAATACGCTTGCAGTTGGTGAACGTGATATTTTGAACCTTGTTATTGTTCGTTTGCTTTGTGCCGTTGCGCCTGCTCATAGCTTTGAATCGCTTACAGCAGTTTTGGACTGTGGTGGTTATTCATTCACCGCAAAAGGTAAAATTGTTATCACCGATGGTTGGAAAGCTATTGATAATGCGTTTAAGGCTTCAATAAAAACTAAACTCGATGCGGAAGATAGCGATGACGATACCGCTTTGCCCGAACTTGTCGATGGACAGGGTTTTGATAAGGTGACTGTTTCTATTAAAGAAGGCACAACCACACCGCCTAAACATTTTACAGAAGATACATTACTTTCCGCTATGGAGAACGCCGGAACTGAGGATATGCCCGAGGACGTAGAGCGTCGTGGTTTAGGTACTCCCGCTACACGAGCAGCCATTATTGAAAAGTTGGTTAAATCAGGCTTTGTCGAAAGGCAAAAAAAGAACCTTATACCGACTGATAAGGGAAAAAATCTGATTGCGGTTCTTCCCAACACGCTGACTTCACCTAAACTAACCGCTGAATGGGAAAATAAGTTGAAACAAGTGGAGCGTGGCGAAATATCGGGTAACGAGTTTATGAACGGTATTACGGCGTTTACAAAGGCGATTGTAAAGGACAATAACGCCCCTAAATCGGAATTTACAAGGCTATTTGGTGACAATAAAGTAACCCCCGAACCGCTCGGCATTTGTCCCCGCTGCGGCGCACCTGTTCGAGAATCGGCAAAAGGTTTCTTTTGTGATACAAATTCCTGTGGGTTTAAGATATGGAAAGAATCAAAGTTTTGGACAGCAAAGAAAATGCCGTTGACCGCTGCTATCGTTACTGCACTGCTCAAAGACGGGAAAGTTGCTCTGAAAGGACTTTATTCAGACAAAACAGGCAAAAAATACGATGCAACTATTATTCTTAATGATACCGGCGATGGCTATGTGAACTTCAAACTGGACTTTGGAGAAAAAGAAAGCCGAGTATGATGTTTTCTGGACAGCCAACAAAAAAATCTACACAAGGAGGGAGGCTAATAAAAAACGCCTATACAGAAATGACAGCTAACGAAAAATTCTAATACAGGGCAGTATTCTAACTTTACTAACCTCTTGACAAATACAGGTTACTATTGTAATCTATAATTAGCCTACAACAGTAATCTAAAGGAGGTTTATGTTATGAGTGATATATTATCAAAAATTGCTGATTCCGAGCTTGAAATACTAAAGCTTTTATGGCGTGAAAACCGTAGGATGACGATGCCTGAAATTCGCAAAGAACTTGAACAAACAACAGGGTGGCAAGCCCCTACTATTAAAACACTCCTTTACCGCCTGTGCGACAAAGGAGCCGTTAATGTAGAAAAACGTAATGCACTGGTTAAAAGAGATGTATACTGCTACTTCGCTGCTATTTCTGAAAAGGACTACAACAGCTATGCTGCTAATTCCCTTATAAACAAGCTGTTTGACGGAAGCGCCAAAAACCTTGTGGCATCCTTGATAGACGGCAATAAGCTTAATGACAACGATATTAATGAGCTTCGGGCTATGTTTAAGGTGGAAGGTGGTAATGATGATGTCTGATATTTTTCGTTCTATTATAGCAATGTCCATATCCGGCAGCATTGTAGCCATAATTTTGTTTGCCTTAAAACCAATGCTTAAAAACAGGCTTTCAAAGCAGTTACAGTATTATCTGTGGCTTATCGTAATCGCCCAATTATTATTACCTTTCAACTGGGAGCTTCCATTAACGCAGAAAGGATTGAAATCGGAAGCAATCAATGAACCGCTGCAAATTATAACCGTTCGGGACACTGTAGAGCGTTTTGTCCTTAACCGGGAAGATGAGATGGAACGGATTTCACAAGCTGCCCGGCAAGCAGATATGGTTACGGAAAAGAATACTACTAATAAAAGTCCCTTGTCCCTTTCGCCTATTATATTTGCCAATATTATTTGGACTGTTGGTGTTGCTCTCTCCATTTTGTGGAGTATACTCACATATTCGTTTTTTACAGACCGAATAAAGAAAACAATGACAGACACCGGCATTGACGCAAGGCTGCCTGTTTTTAAAAGCCAATTTGCTACAACGCCAATGCTTATTGGTCTGTTTAAGCCGATAATCGTTTTGCCTGAAAAGCAGTTTGAACCAAATCATCTTGAATTTATAATTGCCCATGAACTTACTCATTTTAAACGCAAGGACATCTTCATAAAATGGCTTTCCACAATAGCCGTTTGTATTCATTGGTTTAACCCACTGGTATACATTGTACGCCGGGAGATAAACCGTGCCTGTGAGCTTTCTTGCGATGAAGCCGTTATTAATCATATGGATAATGTGGCAAAACAAGGGTATGGTGATACGCTTATTGCTGTTGTCGCCGAAAGCCGCTATTCCTCCGGCATTGTTTCAACTACCATGTGCGAGGATAAAAAGACATTAAAAGAAAGGCTTGTGTCCATCATGAAATTTAAAAAACAAAGTAAGTTTTTAATGGGGGTTTCTGTTGTGCTTGTGGCTGTTGTTACTGCATGTGCGTTCGTGTTGGCTGCTAAAACCAGCTCACAAGCTCAATCGCCGGCAGATGTAACCACACCAATTGCCGAAGCCGTTAACGCTAATGAAACTAAAACAAGCGCAGGAAGCGTTGAAGAAACAATCCACAAAAACCTTGACATTATAATATCTTCACCACAAGAGGTATCCAATGTTTTCGCTTATATTCGCCAACATCAGACTGAATATAATGAAATAATTGCTCTTGGCCAAAAGGCTTTGCCCTATTTATATTCTATTTGGCAAGCTGATGATGGATTAAAGGGGGCTGTCTGCCGGGAAGCAATGCTTAAAATACAGCCTGATTTAAACATAAAAAGTTCTGTTTCTGAGGGGAAATATAACAATTACCGCATTGAAACATACGGAATAGACTTTGAAAACCCTATATCAGGTCTTTACCCAGCAAAAGAAATACGCCTTGTTGATACAAATACGGGTGATGTGTTATGGAGCATGACACCGGGGTACTTGAAAACAGCCTTTTTATGGTCACCTGATGGACGCTATGTTGCCATTTCTTATATGGCAAGGATTTACGCTGAAACTATTGTCCTTGACACAAACACAATGACGCTTGTGCCGCTGCCGGGGATGAACGAACTTGCCGCAAAGCTTGATAAAAAGCTTGCCCCAAGGGAAAACCGGCCAGACCCATATATTTGGCTCTATAAATGGACATATAGCCAATCTCCCAAGCTGCAAATGACCTTTGAATGGACGGCTGAAAATGACAAGCAGGTGCAAGGCGGTTTTGATTTTGATATGTTTAGCGGTGAAATAGGCAAGCTATATGCCGATTTTGCGCCCGAGCCACTACCACTTAATTTCGGCAAGCCCGATAGTTTGGAGATAAAATATAATTTCTTTAATTATTTTGAGGAAGGTTATAAACCTTATACCACAAGTGATAGCAGGGCATTAGAGATGTTGACAGACATGCTGAAAAACAGCGTTATTATCAGCAAGCTTGAATATGACGACATTAGTCGCCCCAATAACCCTACGGCAGTCATAATTCTCAAAAGCGGCGGTGTTGCACAAGAAATTCATCTTAAAATTGATACCCTGTACTTGAAAAGCTGCTTTGAGCTTGATGGCGTTTATTACTCCCCAAGTTACGACACTGCAAGGCTTATTCAAAACCTTGAGGAATTTAGACCGCAGAATATGGACATTGAAAAGACGGCGGCAGAACTTTTTAATAGCTTCGGACTTAATCCCGGTTTTCAAATTTCAAGTGTGGAGGTAAAATTGCCGGACAATCTGCTATATAAAGGCAATGAGTTCCCTATTAAGCTTTACTGGAGCTATAACCTTGAACTTTCAAAGAATATTGGGCTTGATTTTGGGGGCTACTTGGGTAAAAACATAACCGTCCACAAATATTACTTATTAAATCGGCCGCCGGAGGTATTCAAGCCGTACACGGATACTTACGCCGTTGTCCTTAAAGACAGTGGTAAGATTGTTGGTGCGTATTTATATGCTGTACGAAATGAGGTTGCCTGTTCCCTTAACCTAAGCACCTTCGAGGATATTAAAGGCCAAACTTTTGAAACTTGGTATGCCGAAAATGGCTATGACTTAAACGAACAATCAAATATTAACAACGCAAAACTTTCGCCGGAAGAAGTGGTGGCTAAGTATTATGAGGCTCTTAATAAAGATGATGACAGCTATTTCCAATATCTATCGGTAAGTCGGCTTATGGGTTATATTTCATATTATTTTATGAACCGCTACGAAGTACCGAGTATCGAAAACAACATTAAGAGCGTAAAGCTTTTAAGTATAGAAAAAAGTACCGAACCTGCTAAAGCAAATGAAATGATTTTTGATATTTCAATAGATATGCAGGTTAAAAAAGAAATAACAGACCCGTCCGGCATACAGAATATGAAAATATGGCTTGTTAAAGACGGAGATATTGGCTGGAAGGTTATAGGCGCCGGGCATTAATGGTAAATCGTTAAAGGCAATTTAGTAAGGTTGTAAAAGATACAAAGGGCTGTTTCACTATGTTAGTAGTGAACAGCCCTATTTTTTGCCCATACATAACCGTTTTTGGTCATGAACCAAAAGCGGCTTAATTTATGATAAGGAGGAATTAGGTATGACATTTAATGGCACAATCGAAAAAACAATGTCAGAAGTGCAAAGCGGCTCGCAAGAGCCGTTTATTATTTTCCGTGACAACAGCGGAGAATGGCAATTTGCTTTTACACAAAACCAGTATGGCGAAACATTTGATTGGGTTGAAGATGTTAAAAAAGCAGACCCATTCGCTTTGACATTTACGGGAGAGGACTTTTCCCACGGAAGTTTTCCCTACGTCTATGATAGGGTTCTCAGTGAAAGGTTCCGTGCTGAGTATGAAACTGCACCATTTGCAGAAACCAATCCCGATGAGCTTCGTGCGCTTGTAAATTTTTTAGAGGAAAACATCGGCGAATTTTCATCGGAAGTGACAGACTATCTTTCCATGTTCGATAGACCGCTTGCTGCACTTTATGAAATGACCCCGATAAGGCTTGCAAGCGACAATCCCGATTTTGACTATGACAACAGCAAAACACAGGAATTTATAAATGCGGTTGAACATCAAGTAAACGATAGGCTTAACAACCGTAAAAAGCAGGAAATTCCCAAAGAAGTCGAACAAAGCCAAAAAGGTGAAAAATCAGACTATGACGGCTACAAGGAATTAAATAAAATTCAAATAAACAGCCGTCTTGTTGTTCTTGCCGAAAACCCGGAAGCGGAAAACCGCTATATGGTCTGCGAATATCGTTGGGATAACCCGTTTGGCGTTATGGATAACAAATATACAGGAGTTACGCACGATTACGTCGAAGCCTTGCAGGAATTTACAAAAATATTACAGCACAATGTTAATTGCGTTATCTCCACGCGCGATGTGCGAAAAGAATTGCTCGGCGTAGAGCCGACACCTCTGGACGTTTCCGATTGTATCCCGAACGGGCTTCAAGAAAATTTAGAAGGTAAGCTGATTGTCATTAAGGCCGAAGTCTTATCGCCTGAATTTCAAACAGCAGACCACCAACTCAAAATCTGTCAAGGAGGGTTTGGTGCAAATCCCAACGCCCGTGGAAATGCCGTATTCTGTAAGGACTTATATTCCGGTAAGGAATCCCGTTTTGAGCGTTCGGACGTTCTTGGCGTAGCTGACATAGCACGATTACCCCAATGGGCAAAAACAAAGCTTGCTGAACTCGAAAAATCCGCTGAACCTCCGCAAAAGGAAGTCGCTAAACCTTCAAAAAAGCCGACACTTCAAGAAAAACTGGAAAACGCAAAGGAAAAGGTAAAGGAAGCCGATGCCAAGAAGGACGCTCAAGGTGATAAGCCAAAAAAGCGTAACGGTTTGGAGGTGGAGTAATGGCTGATTCGCCACAAGTTAAGGAGCTTACGGATAAACTCCAACAAGGCGTAAAAGACCTTTTCACAAGTGACCGATATGCAGAATATTTGAAAACCATGTCACGCTTTCACACTTATTCAACACGCAACACTCTCTTGATATATTTACAAATGCCGACAGCAAGCAGAGTGGCCGGCTACCAAGACTGGCGCAACAAATTTAAGCGGCAAGTCAAAAAAGGCGAACACGGTATAAAAATTCTTGCACCAACACCCTTTGTCACGAAAAAGGAAATGGAAAAAATCGACCCCGAAACACAACGCCCCATTATCGGTGAGGACGGTGAACCTTTACGCGAGGAAGTTGAAATAAAGATAGCACGGTTCAAAGTCGTATCCGTGTTTGACATATCGCAAACGGATGGGGAACCACTGCCGTCACTTGTACAAAATTTAACAGGAGATGTTGAGCAGTATTCGGTTTTTATGGACGCACTTCGCAAAGTATCGCCACTCCCTATCGAATTTGAACCATTACCGGAAAACATGGACGGTGTTTGTCGCTTTGGTAAAAACATCGCAATCCGTGAGGGTATGAGTGAGGTTCAAACGGTTTGTGCCGTAATTCACGAGATTACTCATGCCAAACTACATGACATTGAAGCTCAGCGTCTTTTAGATGAAAATGCGAAGCCAAAAGACCGCCGCACCGAAGAAATTGAAGCAGAATCCGTTTCATACGCAGTCTGTAATTATTTTGGTATAGAAACAGATGTAAACAGCTTTGGCTATATTTTGGAGTGGTCTAAAACTCGTGAATTAAAGGAACTAAATGCTTCACTTGACACTATCCGAAAAACAGCAACGGAGCTTATCAGTGGGATTGAGGATATTTTCCGTGAAATAGCTAAAGAGCGTGATATTGTTTTTGAAGTCGGCGAACAGCAAATTAAATTAGATGAACTGTCTACGGCGCAATCTACCGATACGGTGCCTATTGGTGATAGTGATGTTCCATCAATAATAACGGAATATGCCCGAAATGCGGAAGTCAACAACTCTTATAAAATTGGTTCAACCGTTTTGATGATGCCTGTTTTCGATGACGGCAACTTCAATCGAACAGGGAAGAAAATCCGTGTAACGGTTGAAGAACCTATCGGCAAGTATCTGCTTTTTAGCCATGATGAAGGTGAGGATAAGCGTCTTTATTTTCTCACCACAAGCGGGCGCATTGACCGATTAGCTGGATATTTCAACAGTGTATGGGACGAGGAACAGCATAAGCGAGTGGATTACCGCCCCACCGAAACAGAGCTTGACAAGGTTTTGATTCAAGTTGTAGAGCGTTTTGAACATGATATGGCTAACCCGACGATGTGGGCGATGTATCAACATGCAGCAGTATTGAACCGCCTTGACGAATGTGAAGCTCATAATATGCCTGTCCGTAAACTCCGTGAGGAAGAAAGTCAACGTCGTCACGAAGAAGCAGAGCGGGCACGGCAGGAGGAACAAAGTCAGAAACAGGAAAAATTTGATGGTCGTATCGACGAGATAGCAAAAGCCATTGAAACCGGTAAAACCATAAGCGTTGGCTATAACGAATACGAGTTTGACGGCAAAAACCCTGTACTTGAACTTTTCAAGCTGTATGGTGTTAATCTGCCGCTTCGGACACAGGGTTGGGTAAACACCGGGCTTGCGGAGATTAGCGATGGCAGTTATCGCTATTATAAAAGCAAGCATAAGGGTAATTCAACAGCTTTTGGCAGTTATCTTCGTAAACTGCGTGAAGCTATCATAACTATGCCTATTGAACAAAAACGGGAGAGAATGAACCCATCTAACCCCGAATCCGCTATAAAGGAGGACAAGAAAACAGTGGAACATAAACTATATGAGAAACTTGCTGAAATGTTTCCGCAAATAGAAAGCGGAGAATACAGCTATCTGCGGCTTGAATCCAAAGGGTTTGAGCCGCTTTCTTTTGAATGGATTGGTGAAAACCAACTTTCAATGATGTACACCTACACTATGAACGGTGATTTGATGTATGACCCTATGATAGTGTTTGAAGTTGACCGTGAAACACAGACAATGACAGCCACTAACTTTGAGCAAAGTATGCCGCCGCTTTATCGGAGAGTTACTGAAAACGGTAATGGCCTTAGCATAGATGGCAACGGCAACGAGCACACTGTACGTGGGTTGCAGGAACAAATAAACAGCTTTGCGGTGCAATGGTTTGACAACATTGACACACAGCATTACCAGCCTGTACGAGCAACAGCGGAGATAGATGGTGAGGACATGGGGATTACTTTTAATGAAAATGGCAAGCCTATCATACCTACATTGGAAACATCGGAAAAGCAATACGACTTAGGCTACGGCTTTTTAGGAAACGGCATCACCGTATGGAATCGAGCCGAGGAGCGAAACGGTGATTATGTAACCGTTGCACACATTGGCACTGACCGTAATGTAACTTTCTATGACAAGGAAATGCCCTTTGCGGTTAAACAGCAAATTGATACTGTTGCAAAGTCCTCCGATACGAGAGCGTTCGGTTTTGTGCCTGCCCCCGAAAGTATTCCACCGAACTTTGATAATACACCTACTCCAACAAGTGTCTATGAAGCTGTAAAACAGGTACTCCCCGAAACAGCCATATCAAAAACTCCTAAACCCAATTTACCACTCCCTGACCCTATGACCACAATCACCGACCGTAATGAGTTTGGGTATACCTATGACGATATGCTGCCTATGTCTAAACTTCGAGCGCTTGAATTGTTTGACACCGAACATTGTGTATATATGCTTTACTCTGATAACACAGAGTCTATGGCGTTTGAACGTGAAGAAATAATCAACCACATTGGTTTATGCGGCATTGAGCGTGAGGATTGGGAACGTTCTCCCCTATATGCGGCACAAATGGCTGTTGCTGTAAACAACGAGAGAAACCATGAATCAGACTTGCTATACGGTGAAGGAAACCGATTCGGCATTTATCAAATTCGCAATGATATAGCCGAAAGTCATAATTTCCGCTTTGCGCCTATGAAAGAGCTTGAAGCACTTGGTTTAAGCGTTGACCGAACTAATTACGAACTCGTCTACACTGCACCTTTTTCGGAAAAGATAGAATTTCTTTCCGACCGTTACCCTGTCTTAAATAAGATATATCAAGATTTCAACATCAATCACCCAGCCGACTATGCGGCACGTTCTGTTTCTGTCAGTGATGTTATCGTATTGAAATATAACGATGATGTATCTTCCCATTTTGTTGACAGAGTAGGTTTTGTTGAACTAAACGCATTTCTTGGCAATGAAGTACAGCATACACAAGCCACTCCAATTTCTACACCGGAAAAGGAAACCAAAACCCCAACCACCTATTCCCAACTTGGGAATAGGTCTGAAAAACCCGCTGAACAAAAGAAAGAAAGCGACCGCAACACCGCCACTAAAACCAAGCCCACGCTGATGGAGCGTCTTGAAGAAGGCAAGCGCAAAGCGACACTTGGAGGACAAAAACTCGCTTCAACGCGCGAAGCAGACAAGGAGGTTAGAGAATGAATTTGACAGCATTTACGGTTGAAGAAGAAAACTTCATCTGCATTTATGACACAAGCAGTCGAACAGCACTTATTGCTGATATTCGTACTGTCAAGCCGCACTTAGACGTGCCGGAGATATGCGAGATTGCCGATAATGTCCTAAAAAAATTGGAAGCGATGAATGAGGACGAGTTTTACACTTTCGTGTTCAACCCGGCTTATCTTGACGAAGAAAGGTTGGTGTAAGCTATGCCATCAAAACTTCAATATTATCAATCCATTTCGGAGCAGGCAGCAAGGGAAGTTACCGCCAAACGTGGAAACTGGATGAATTTCCTTGATACTGCCTCCAAAATGTACAAATACTCTTTTACCGACCAACTAATGATTCACGCTCAACGCCCCAATGCGGTTGCTTGCGCTCAAATTGAAACGTGGAATGATTCCTTTAATCGTTGGGTACGCCGTGGAGCAAAAGGGATTGCACTCATAGACGATACCGGAAACTATCCACGGCTTAAATATGTTTTTGATGTTGCCGACACCGAACCGTCTTTGTATAATTCTCGTCCTGTCAACTTATGGGAAATGCGGCAAGAACATAGAGAGCCTGTCCTTAAACACCTTGCAGGCATTTATGATGATATAGAGGACACCCTCTCTGATTCGTTCCGCAACATTGCAACTCAGCTTGCTAACGAGTATTATGAAGATAACGCTCGTGAGATTCGCTTTCGTGCCGAGGACAGTTTCCTTGAAGATTTTGACGACTATAACCTATCCATTGCTTTCAAGGAAATGCTTGCCAACAGCATAGCATATACCTTAATGTCACGCTGTGGCTTTGATACCGCTGAATACTTTGAAGATGAGGATTTTCAGTATATCTTTGACTTCAATACACCGGATATGGTATATGCCCTTGGTACAGCTACAAGCGAATTGTCAGAACAGGTATTGCGGGATATAGAAATTGTAATCAAAAAATATGAGCGGGTACAAGCTGCACAGCTTCATACCGCCGAAAGGAGCAATGAAAATGAATATAACCTACACACAGGTCGGGGATTATCTTCTCCCAGACATCAAGCTGAGCGAGCCGCCGAAGGAGTTGACGGAACCTCTCGGACGGTACGCACGAATGAGGAAATCGTTTCTGAAAGACCACAGGACGATAACCTACAACACAATGCTGCTGAAAGAAACCTTGTTTCCGCACCTTCGGGAAACGGAGCAAGCGGCGAACTCCCGAATGGAACAAGTAATGAGCCTATTGACCAAGAGCAATCAGATACCCAACAAAGCGGACAATCCGATGGGTTGGACAGCGGCAATGAACGCCTTACGTTCGCAAGCGGAGGAAATGGTTCTGAACGAACTGATTTACGTCTAAACCAAACTGATAAAACACCGCCCCAACAATATGGGCAGGGCGATGTTTCCGATATAAACGACACCTATTCCCAAGTTGGGAATAGGGATGGCCATTTAGCACAAAACACCGAACTACTCGCCCAAGTATCCCTGTTAGCTGAAACAATATCGACCTCATCTATCGCCTTAGATGAGGTCGATTCTATTTTACGAGATGGCGGCAACGACAAAAATAGCACCTTGCGGATAGCATCGTTCTTCTCTAAGGGACTTTCACCTAAAGAAAATGCTGATTTTTTGCGCCGTGAGTACCTTTCGGGGCGTTGGAGCCACAGGGAAACGCATGGCGGTAAAGGCTTTCAATTTGGCATAGAGCCGACTTCTGTTTGGTTTGATGATAATGGCATAAAAATTGGGCGTGGCAAGTCCGCACAATCTGCAAGTGACTTCGCCCACATCACATGGGAACAAGCTGCCGCGCGCATTAAGTCGCTTTATGATGCGGGGCAGTATGTTTCACATGATGTGCTTGATGAAGCCGTGGACAACGCTAAACGGGAACTTGCAGAAGATTTATGGTATTTTTATCGTGACGATATGAACTTTATCCCGGAGGAATGGGACAGTCACAAAGGACACCTTGACGATATAGAGCTTATCAAGGGCTTGCTTGGCGATATTGATGAGCGTGAAGGAATACTCGCCCGGTTAGAGGGCGACGTTATTTCGTGGAAAACTGAAACTGATGGGCGTACATGGCATAACCCCGAACAGCTTTTATCAGATATGAAAAACAGTATGATTCCCACAAAAGGTTTTCCTGTTGCTGAGATTCAGTCGGTTGGCTTCATGCGGTTTATAACCGAGGATGAGATTGATTCTTATTTGACAAGCGGAAGTCAATTCAGCGAGGGAAAATTCCGCATACTGTCACACTTTCTCCATGACCATACGCCAAAAGGACGTATTAATTTTCTGAAAAACGAATACGGTCACGTCGGCGGTTCGTGGGTTGGCGGTGGGTGGCATGGTGCAGAACCCGGCAAAGGTATGTACTTCAAGCGCCCCGGCTGTGAGGATATAAACCTTAACTGGAATCAAGTTTCGCGTAGGATAGGCGAACTCATACAAAGCGGTCTGTATATGACACGCTCGGACTTGAATCGTATTCCCGATTACGAAGCCTTAATACTTACCCGTAACATCAACAATTTCTACTATAATCTGCCGTCCGAAGAATACAACAGTCCGTTTCAAAAAGAGTTGGATTTTTACTACCCCCACAAGGAAGAATGGACGGCTCTTAGAGGTTTTTTAAGCAATACAGAACGCATAGACGCTGTTCTCGGCGAAATGCAATATCTTTACGCCAACACACCGGAAGAAGATAGATATTACAGTAGCCGAAAAACAGGATTTGAACGTCTAACCGCATACCGTGAAGGGACATATACGCTTTTTCCGGGTTTGGATAGTCTACCCCAACCGGAGCTTGCGAATAAGCTGCCTTCGCCTATTCTTGAACAGCGTTCAACAGTAACACCGTCACAGGATGAAATGCAAATATCATTATTTGATATTGACACTTTTCCCGTTTTACCAAGTACGGAAGCACAGCAGATAAAAATTGAGCAATCCCAAGAGCAAACAGCCGAGGCAAATGCCCCGGCTGTTTCTTTGCCTATCTCACAAGACGGGATTGATACACTTCTACTCAATATAAGCAATGAGGACAAAACACGGCTTGCGGCTCAATTTGCCGATAACCCTCGTTCAAAAGAAGCAGTTCAGCTTGTCCGTGAAATATACAGCGGTAACCTGCCGTTACCACTTCCACAAGCAATAAGGCGCATTACAGAGCTTGCTAATGCCGGGCGATTTGCGGTGATTGAACAGCCGGAGCAGTCTGTTCCGGAGTGGGAAAACTCACAAAACAGCACACTTACAGTCCTTGACGAGTGCCATCGTATAAAAGTTGAAAACAACGGCGCAATAGTTATGTGGCAAGTCGGCGATTTCTTCGAGATGTATGGTGAGGACGCTAATATAGCCGTTGATGTGCTTAACGTAACGGTTACGGAACGTAAAATTGGACTCGAAACGGTTCCCATGTGCGGCATACCACGTCGCCTACTCGGTGAATATGAAAGAAAATTGAATGAAGCTGGTCACGCCGTTGCCGTTGCGAGCAGCCGTGAGGAAGGTAGTAGAAATATTACTGTTTATGCCGCAAAGTCACCTGTTCCTCATATACCTTATAATGTTGGCGATAAGCTAACCTACAACGGTAAGCAATACGAAATAGACCGAATCGACGATTTTGTCAGGATAAGAAACCTTGCTACACTGCCCACTTACCCAATTTCCGACTATGTATCATTTCAGCGTTATGACTTCGAGCGCTTGTTGTCCGAAAACCAGATTGTAATTTCTAATGACGAAATACCGGGGCATGAAAACGCTGTTGAACAAACACCGGAACTGGATTTTGATACCGTCGCACAAACGGTTTTAGAGCGTGTTATGCAGGACACGGATTATTTGGAAGTTCTTTCAAGCGCACAAAGCCGTGCTTCACTTCGCAACCCTTGTACATGGGCGTTGGAACAGTCTATCCGTGACCACCAACAAGATGAACCGGAAATCTATCATCGTTATTTTTCTGATGAGGATTTTAATGATAATCTATTCGATTATGTCTTGCGTCAATCTTGGGCAAATAGACCGATAGAAGAAATAGTTTCAGAGCAACCTACAAAACCCCAAAGCATTGAAGAAAGTGGCGATTTAGACGAACCTACAGAACGCTTTGAGGTCACAATGACTTCGGACGCTTTCCCCAGCTCAGAGGACGCTTACGCTATATGGGATAATGAAACGGGTGATTACTACACCGATGAACACGGCACAATGCCTACATTTGCCGATGAATCCTCTGCACAGGAATATCTTAATGTGCTTAACAACAAAGAAATGCAGAAGAATCAAGAGTCTGCGGAACTAACTCCTGAACAGCCCCAAAGCCCTCTACCCGTATTTTTTGTTGACTGGAAAGAAGCGCAGTTTGATTTTGATTTGAAGTTATACGGCGATGGTGACATTATTGGCTACGACAAAAAGGGCGTGGAATTTGCATTAGGCAGAAGTGGTAGTTTGACCTACATCACCAACACCACAATGATTAACCCCTTTGGTGATATTTTAGGTGACAACGATATTCCACGATACATCAGAGAGCAAATGATTGCCTACCGCAATGGGGATTTGTCTGATGAACAAGTTAAGAAAAACTATCTGCAAGTGCTGTCGGATTTCAAAGCACAGCACGAAGCGGCGGCTAATCATCAACATAATGAAATATCTTCTGAATATGTACTCGACTACCGTTATGTCAATGATAGGCTGATTGTTTCCAATATCATAAATGCAGACCCGGACGAATTACCGCCAGTTGTGGCAAGGGTTGAACCAGACGGCAGTATTATAGCAATGTGATTTTAAATAAATAATATGATATAATGATATGGGGTGAGAAA
>CAYPQA010000056.1:0-15479 GCA_964412725.1 uncultured Eubacteriales bacterium
ATTTGTAATACCTATGTTCATAGTCTTCAAAGACATAACCATGATTTGGAAAAAAGTGGTTTATAATCGAAGAACAATAATCTATTAGGCACCTCCCCCCTTTAAGTTGTGCAGTTATGTGGCTATTTGGTTTTGTATCTTTTGATCTTTTTAATTCAATATACAATATGATCTTGCTTTCGCTGAGAATAATAATATAATCCGCTCTCTTACACTCGCCTTTGTCGCCTTTAAAAAATCCTTTCAGTTCTGGAAACCTATCCCCTTTTATAATAAAAGCATTTTGAGGAATGTTCAGTATTTTAAGAGTGTAGTCTGATTCAGTTTCAACAAGCTCACAAAAATATTTATCATCACAATTTTGTAGAGGAAGTGTTGCGTTATCATTGAACAAACTCCTTAGTATTTGAACTGTTTCCATTATTACCCTCCAAAAATAATTTCTTCCTGAATTCGGTTCATCTCGTCTATGGTGTAGTCAAAGCTTTTGGCTTCAATCCCCCTATCTATATCAATATTCGCAGGCACTAATGTAGATATTATAGATGAAAGTTTCTTACCTTCTTGTTTTACCTTACTTTCTTCTGTGATATATACCTTAATGTTTTCGATATCCAAAAGTTCGGCCTTAGAATAATGCTCCTTCTCAATAATCTGAGCAATATGGCTTTTATCTGAATTTAGCATAATCAAAGTACTTAATTCCTTTAAAATATAATCGCTGTGTGTTGTTATAAAAACTTTAATGCCACAATTTATAAGACATGAAAGCAATCGTGCGAACTTTCTTTGGTTTTCAGGGTGTAAATTCAATTCAGGCTCGTCAATCATAAGTATGTCTCCTTTATCAGCCGCGTGTTTTAGGTAAAATCCAATGTCTAACATTGAACGAACTGAACTAGAGCTTTCATCCATTGTTAGTTTTATATTTTCGCCACTAGGAGTAAAATATAAACCCTTGTTTTCTGTAACATCATACTCACCACCTAAAATATCTGCAAACCTATCAAGAATGTCAGAGCGTTCTTTTGAAATATAGCTGAGTTGCTTACATATTGATTCTAAAATGCGATTGAACTCAACGTTCATTTCTACAGGCAACGCATAGTTTGATTTCTGCTCTGATATTAAACCAATTTTTTTAATGCTTTTATCAATGCTACTCAATTCATTTAAAAGTTTATTTCTTGCAAAGTCCAGCTCCTTCCTGAATATAGCAACTCCGGTTCTCTCTGCACTTGCAATAAAAATATCAGGAAATAATCTTCCAAACACAATTATTTTAATTGCTTTCCCAATATAATCTTCCAAAATGAAGCTGGGAATAGTTGGTTCTCCTAAAACCTCCGAAAGAGATGTGACAATCAATTCCTCAGAACCTCTTTCTTTTCTTAACTTTATCAAGTCTTTATTTGATTTCGTTGTAAATAAATTATGCTCATATATACCATTACCAATATGCACCTCATCAGAACTAATTTTTATTTTAAAACAGGAGTCTTTAAACAACTCTTCGCCTGCTGAAAATACTCTCTCTAAATGCTCAGAATATTTCGCACAAGCATCATCAATTGTTTCTTGTGCTCTGTCTTTATAGTTGCATAAATTGATACTAACAACGCCATTATTTTCAAGATTTTTCATAATGTCTTGAGGTATTTCGATTTTATAGTTATTATTCCAAAAATTAAAAAAACCGTAGATTGCATAAGTAACATATGTTTTTCCGCTATTATTACGACCGCAAATTATTGTGAAATTACTAAGCTCTATTTCAGCTTGACGGACAGCACCTAAGTTCTCTACAAATATTTTCATAATTCGCCTCCTAACCTATTTAACCTATATCATTGCCATATTATGATTTTTTCACACTTATTTATTACTGCATTTAACCGCATCAATAGCAAGAACAACCATAAGAGCCAAGAGACTGTCTTCGGGATTGAAGATGTCAATGATGTACGTGTCTGTAAAATTAAACAACTGCTTTTCTATCGTTGCAACAACCGAACCACCTGAGCTCATAATCCTATAATCCCATTCCCAAAAGTCCCCTTCAACATACCAACCGTTGCAATCAACCGTAAAAGATGGCTTGAAAAAGGTAAATTCCTTTACAATCTCACCAACCATTTTGTCACCCAAATAAATTTCAAACTTGGGCAAAAGGGTAAGAATACGTTGTTGCAGGGTTGCGAGATGGTATTCGTTTTTATCGTAAATCTCAAGCCTATGTCCCCAGGCAAGCTTTCCCTGAACCGTAAAGGCGGTATTTTGATTTTCATCATAAACATCATAGCTATCAAACCATGAGAAAAGCCTTTGTTTAAATAATAATTTCATATAACCCATTCCTTTCAGATACGTAAATATAAGAAGATTATACACCGTTAATGGGGTTTTGTATATGCAAAACCCTCATTACTTTAATCATATATCGATAAATATATATCGATATATTTTTATCGTATTTCAAAAATGTCGAATGGTGCGCTATAATAACCTCATAAGGGCACTTCTAAAAACCCGAACGAGACTCGCGCAAGCGAGGTGAGCAAATGCAATTTTCGCAATAAAACGGCGGTTTTGCGTTTTTTGCGAAAATGGAGTGAGGAGTTTTTTTAGAGGCCACCATAAATTTTCCGAGAGGAAGTGAAGACATGGCCGTCAGTAACATATCAATGCAAACGCTTAAGCGGCTCCCGCTGTATTTAAACTATCTCAAATCCCTTGATCGGGATAAATGCGACAGCATATCCGCAACAATGATTGCGGAAACGCTTGGATATAATGATGTTTCTGTTCGCAAGGACATTGCAACGGTAAGCTCGTCCGGCAAACCTAAGACCGGTTATGCGGTTAAAACGCTGGTTGACGACCTTGAAACCTTCCTTGGCTATAACAATACGGATAACGCTGTCTTAATCGGGGCGGGAAAGCTGGGCAAGGCTCTTTTGGACTATAAGGGGTTCTCCGATTACGGACTGGATATACTGCTTGCATTCGATGTAGATGAGAATGTTGTAGACAACAAACGTATATTGCCGCTCGGAAAGCTTAATGAGATGTGCCGTCGAATTAACGTGCATATTGGCATAATCACCGTGCCGGCCGAAATGGCTCAATCGGTTTGTGATTTATTGGTTGACAGCGGCGTTACAGCAATTTGGAATTTTTCGCCCACTCATTTGAGCGTGCCGGATAACGTTCTTGTTCAAAACGAGAATATGGCCGCATCGCTTGCTTTGCTGTCACGCCATTTAAAAGAAAAAATGAATAAGTAGGAGAGGGATGTATGGAAAAGCTTATTAATATCGACACCATTGAGAATCTGAACCTTGCTATTGCGCGTGTGCGTGAGGCACAGGCGGAATTCGCAAACTTTACACAGGAACAGGTTGACAGGATATTTAAGGCGGCCGCATTAGCCGCAAATAAACAACGTATTCCGCTTGCAAAGATGGCTGTTGCGGAAACAGGCATGGGTATTGTAGAAGATAAGGTTATAAAAAACCATTATGCGTCTGAATATATCTATAATGCTTACAAAGATACAAAAACCTGTGGCATTGTCGAGGAAGATGTTGAAAACGGTATAAAGAAAATCGCGGAGCCGGTAGGCATTATAGCCGCTGTAATCCCCACAACTAACCCAACCTCAACAGCTATCTTCAAAACACTTTTGGCTTTAAAGACCAGAAACGGTATTATCATAAGCCCGCACCCAAGAGCAAAAAATGCGACCATAGAGGCTGCAAAGATTGTGTATGAAGCAGCGGTTGCGGCTGGCGCACCCGAGGGTATTATTAACTGGATAAGCGTACCAAGCCTTGATATGTCAAACACAGTTATGAAAGAGGCAGACTTAATTCTTGCAACCGGAGGCCCCGGTATGGTTAAGGCCGCATATTCTTCAGGTAAGCCTGCAATCGGCGTTGGCGCGGGTAACACACCTGCGGTTATCGATGACAGTGCGGACATAACCCTTGCTGTAAGCTCTATAATCCTTTCAAAAACCTTTGACAACGGTATGATATGTGCATCCGAGCAGTCGGTTATAGCAACAGCCGTTGTGTATGACAAGGTTAAGGCTGAGTTTATAAAAAGAGGTTGCTACTTCCTGAACCCATCCGAAACAGAAAAGGTAAGAAAGACCATAATTATAAACGGTGCGCTTAATGCGAAAATTGTAGGACAGTCTGCGGCACGTATTGCGGAATTGTCCGGCATTACTGTAGCTCCTGAGACAAAAATACTTATCGGCGAAGTTGAAAGCGTTGACATATCCGAGGAGTTTGCACATGAGAAACTTTCGCCTGTGCTTGCAATGTATAAGGCTGAAAACTTCGACGAATGCATAGAGAAAGCCCACAAGCTTATTGAAGATGGTGGTTTTGGTCATACAGCTTCCGTTTATCTGAATACAGTTACAGAAAAAGAGAAAATCAAAAAATTCGGCGACAAGATGAAAGCCTGCCGTATCGTTGTGAACACGCCTTCCTCACATGGCGGTATCGGCGACCTTTACAACTTCAAGCTTGCCCCATCGTTGACGTTGGGCTGTGGCTCTTGGGGCGGCAACTCTGTGTCTGAAAATGTGGGTGTGAAGCATTTGCTTAACATAAAAACG
Organism: uncultured Eubacteriales bacterium; assembly: GCA_964412725.1. Taxonomy (GTDB): domain Bacteria; phylum Bacillota; class Clostridia; order Lachnospirales; family CAYPQA01; genus CAYPQA01. Next base: position 4,634 of record CAYPQA010000056.1, read on the forward strand.
GTTGCCGAAAGGAGAGAAAACATGCTCTGGTTCAGAACGCCTGAAAAGATTTACTTAAAGAGAGGTTCCCTTGGTGTTGCGCTTAGCGAACTTAAAGATGTTTTAGGTAAAAAGAAGGTCTTTATCGTTACAGACCAATTTTTATTTGAGAATGGATATACGAAGTGCGTAACAGATAAGCTTGATGAAATGAATATTGCACATACTGTTTTCTTTGATGTTGCACCAGACCCAACGCTTGCGTCTGCTAAAGAAGGCGTTTGCGCTATGAACGGCTTTAAACCGGATTGCATTATTGCACTCGGCGGCGGTTCTGCTATGGACGCGGCAAAGATTATGTGGGTACTTTACGAGCATCCTGAGGTTGACTTCCTTGATATGGCTATGCGCTTTATGGACATCAGAAAACGCGTATACAGCTTCCCTAAAATGGGTGAAAAGGCTTACTTCATAGCAGTACCTACAACTGCGGGCACAGGCTCTGAGGTTACACCATTCGCGGTTATAACTGACGAAAGCACAGGCGTTAAATATCCGCTTGCAGATTACGAGCTTTTACCCGATATGGCCATTGTTGACGCAGATTTGATGATGAATATGCCAAAGGGGCTTACATCTGCTTCAGGTATAGACGCGTTGACACACGCGATTGAGGCTTATGCTTCAATGCTTGCAACCGAATACACAGACGGTCTTGCATTAAAGGCACTTAAGCTTATATTTGATTACTTACCCAAGGCTTATGAAAACGGCGCAAGCGACCCTATAGCAAGAGAGAAGATGGCAAACGCATCAACCATTGCCGGTATGGCTTTCGCAAATGCATTCTTGGGCGTATGTCACTCAATGGCGCACAAATTAGGCGCATTCCACCACCTTCCACATGGTATCGCAAATGCGCTTATGATAAATGAAGTTATAAAGTTCAATGCAAGCGAAGCCCCAACAAAGATGGGGGCATTCTCTCAGTACGACCACCCGCACACATTAGAGAGATATGCTGAAGTTGCACAATATTTAGGCTTTGCCGGTTCAACAAACGAAGAAAGCCTTAACAACCTTATTTCAGCCATTGACAGGCTTAAGGAAAGCGTAGGCGTTAAAAAGACTATAAAAGATTACGGCGTTGAGGAGAAATATTTCCTTGAGCGTTTGGACGAAATGGTAGAGCAAGCTTTCGATGACCAATGTACAGGAGCAAATCCGCGTTATCCGCTTATGAGCGAGATTAAGCAGATGTATCTTAATGCTTACTATGGAAATTAAGGAGGGGTTAGATATGAAACTTGAGAAGGTTATAGCCGTCAGAACATCTAAAACAATATACCGTGATGGTGATTATGTTATAAAGGTTTTTGAAGACAAATATCCCAAGTCTGATGTATTGAACGAGGCCTTGAATCAGGCTCGTGTCGAAGAAACAGGTCTGCCCGTTCCGAAGCTTTTGGAGGTTACTCGCTTTGACGGCAAGTGGGCGATTGTAAATGAATATATAAAAGGAAAAACGCTAGCACAGCTTATGGAAAAAGAACCAGAACGTACGGATGAATTTATAGACCGTTTTGTCAAGCTGCAATTGTCGGTTCATGATAAACGCTCTGCTCAATTGACACGTTTAAGAGACAAGATGATTCGTAAAATCTCCGAAACCGATTTGGACGCAACCACGCGTTACGAGCTTCACACAAGGCTTGAAGCCATGCCGCGCCACAACAAGGTCTGTCACGGCGACTTCTGTCCCGAAAACATCATCTGCGGTGAGGACGGCACGGATTATATCCTCGACTGGTCACATGCCACACAGGGTAATGCGGCCGCGGACGTTGCACGCTCATATCTGCTTTTCCAGCTTGCGGGGCAAATCGAAATTTCCGAAAAGTATCTTAACACCTTCTGCAAGCTCAGCGATACAGCAAAGCAATATGTCCAAAAATGGCTCCCTATCGTTGCCGCCTCTCAATCCGTAAAGGGCAAGCCCGAGGAAAGAGAATTCCTCATGCGTTGGATTGATGTAGCGGAATATCAATAGGTCTTGTGATTCCGTAATAGCAAACATCATAATAGGTTCCATTAATTTTTGTAAAATGTTTTAAGAGGCCTTCTTTCAGAAGGCCTGCCTTTTCTAAAACTTTGCATGAGGCGAAGTTCGGTTGCATCACCAATGCCTCAACTCTTTCTAAATTTAGGCATTCAAATGCATACCTTACTAGGCCTTTTGATATTTCAGTTGCATAACCGTTATTCCAAAACGCAGGCAAGAGGTTATATCCTATTGCGCATCTATCCGTAACGTTATTTATTGACAAAATTCCGGCTTCGCCAATGTATTGGTTTGATGATTTTTCAATAAGTGCGCAAAATCCAACTCCGGTTTTGGATTGGCTAACTATCAATTCGTTTAGAAGTTCTTTAACGTGCTCAAAATCGGTTGTTGGATGATTTGTTGAAAATTTCCAAACTTCATCACAGGATTTAAGCTCAAAATAGTCATTTAGATCGGTAATTGAGTAATCTCTTAAAATTAATCTTTTTGTTTCCATAAACATGTCACAACACCTCATATTAAGATTCTTAATTTGATTATCTGTATTATATTTTAAAGAATTATAAAGTAAGTTTCATTAAAATAAAGGGCGTATATTCAGTGAAAAATTAATAACCGTATATATTTTAAAAAATTTCCATTGGAGGTTTAAATGATAAAGGTTACCATTTGTGTTGGAAGTTCATGTCACCTGAAGGGCTCAAGGCAGATTGTTGAAGAGCTTCAAAAGCTTGTTGCAGAAAATGAGCTTAAGGAAAAGGTTGAGCTTTCGGGCAAGTTTTGTATGGGCAATTGTGTAAACGGTGTTTGTGTTACTGTGAATGACGAATTATTCTCACTTACACCTGAAAAGGTCAAAGGCTTTTTTGAGGAGAACATACTCGCGAAGGTTTAAGAATAAGCAATGGCTATACTCCTTAACGCTAAAAATCTGCACTTCTTTCTTCGCGAAAGGACGCAAACTTGCCTCTACAAGTTTGCAAACGCTCGAAACAATTGCGATTTTAATGCGTTAAGGAGTATAATATACAAAAACAGCCGCCTAATTTTTAGGCGGCTTTGTTTTGAAACTTAAAGACCAAAGTGTTTAGCTAATATTTCGAGGGTTTCGTTGCGTGTATCCGTTTGCGCATTTTCTCTAACAATAGTAAAGAAACCGCTGTTTAGCCATTCATTGTAATGTTCTTGGCTGTTTATTTCAGCTATACAAGCTCTGTAGTTTTGCATGGTTTTTTCAGGGTTTGGAGCTTTCTTTATTTGAGATAGAATAAATTGTTTATCTGGATCATCTCGCTTGAAAAACATATCAACAGACATAGACTGTGGTGAGAGTATGATAGCGACCTGATTATAACCGGTAATTTGTTTCAATACATCACATGGCATATTTGTGTCAACTATCACTTTCCGATTAGCAGAAATACGTATTAGTTCAGATATCTCAAAGCCCACAACCTCGCGCGAACAACCGGAAATCCATGCGTCATATTCTTCAGGAGTTCTGTTGATAAATTCTTGCCAGTCTTTCATTGTATGAAAGTAACTCATGTTCGGCTGATCTTTGATTGTAACAACGGACAAAAATTCGTCAAGATTATAGTTTTCTCCGCAATGAACTAATCCATACTTTTCTGAAAGCATTGCGCACATAGTAGATTTTCCCGCGTACGACGTTCCGTTGATAAAGTAAACATTCTTTAGATAGTGCTTTATTATATTATTTGAAATATGCATAATCATTCTCCTTAATAGGTATTGTTTGCAACAAAACAAACCCATCTGAATGGGCTGTAGTAAACTTGCTTGTTTTGTTAGCGAATTCTATTTGTACCTATAAGGATGTGGCAATACACTATCTTTCACCTACTCGCATTAATTTAAACATTTGCATAATTATAAAATAAATCTGATTAAAATACAACACTTTTTGGTATTTTATTTAATAAATACGAACTGAAATAAAAATTTCAATGAAAGGTGATAAATATGGATTATATTCAATCTAAAAAGAGTAACTGCAAGAATTGTTATAAGTGTATAAGAAATTGTCCGGTTAAGTCTATTAAGCTTTCGGACGGGCAGGCACAGATTGTTGAAAACGAATGTATTCTTTGTGGACAATGCTACGTTGTTTGTCCGCAGCAGGCGAAGTTTGTGCGTGATGATGTTGATAAGGCTTTCGGGCTTATCGCAAGCGGAGCGAAGGTTATTGTAAGTCTTGCCCCTTCATTCACTGCGGCCTTTGACGTTAATATCGGAGGTATGAGGGCTGCTTTAAAAAGGCTTGGATTCTTTGATGTTGAGGAGACTGCTATAGGTGCGACAATAGTCAAGAAGGAATACGAGCGCATACTCGTCGAAGGCGAAAGAAAAATACTTATCTCATCTTGCTGTCATTCAGCAAACGTACTTATTCAGAAATACTTCCCACAGGTTCTTCCTCATTTGGCCGCTGTAGTTTCGCCTATGGTTGCACATTGCCAAGATATTAAGTTGCGTTATCCGGATGCAAAGACCGTTTTCATCGGCCCTTGTATTTCTAAGAAGGCTGAGGCTGAAAAATATCCCGGGGCTGTTGACGTTGTTTTAACGTTTGAAGAGCTGTCCGGTTTATTTTTGTCTAAGGGCATTGAGCCTGAAAACGCCGTAGACGAGAATAATTTGCAGACAAGAGCACGTCTTTTCCCAACCGTTGGCGGAATTATTAACACAATGGATACCGACAGGATTAGTGGTTATGAATTTATTGGCGTTGACGGCGTGGATGCATGCATGGATGTTTTTAATGATATCGAAAGCGGCAACCTTGACGTAGGAAACTGTTTTATAGAGGTATCGGCTTGCAAGGGTAGCTGTATTGGTGGGCCTGTTATAGGCAAGTCATATGCACCTTTAAGAGATTATATGAAGATAAAGCAAGTAGCAGGAAAGCAAGATTTTGTAATTACAGACTCAGAAAAGAACACCCTTCATCGCGTACACCCGTTCATAGGGCTTTCGCGTACAAATCCGGGTTCAAAGAATATAGAGGATATTATGCGTCAAATGGGTAAAACATCAAAGGAACATGAATTGAACTGTGGCACCTGCGGCTATAACACTTGCCGTGAAAAGGCTATAGCGGTTTATCAGGGCAAGGCAGAAGTGTCTATGTGCTTGCCGTTTATAAAGGAACGCGCGGAGTCGTTCTCGGATAACATCATAAAGATAACGCCTAACGGAATTATTGTTGCAAACGATGATCTTGAACTTCAACAGATTAATGAAGCGGCTTTGAATATGTTTGGTATAAGGAACTCTAAGGACATCCTGGGCGAACAGCTTTCACGTATCTTGGAGGTTGAGGACTTCTTGCAGGTTCGTGAGACAGGACGTATGATTTATGATAAGCATATGTACCTTGCTGAATATCAGAAATACGTGGGCGAAACAATAGTTTATGACAAGGATTATCACCTGTTTATCTGTATCATCCGTGACGTAACCGACATCGAAACAGAGCGAAAGAAGAAGGAACGCTTGAGCCGCCAGACGGTTGAAATTGCAGACCAGGTTACGGAAAAGCAAATGCGCGTTGTGCAAGAGATCGCATATCTTTTGGGCGAAACAACCGCGGAAACAAAGATTGCATTAACAAAGTTAAAGGAGTCTTTGAAGTATGAATGAGTTGTGTACGGAAATCGGATATGTGAGTGTTAATAAATTCGGTGAGCAGACCTGCGGCGATCATGTAGATGTGGTTACTTCCGACGAAAAATCCGTTACGGCAGTTTTGGCGGACGGCTTGGGAAGCGGTGTTAAAGCGAACATCCTTTCGACCATAACCTCCAAAATCCTTTCCACAATGCTCTCACAGAATTTGAGCGTTGAAGAATGCGTACGTACGGTTGCGGGCACTTTGCCTGTTTGCTCGGTTCGCGGCGTGGCTTATTCAACCTTTAGTGTTATACGCATCATAGACAACAAATATGCGGAGATTATCCAGTACGATAACCCACTCGTCATATTATTAAGAAACGGCAAGCATGTTGAGTTCAGCAAAGAATCACTTATTATAGACAACAAAACAGTATACATATCCAAGCTGCCTATATATGAGAATGATGTATTTATTGCGATGAGTGACGGGGCTGTACATGCAGGCGTGGGCACATCGCTTAATTTTGGATGGCTACGTGAGGATATTATAAAGTATATGGAAAAGTATTATGACGAGGGCAACACAGCCAAGACAGTTGCAACAATACTGCTTGAGCAATGCACGAAGCTTTACGACAACAGGCCCGGTGATGATACTACGGTGTGCGCGGTAAAGGTGCGTGCAAGAGAACCCATGAACGTACTTATAGGCCCGCCTGCTAATCCCGACGACGTGTCTAAGATGATGGCTTTGTTTTTCAGCAAAAGCGGCAAGCATATTGTCTGCGGAGGCACAACCTCAACGCTTGTTGGCGAACATTTAAACAAGCCGGTTCTTTCGGATTTGGATTATCTCGACCCAGACGTTCCCCCCATTGCAAAAATTGAAGGTGTTGACCTTGTTACAGAGGGTGTTATTACCATAACAAAGGTTTTGACCTATGCCGAGAATTATTTGGCCGACAACTTGCAATATTCCGAATGGAGTTATAAAATGGACGGTGCATCACTGATTGCGCGCATGCTTTTTGAGGAGGCAACGGACATAAGCTTTTATGTGGGACGTGCGGTTAATCCAGCGCACCAAAATCCGAACCTTCCGATAAGCTTTAACATAAAAATGCGGCTCATAGATGAGCTTTCCGAATGCTTAAAGAAGATGGGCAAGCGCGTGAAGGTGAGCTATTTTTAAGGGGGCGTTATTTTGCGAAAGTTTGATACAAGAGTACAAGAGCTAAAATATTCGGTTTTGCGAGAAGTGGCAAGACTTGAATGGCAGGGGCGTTTAATTGAAAACATATCGGACGTTCCAAAGCGCATTATCGACGGCAAGGGCAAAACCATCCGCTGTTGTATTTATAAGGACAGGGCTATAGTTGCGGAACGCGTGAAGCTTGCTGTGGGCGGAAACCAATCCAATCCGAACGTTATCGAGGTTATCGAGGAGGCTTGCGACGAATGTCCGGTGGGAGGCTTTGAGGTTACTGCAGCCTGCCGCGGATGTATTGCGCACCGTTGCGAGGAAATATGCAAGAAGGGTGCTATAACCTTCGATCATCATCAAAAGGCGCATATTGACAAGACAAAGTGCGTTGAATGTGGTTTATGCGCAAAGGTATGCCCTTACAGTGCAATTGCAAACAACAAACGTCCTTGTGAAAATGCGTGCAAGATTAAGGCTATACAGATGAACGAAGAAAAGGCCGCTTCAATAGATAATGAAAAATGTATTGGTTGCGGAGCCTGCGTATATCAATGTCCGTTCGGTGCAATCATGGATAAGTCGTTTATATTGAACGTCATTGACACATTAAAAAAGAGCGAAAACAACAAGTCATACAGGGTGTATGCTGTTGTTGCGCCCTCTATATCCAGTCAGTTTAATTATGCTAAGCTGGGTCAGGTTATAAGCGGTATAAAGGCACTTGGCTTTCACCATGTCGTTGAAGCCGCCTTGGGTGCAGATATGGTAGCCTTTGCGGAGGCCAAGGAGTTATCCGAAAAGGGGCTTTTAACCTCATCCTGTTGCCCTGCGTTTGTAAGCTATATTAAGTCACAATTCCCAGAGCTTGCAAAGCATATTTCTCATAACCTTTCTCCAATGGCAACAATTGCAAAGTACATCAAGCAAACCGATGAAAACGCAAAGGTTGTATTTATAGGCCCCTGCACAGCCAAGAAACAGGAGCTTTTCCTACCGGAGGTTAGACCTTTGGTGGACAGCGTGCTTACGTTCGAGGAATTGCAAGCATTGTTTGACAGCAGGGACATTGACATAACAAGTCTTGATGATGATGTTTTGGATAATGCGTCATACTATGGAAGGATTTTTGCAAGAAGTGGGGGGCTTTCAGATGCTGTGAGTCAAGCCTTAAAGGAGCAAAACTTAGATTTTGACCTAAAGCCTATCCCCTGTGACGGCATTGAGGCCTGCAAGCAAGCCCTTATGCGTTTATCCAAAAATGCGCTGAACGGAAACTTTATAGAGGGCATGGCCTGTGTGGGTGGTTGCATAGGCGGTGCAGGCTGTCTTACACACGGAGAGAAAAATAAGTCCGAGGTTGATAAATACGGCAAAGAGGCCTACGAAAAGACTATATCCGATGCAATTGCGGTTTATGTGAAGGCATAGTTAGTTTTATATAATAATTCAAAGAGGGCTTAAGCAAAATTTTATTTTGCTTAAGCCCTCTTTTTAAAGTCCGGTACCAAAAAAGTAACTTTTATCATTATCTGTAAACAGCTTTATTTTTTATAATCGCTTTTGTCTATCACATTATATCTAACTCCTAGTTTGAAAAACAAGTCTTATTAAATATGGTAATAATATCTCTAACTGAATAGGAATTGAAATACGTTAGCTCTTTTTCAAGAAATAGTTCCATCATTTCAAATTTGTCAAATTCACTTCTATGGATTAATATTTTATCAAGCTTTAAGTTTTGATCAATACTGTGCGCTATGATTTATTGGTATTCGTCTTATTCAATACTGAACTCGTTCACGACATATTAATTATCAAACGAATCATGCTCGGCCAAAGAAACAATATATTTACTACTTAAACCAAAAAACAATAAGAAAGCAATAGAAATAAGAACAGAAGAAGTCTTATTTTTAAACTTGTACATAACTGGCCCTTCTAAATTGATACATAATTATTAGTTTTCTTAATATTTTTAGTGTAAGTTATCTCAATAACCTGCGATATGGTTCAGCAAAACAGATTTATAATACCCAAAATCATAAAAGAAACAGCAAAGAAATACGCAAGGGGCCCCATAACAAAGCATAGTATCATAACAAACCCAACCGCAAACATAAACAATACAAATAAAAGTCGCCTGAAAAAAAACATAGCCACACCCCAAATCGTTCTATTATGGATTATTATATTCGAAATGCAAGGCTTGTGTGAGGCATAAAACTCTTGACAAAAAACGTATATTGTTGCAAGCTTTAATTAGTCCATAAGCGGTGGTGATATAATGAGAGAATTAGTTTCATTTGATGATTGGGTGATTGATTCAGATACTCCTTTCGGTAGTGGGGCAAGCAAAAAACATTGGTTGGTAAACTACAGTAGTAATCAACGAGGAATCTTCAAATACCCCAAGACTACAAGCAACAATTCAGTGACAGGGGAATATTGGGCAGAATGCTTGGCATATGACATAGCTAACTCTTTAAGAGTATCCTGTGCCAAAGTTGATATAGGAACTTTTAATGGAGCTATCGGATCTATGAGCTATATGATTCTTGAAAAGGATGAGGTTCTAGAAGAGGGGATATCTTATATTGCCAAGGAATATCCCTCATATAATACGGACAGATTTGTGGATACATCATCTGGAGTGTGGTATTCACTTCAAATGATATTGCACTCCTTAAAGGATACCAATTTGAAAAACGACTTCTTTATGGTTCCAATTTTTGATGGATTAATTGGAAATACAGATAGGCATCACAGTAATTGGGGCGTTGTAATAAATGAGAAGACGCAACTCAAGAAGTTGTCTCCATTGTATGACAATGGTTCTTCTCTTTGTAGCATTATAAACGAATCTAAAATAAATATAGCTGATAAAAACTGGTTTAATGCACTGATAGATACTCGATCTAGATCACGAATACGTATAGATAACGTAAAGGTTGAACCAACACATTTCCAAGTTTTAAGATTTTTGGCAGAACATTATCATTTAGAATGTATATACTATGTGGAAACTATAAAAAGTATATTAACAAACAATATAATACATGATTTAATAAATAATTACCCTGATGATATTATTTCCCCAAAGGTTAAGGAACTTCTATTTTTGTTTTTAAGTGAGCGAAGGAACAGAATTATTAATATTTTTGAAAGGAAATGAAACTAAATGCAAACTAGCGAAAACAAGTTATTTGTTGTCTGGCAAGATAATCAAACCAGACTTAGACATATAATCGGCGAATTATCAAAAAATGAAATTTATGAATTTCATTATTTTGAGGACAACGTGAAGGGATTAAAAGATACGGGGTTTGTTAACCTTACTGCTTTTCCAGATTTGGCAAAAAACTATACATCAGATGGTTTATTCCCTGCTTTTTCAACAAGGCTTCCTGATAGACGAAGAACTGATATTGGTAACATTCTTTGTAAGTACGGGTTGAGTCGCTACGATGAATTTGAGTTACTAAAAAAAAGTGGTGGTAGATTGCCAACAGATAGCTTAGAGTTTGTTGAACCGATTAATTTATCTTATGACTTTATTAGACGTGAATTTTATATAGCTGGAGTTAGGTATTACTATAATAAAAGCCAGGATCTTTTTTTGTCATTAAAGCCGCAAATGATTTTATCCTATAAGATGGAGCCAGATAATAAGTGGGATTCCACTGCTGTTCAGATTTTAAGCCAAGGCAATGTTATTGGATATATTCCCTCTTTTTTTTCTAAGCCAGTGACTGAGGCAATCCATGTAGGCAGGAATGTTCGGGTTAGTATTTTGGAAATAAAACCTTACCTTGATAATTTGGGTGAATGCATCAAAGCTGAGTTGATAATCGAATAGCCTTATAAGATAAAACTCTTGACAAAAAACGCCTACTAGTGTAAGCTTTAATAGATTACACTAGTAGGCGATTTTAATTTTTAGTTTTGGGAGGTGATATTAT
>CAYPQA010000057.1:0-15460 GCA_964412725.1 uncultured Eubacteriales bacterium
GCAAATCCAGTGCAATGCCCGCCCTTCTGCTATAAGATGTATTTTTAGAGATGTTGCACACGTATGAGGCTATTTCGTTCATAACCCTATAACCGAATTGAAGGTTGTATTTCTTCAATGAAGAAAAAATTTGGAGTAGATCTGTAAATTCGTCGGGGTTGTTTTTAGAAAATAAATTTACATTTTCGACAGATGGTAAAGTGATTTTCATTTCAGGCATTTCTGTCTGTACATCAAAATAAAACCTCTCATCCACAAAAAGCATCCCATTTGCACAAGCAATCTCTCGCATATCTAAACTCATATCATATAACGTTGAAAAATCCACCTCATTGAATTCAATGACATTGCTCCTATCTAAAACCTTTGGGCTAAACATATAAGTTGTTTCGTCTATGTTCACGGTTCCTATGGTGAAAACATTAAGCGGTATGGGCAACTCCGGTGGTATTAGGTATGTGTCTGTTTCGGGCGTATATAACCTGGGACATTGATATTTTTTGCTTGCCTTATAGGGACAGTTTAAGCTGTCACATTTAGGATTGTTTCCAACGCCAAGGCAAACGGGATTGTTATGAAGCACCATATTACTTTGGATTATGGTTTTATTTCTGGATTTTATTTGAGAGTACAGGTTCTCAAGCTTATTAACTATGCTCAAATCAGTGGCATGCATCTGGCTTTTTTCCTTTAGGCAATATCTACCTTCACCGCCTGTGAAAACACGATTTGCAAGCCGATTTGGCCCTTGATTAAGCTCCGACCTGAATTGTGGTGTCCAGTTTTTATCATCGCTACTTGAGAAAGTTTCTCTCCAAAGAACAGAAAACTTATTCTTCCTGTATTCTTCAACAGCCAAGGGCACATTAGGCTTGTTGATGTCAATTGCGGATAGGATAATCGCCTCCGAAAGGCTCGTGCTGGTTGGATATGAAAACAAATTTCTTAACTCATCAAGCGTTGTGAGAGGCGCTGTCTCATATCGTCTGCTTTCAATAAGGCTTAAATAATCTGCGAAGTAATGCTCTGTCTTGGCTATATTCATCTCGTCCAAAATTAAAAAGTAAGGTCTCTCAGGATTCTTCAATGCCCTCAAGAACAAACTTATAACCGGCGTTATATAATAGTTATCCCCTATAAGATTATGAAAGCCGAACAGTCCCTTGCTATCTCTCCAGTTAGGCTTCACAGGCACAAGCTCAAACTGCCTCTCGCCGTCTGTTGAATAAACCGTTGCAAATATCTCAGCTATCTTCGACTTGCCCGAGCCCGATATACCTGTGAGGATAACAAAGGGCTTTGTTATAAGCGAGTTAAAATAATTGAAGATTAAGTCATTGCTATAATAAAATCCGCGGTTTTTAAATTCAGCTATAAATTCTTCCGCTTTCATGTCTTTTCCTCCTTATAAAGATTTTCTTGACACTATACCACGCTTGGGGATAATATAACAGTGAATTATTCCAATTGATTTGAAGGGATCGGTGAAATTTATGGAAACGAAGGATGAGGTTGAGGTTATTTCAGAAAGTATTGCGGCCAGTCCTCATCCCGCACACTATCTAATGCACAAATACTGGGGACGTAAGCCACACAACGTCGTCAGTCACTATATAAAAAACTTCACCAAAGAATATGATACAATCCTTGAACCGTTTATGGGCAGCGGCGTAACAGTAATTGAGGCTTTGAAATTAAACAGAAAGGTCATTGGCTTGGACATAAACCCAATGTCTTATTTTATTGTCAAGAATACTATGAGTGAGGTTGATTTGCAAGATTTTCAAGATATATTCAAGAGAATAATTGCCTCGATTGAAAACAAATATGCGAAGCTATACGAAACCGTTTGTCCAATATGCAATATGAAGTCATTTGTTGAGACTGCCGTTTGGGAAGAAAGCTCTATAAAGAGGATAAGGGGCGTTTGCTCGTGGCATGGATCCTTTGTTAAGGATGCTGAGGAAAGTGACGCGGAGATTTATAAGATGTGTACAGATATAAAGGATGAATTACTCGAGAACGGGCAGATATGCTTCCCAACGGACATTATAATGAAGTATGTTAAACGCAGCGGCCGAGAAAAGATAAATGAATTGTTTACAGACAGAGCTTTAATTATCCTTTCTGCGATAAGAGATGAGTTTCTTAAAGTTCAGGACATTGCTATAAGAGATTTGCTTATGTTTTGCTTCACATCCATGTTATCGAACGTTTCCGATATGTTGCCCGGAGATTTGGACAAGTCTACATACAAGTCTGGATGGGTTATAAGTAAGTTCTGGGTTCCCAAGATACATACAGAGAGAAATGTTTTTCATTGCATAAACCTTCGCTTTAAAGCCATAGTAAAGGGTAAGAAGGAACTTCAAGGTATAAGTGCCGAGCTTGCCCAGATTGGGATAAGGGATTCTGCAGACCTGCCATTTATAGAAAGCGATAGCATTGATTACATCTTTACAGACCCACCATACGGAGAGAGCATTGCGTATCTCGCGCTAAGTCATTTTTGGAACTGCTGGCTAGAAAATCTTACCGATTATGATAATGAGATAATAATCGACCCTTACCGCAACAAGGGATACCCGGATTATGAAAATAGAATTAAGCTTGCGTTCAAGGAATTTTACAGAGTTTTGAAGCCGGAATGCTTTATGTCCTTTACATTCCATAATAGGGATTTGAATGTCTGGAAAGCCATACTGGACGCATGCAATGAAGCTGGATTTGTGTTGAAAAACATAGTTTTGCAGGCACAGGCTGTCTCATCAGGAACTCAAGGCATTAACAGAAAGAACACCCTGACCGGTGATTTTATTTACAATTTTAAAAAGTCAATTAAAGACGAAAGCATGAGCAGCAATTTGAATATTGATTCGCAAAGCTTCATTCAAGATGAAATAGACAATTTTATAAGCACAAACAACGGCGCAACTCCAACGGAGCTTTACGAGTACCTTATCCCTAGAATTGTGCAGCACAGGGCTTATATTGATACGAATGGAAATGTCATAGATATAGAGCAGATTTTGAAAAAGAATTACGAGTATGAAAAGCAGTCTGATTTTAAGAACAAGGTTGGAGGAGCATATAAATGGGTGAAAAAATAAATGCCTTGGACTTATTTGCAGGAGCAGGAGGTTTTTCACTTGGCATGGAGAACGCAGGCATTAGTGTTATCGCGGCTGTGGAATTTAACAAACAGATTGCCAAAACCTATAAATACAACCACCCTGATACAACCCTTATAGTTAACGATATAAGAAAAATCTCCTCTGAAAGCATAGAGGAGATTTTTAAAGCAAAGCGCAAAGTCTGTGACGTTATCTTCGGGGGCCCCCCTTGTCAGGGTTTTAGCATGGCGGGCTATCGAATTAGGACAAACTTCTCCTTTTTTGAAGATGAAAGAAACAGTCTTTTTAAGGAGTTTGTAAGGTTTGTCAAGTCCTTAAACCCCAAGATCTTTGTTTTGGAAAACGTGCCTGGCATTATGAATTATAACAACGGTTCCGTAAGGACTGAAATATACGAAACATTTGAAAAGCTTGGGTACAACATACACTCCGAAGTCTTATGCGCGGCGGATTATGGTGTGCCGCAATTTCGGAAAAGAGCCATATTTATAGGCAACCGTTTAGGACTTCGCTCAAAAGAATTATTTCCTAAACCATCGCATAGCCCCAAAAACTATGTATCCGTTTACGATGCAATTTCAGATTTACCTGAAATTGAAGCGGGTCTCGGTTCAGAAGAGATGAAGTACACAAGCTTTGATAACCTATCCAAATATCAAAAGCGTTTGAGGTCTGAAAGAGGCTTTATCTTTAATCACACAAGCTCTCGTCACAAGAAGGAAACGCTTGACATACTCACACGCATAAAGCAAGGGCAAACCATGAAGGATTTGCCCAAAGAGATGCGCACAAGATCCGTACACAGTGGCGCATATGGCAGGATGATTTACAACAAGCCCGCATATACTCTAACGACAAGACTTAACACTCCCTCTGTTGGACGGATAACTCATCCTGTCCAAAACAGAACAATAACTCCAAGGGAAGCCGCAAGAATACAATCCTTCCCAGATGATTACAGGTTCCTTGGCGATGTTACATCCATAGGCATTCAGATAGGTAACGCTGTGCCGCCTTTGTTGGCGCAGAAAATAGGGCAGAAAATTAAGGCAGTGCTTATTGTAACCTCTAAAACCTCCTGACTTTTTCGTGTAGTTTCCACACCATATGCAAAACCACAAAATACACTGGGTTGCACATGGTGTTGAAACTACAGGATAAAGCTAAAACGGTGTTTTTAGAGGTTTCTTTATATAAAAACAGGGCAGTTGTAAATGAGACCATTTGCAACTGCCCTGTTTTTATATGCTTGACATATATAGACAACCTATATATAATTATGTATAGGTAATCTATATATGGAGGGCGACTATGACAGATAAGGGTTTATTGAACGGTAATACGACAATGCTTATTTTGAAGCTGCTTGAATGTGAGGATATGTACGGCTATCAGATGATAGACGAGCTGGCCGAGAGATCGGACAAGACCTTTTCGCTCAAGGCCGGTACGCTGTATCCTTTGCTTCATGGGCTTGAACGGCAGGGTATGGTTGTCTCGTACGACAAAACCGCCGAGAATTTAAAGGTCAGAAAATACTATTCAATCACCAAAGAAGGGCGAAAGTTGCTTGATGAAAAGAGGGTTGAATGGAAGGAGTACACCGGTGCGGTAAATAAGGTTTTGAGGGGGAACGAGACGTATGCAACAATATGATGAGATAAAACGCTACATAGGGCTTGTATGCGAGCAGATACGCTGGAAAAAACCTCATGAAGATGTTTCAAGGGAACTTCAAGACCATATAACAGATCAAGCAGATGCCTATGTTGAGAAAGGGATGGATGAAAAAGCCGCCGTGGAAAAAGCGATTGCGGAAATGGGAGACCCTATTGAGGTTGGGATGCAGCTTGATCGCGTGCATAGACCAAGAAACGAGTGGGGTATCATTGGAATAACTATGCTTGCTTTGGTTGCTGGAATTTTTATAAGAATGCTTGTGCCGTCCAACTCGGCTTCAAGCATTCCACAAAGCTTGATTAACTCGGCTGTGGGTCTTGTCTTTATGTTCTTGGCCTATACGGCCGACTTTACGCTTATAGGGAAGTATCCCAAATATATTTTCGGATCTGTAATAGCAGCCTGTGTTTATATGGCGTTTATGGCTCCGAGCATAAACGGGATTACGGTTTGGATCTCCGGAGGCAACATGTACATCAATTATATCTTGCTCTTTGCACCAACCGCATATGCGGGCGTTATCTACAGCTTGCGTAACAGAGGATACCGCGGAATTTTAACCTGCGGATTTATCTATGCGGTTCCGGCTTACATCGGGCTTATTACAAACAATATGTGCGGGGTATTTATATACACAATTATTTGTTTGTCCCTACTAACGTATGCTATCGTAAACGGTTGGTTTAAGCCAAGGAGGCTCTATTGCATATTGCTTGTTTACGTTCCCGTACTCATTACGTGTGTGTCATTGATTTTCCGTTTTCGTATGAGTTTTTATAGTATGAGGTTAAGGTCGCTTATAAATCCTTGGACTGAACCTTTGGGGGGCGGATATATAAACATCATCATGCGTAGCATAATGAAAGGCTCAAAGCTCATAGGACAAGGCACTTTTACCACAGAGCGTCCGCATTCGCAATTAATCCCAAACCCCGACACTGATTTTATTCTGTCATACCTTACCCACAATTTTGGACTTCTATCTATGATTGCTGTTATAGCTCTGCTTTTAGCCTTTGTTATGCGCTTGGTTTTTATCTTCAGACGACAAACCAACGTTTTGGGACGGCTTGTATTGATGTCTGTGACACTCACATTCGGATTGAGGATATTTATTTATTTCTTAATGAACCTCGGTTACTACATCTTTTCGCCACTCCCTCTGCCTTTTATCGCTTACGGAGGCTTGGCTACAGTCTGCGATATGGCCTTGCTAGGCGTAGCTCTTTCAGCTTATAAATAATTTTTGTCAAGCTATAGTAAAATCCCCTCTTTGTGCATAAGCATTATGTATAAGTCTATGTGCAAACGAGGGGATTTTTATATGTTTAGAGTTTTTACGCTGCGTAAGGAACAGTTGCTTTTGGGCTTGTATTTGGTTATAATATTCGCGGGTGTTTTGACCGTCTATAACCGACAGACCGTTGGCGCTTTTGCAATGCCCTTGTCAAAGAAGATTATTATGATTGACGCAGGACACGGCGGCTTTGATCCCGGAAAGATAACTGAATCGGGCGTTTTGGAAAAGGATATTAACTTGGCTATTTCGCTTAAGCTTCAAAGCTTTCTCGAATTAAGCGGAGCTGTTGTTATAATGACGCGTGTTGAGGACAAGGCACTTGCCAGCAAAAAATCCGCTGACATGCAAAACAGGCAGATTATAGCAAACACAAGCAAAGCCGATCTACTTGTGAGCATACACCAAAATTCATTTCCGGATTCAAGCGCAAAGGGCGCGCAGGTGTTTTATTTTGATAATTCACCTAACAGCAAAAAGCTTGCTGAGTGTATCCAATCCGAGATAAACAGCTTTGCGGATATAGGCAACAAGCATGAACCAAAGGCCAACGGCAAGTACTACATATTGAAAAAGACCACAATTCCGGCCGTTATAGCCGAGTGCGGCTTTCTCACAAATTATTCGGACAGAAAGAAACTACTCACAGATGCTTATCAAGAAAAAATGGCTTGGGCCATATACATGGGGATATTAAAATATTATGGAGAAAAATGATTTACTTCCGGGCGAACGTCTGGACGATTTATGCCGTGATAACTTGTTTATCATACAGAGCGAAAACCAATTCCGTTTTGGTATAGATGCTGTTTTGCTTACGGATTTTGCCACAGTCAAAAAAGGTGAGCGTTGTTTGGATTTGGGCACAGGAACCGGAATAATCCCAATACTTTTGTCAGCCAAAACCAAAGGTCAACATTTTTGCGGTTTAGAAATTTCCGAATACATGGCCGACATGGCTACACGAAGTGTTTCATTCAACAAATTATCTGACAAAATAGAGATCATAAACGCAGACATAAAGTTTATAGAAAACCATATACCCGCCGCAACCTTTCAGGTTGTAACCTCAAACCCGCCCTACATGAATGTCGGAGGCGGGCTTCTTAATGTGAGTGACGCAAAGACCGCCGCAAGGCATGAGGTACTTTTATCATTTGATGACGTTGCAAAAGCGGCTTATTACGCACTAATACCACAAGGACGGTTTTATCTCGTTCACCGTCCTCACAGGCTTGCCGACGTTATAACATCCTTACGCAGCCACAGGCTAGAGCCAAAAAGCTTGCAGTTTGTACACTACTCACCAGACAAAGAGCCAAGTCTTTTCTTACTATCCGCAACAAAAAACGGCAACCCCCTTTTAAAGGTTTTGCCGCCGCTAATTCTAAAGAACGATGGTTTTTGATGGATTTGCAGGTTGTAGTAGAAGGCTTTAACCCAGAGGAAACCCCATAACTCAACCGCCTAACGAATTGATTTATCACTAAATAATCACAGCCTGTCGCCAAGCTTGAAGCTTTTGCTCGTATGTGAGGTTAGCGTGAGCAGGGCTTGTAGACGGAACTATAACGGTTTCTATTTTGGTGTAATGCTTTTGGAAAGTTTTTGCGGCTTTGTTCCCGTTGAGTACAACCTTCTTTATTTTGGGGAAGGTCGTGAAAAACGAAGCAAAGTCGTTTATTTTTGGGTTTTTAATATCCGCATCAAGAGAACCTTCTCTTTCAGCCGAATATATAGCATCCCAAAGAGCAATGTTGTGCTTTAAAAGCATTTGGCATCTTTGCGCATAGTCATTGGAAAATTCTTCCCCCAATATCTCAGACATAATCCTCCAAAACTGATTTTGAGGATGTGCATAATACTCTTGTTTTTGCAAAGATAACTCGCCTGGTAGAGAACCGAGTATGATTAATTTCGAATTTCTATCTACAATAGGCGCAAGCCCTGTTTTCATAACATCACTCCTTATGTAGATATGCGACGAAGGAAGTTTAACAAATCCTTATAAACCTCCAGACGGTTTATTTCATTAAGCATTTCGTGACGCCCGTCCTTGTACATCTTAAGCGTCACATTACAGGCGGCCAACTTGAGCCTGTCATAAACGCATAGAACACCTTTGCCATAGCCGCCGCATGGGTCTGCATCACCCGATAAAAGCAGTATAGGCAAGGTCTTACTTATTTTACTAGGCCAAGATTTATCCGAAACAAAACTTAAAAGGGTCAATACATCTAAAAATCCCGATAGGGTGAAGATGAATTGGCTCTTTTTGTCGTTTTTAAAAGCATCTACTATGGAGGTATCTCTTGTGAGCCAATCGTGCTTGGTTTGAGGGTTTTTTATACGCGCATTGTTCACGCCGAAAGCGGCCTTATCTATAAACGAAGAACGATATTTATTACCCAAAAGCCCCTTCATAAAGCGTATAATAAGGCGCTCTAAATTAAGTACAAATGGCGATGGCGGACCAAGAGTGCCGCTTAAGATACAGCCGTCTATTTTACAACCAAGCTCATCCATACGAGCAAGGAATGTGCGTGAGATTAAGGAACCCATGCTGTGTCCGAGCAAGAAAAGCGGCAATTTCTCTTTTCTTGCACACTTAAGCATAAGAGCAAGGTCTTTTACTATTATGTCGTAACCATTTTCATCGGCAAAAAATCCGCGCTCATTTTCATTGTTAACCGTGTCGCCATGCCCTAAAAAGTCAAAAAGGCAGACGTTTAAGCCGGCGTCTGCCATATGTTCGGCAAAAGCAACATAGCGTGCGACATGCTCAGCCATGCCATGCGCGACAACCAAAACGCCAAACGGTTTTTTTGTCTCATACAAACGTCCGTTAATCGTGTGGACGCCGTCGTTGCTCTGTTTCTTAATCACACTATAAGTCACTTATTTCCCCTCCAAGTAGCGGTTTAGACGAATTATCATGGTTGTTCCGTTACCCGCATCACTTAGAGCAACTATCTTACCTCCATGTAACTCAACAAACTCCTTCGCAATAGACAGTCCAAGACCTGTGCCGCCCATCTCGCGCGAACGCGCTTTGTCCACACGATAAAAACGTTCAAAGACGTTTTTCAAGTCTTCCTTGGGTATGCCTATACCATTATCCTTTATATACACTCTAAAATATTTGTCGGTTTGCTCTGTATAGACGGAAATTTCACCGCCCTCTGGCGTGTATTTTATTGAGTTTGATATAACGTTTGAGAATACCTGATTAAGCCTTGCAAAATCGCCGTATATCAATGCAGGTTCGCTAAGCGGACTGTAATTAAGGGTTTGGTTCTTCTTTTCTAAAAGAACCTTATTGTGCGTTATGCTTGACGATGTTATATCGTTTAGGTCGCATACATCGCATTCCAACTGCACCTGATTATTGTCAAAACGCGAAAGGTCAAGCAAATCCTTAACCAAAAGCGTCATCCTGTCCGTTTCCGAATCTATAATCCTCAAAAATTCCTTGGCTGTTTCGGGTTCATCTAAAGCCCAATCCATTATGGACTCTGCGTAGGTTTTTATAGTTGTGAGTGGGGTTCTTATCTCATGTGAAACGTTAGCCACAAATTGCTTTCGCATATCGTCAAGTCTCTTATGCTTGGTTATGTCCGAAAGAACGATGACAACGCCGTCGAGGTCTTTGTTTTTTCCGTAGTATGTAGTGAAGTTAGCGTTTATGAATTTTCCGTTTACTGTAAGGTTGCTTACGGTTTCTGTGTTAATCTCCGACAGGCTTGACGCGGGTATGCCCATAAGCTGCATCATATCAGCAAAGGTCATGTGTTCGATTTTGTTGTTACCAAGCAATTCCATCGACGACGGATTAGCATGAATAAGCATACCGCCCTTATCATATGCAAGCACTCCGTCTGTCATATTATGCATTATTATTTCAAGCTTATTCATACTGCTGGCTATGGTTGAGATATTATGGTTTAGCTCCTTAGCCATGTAATTAAAGCTTTCCGTCAACTGCCCAACCTCGTCGTTACTGCTCACGTTTATTTCCTGATTAAGGTTACCTCGAGCCATCTCCTTGGCTTTCTTTGTAAGAAGTATTATAGGTTCTGTCAATGTGTTTGCAAAAAGAAAGCCTAAAATTCCGGTTAAAGCCAATGCAAGCACAAGCGTAAGCATTATCGTTATGGTTATGCTCATAAGGTTCTGCCTTATAGGCTCGGAGTCCAATCTCGTGTATATAACGTAAGCAACGTCGCCGTTTTCAGCCTTCACAGGCAGTGCAAATTCTTCCCAGGTGCGCATTTGACCCGCTGTGTCCGCCGCTTTTTTACCGCTTGAGGTTGCCTCCGTGCCGGATAATGCAATGCTTATAACACTGCGGTTAAATTGCTGTGTAACATTATCGGTTGACGCTATCGTTATGCCCTTAGAATTTAAAATATTACCATACAATTTGCCAAAGCTTGACGTATTCATGAAAATACTTTCGAAACCCATTTGAAAGTCCGCGGCATCATCATATTCGTTTATTATCTGGGCTTCGATAACGCTTGCGTAAAGACGCAACTGTGCATTGGCTTTATCGATTTCCTTGATTCTGATATCCGTTATCATAAACGTTCCGCCCACCACAAGCACGATAAACACCAGAATCAAGTACATAGCAACAAGCTTAAGCTTTATACTCTTCATTATTCCGCCTCACCGAAATAATAGCCGACACTGCGTTTTGTGAGAACATATTTAGGTTTTTCGGGGTCGGCTTCAATTTTTGTACGCAACCGTCTTACTGTAACATCAACGGTACGCACATCTCCGTAATACTCATAACCCCAGACGCGCTCCAAAAGTTCCTCTCTTGTAAACACAATGCCGCTGTTCTTGGCCAAAAAGCTTATAAGTTCAAACTCACGGCGCGTAAGGTCTATAACATCGCCGCAACGCATAATCTCAACACGTCCCAAATCTATGGTTATATCGCCGTAAGTCTCCACAGTTTTCTCAGGCTTATCGGATTTTTCAACCTTTTCAGACGGCATATCTACGCGGCGCAAGCTGGCCTTTACACGCGCCAAAAGCTCACGTATACCAAAAGGCTTTGTCACATAATCATCTGCGCCAAGCTCAAAGCCCAAAACCTTGTCAACCTCTTCAGCTCTGGCTGTAAGCATAATAATCGGCGTTTGAAGCTTTTCCCTAATGCGTTTGCAAACCTCAAAGCCGTCCATCTTCGGCATCATAATGTCAAGAAGGACAAGCTCCGGTTCCTCCTTAAAGCAAAGCTCTAAGCCCTGTGCGCCGTCATATGCACAAATGACCTCATAGCCTTCACGTTTAAGGTTCATCATTATTATATCAACAATCTTTTTCTCATCATCAACAACAAGGATTTTACGCTTCATATCTCAGCTCCCAACTTCAATAATATCGTTCTTGACAGGAACGATAATCTCCCTGCTTATTGTTACTCGTTCCGTTTCAATTCCATTAACACGTATTATATTAACAGTCACGCGCTCCTCACCGTTACTGCCTTGTTGAATAACGCGTGAATACGACTTCCCATAATCCGGATTAACGCGACGTTCAACTTCCTTTAGGATAACGGATGGCTGGGAAGATTCTTCAACTGTTTTAACAGACAAAAGCGGCTTGGGTACAGACAGCATAATTTCCTGGCCTACGCGTAGATTTGCCGAAATGCCCGGATTCAACTCGCGCACCTGCTCAATGGTCATACCATTATCGTTTGCAATCTTCCAAAGGGAATCTCCGGACGCAACTTTAACCACATGTTCAGCTTGGGTTGTTTGGTTTAATATACTATATGCCTTATCTGCAGTCATTATCTCGCTTGGTTCAACATGACGCTCAACCCATGTTACATTTTCAACGAAATCACTTGAGATTATGTTAAGCCCCTCCTGCAAATAAGGACGCTTAAGGTTTTCGGATACAGTTTTCCATTCGTTCTCATCCTTAAGAATAATCTTTTCCACGCCATCAACTGAAACAACAATTGCACTAACCTTATAGGTCAAATGCTCGGTTATAACAGAAATTATATTATTGGACTCAAACATAGAGTCCTTTTTTGCATGTACAGGATTAAGCTTTAGTTTTTCATTCACAAGAATAGTTGTCTTACTCTTAAACGTTGCTTCGATTTTGGCCTTGGCTGTGTTTAAAAGCTCGTCTTCTGTAATAGTCTTGTTTATCGGAATAAAGCCTATAGACTTGTCGTCTATAAAAACTTCATATGCGTTTTTATAGGTCAAAGCTTTATATGTGGCAAATCCTCCGACCGCAAGAACTACAACAACAGCCAAGCCAATCAGAAAACGTTTATCCTTTACAATCAGGGCGCATGCACCTAAAAACACCTCAATATCACGCACAAAAGCACTTTTCTTGCGTTTGCGTCTTTTTTTCACAGGCCTTTGCGGCATGCATCACCCCTCCTTATTTAGAAAGAATAGTTATTGTTTTGGCGGACGTACTGCTTGCGTCTTCATAAACCACGTAGATACGCATTCCCTGCGCAAGCGTTGTAGGCGGAACGGTTGTGCCTGTCATAGAGTCCATAAAGACTGTATCGCTATTATAAAAGACCTCTTTTCCATCCGAAAGCACAATGCGTCTTTCGCTCAAACTTCCTATAACCCCTGTGTAGAAGGTTGCAACAGGCTCCTCAAGCACAGTCAAAGTCTCAACTTCATAGCTGTCCAAACGCAAGCGTATGCGTGAGCCAACTTTTATGGAATAAACGTCTGTTGTGTTGTAGACAAGAGGATAGGCTTTCACGTCATTCGCAGTATCTTTGAAAACGATATATGCACCGGTTCTTGTAATATGGATTTCCTCAACCGAGCCGTCAATCACAGTCTTTGAGCCGTAAGCTTGAAGGCTTGCTATAACGCCGTCATTCGCGCTTATGTTGAGAGTATCACCTATTCTTATATCTTCCCAGGTAACCTTTCCGTAGTCCTTACGTTCAAAAATAGAGTTAGGACCAACGGTGTATTGGTACTCAACGCCATCTGCATTTTTGGTAAAAAGCATTCCAACGCCGTTTACAGTCTTTCTGTTCGTTAATACAAGATTAGTGAAGTTAGTCTGCCCTTGAAGCTTACTTGCTCCATTATTTTGCGTAGGCGGCTGATACATAGACTGACCGTAAGTGGGTGTTTGCGTAGCCTGATAAGACGACTGAGGTGGTACAACCTCAGGAGCTGGTGTAGGAGTTGGGGTCGGCTGAGGGAAATTAACACCCAGTGCAGTTGCGCGCATTTCTATAATATCCTTATCGTTTTGAACCGTAAGCGTAACGTCCATGCCCTCTTTTAAATCCAAAAAGCTTGCTTTGGCAGAATTTACGTATATAGAGCTAATCTCAGTTGCAAGGTAAATCTTCTTTGTGCCGTCCGAAAGCATTATCTGACATGCGTTTGAGGCTTGAAGCAACTTGTCAATTTTACCCGAAACATTGTCAAACTTTAAAGTTGAAGTAACCGGTGTAGGCGTAGGAGTCGCCACAGGCGTGGGCGTTGGGGTTGGAACAGCATCGCTAAGCTTAAGTATGCGGTCAAGCATAACGGACATTGTAGCCTTTGTTACAGCGCCGTTGGGTGTGAAGTTACCTAATTCATTCTTTGTCACAACGCCTGTAGATAAAAGATAATATACATAAGGCTTTGAAGCCTCGCTTATAGTCGCATCATCATTAAAAAGACTTGGCGGAGTGTGCGCAAGCGCCTCATTCGTCTTGCCGGCAAGCCTTACAAGGAAAACGCAAGCCTCTGAGCGCGACAATGCACGCAGCTTTTCTTCGCCATCTTGGGACTTTATAACAAACTGGTTTAAATCCTCAGGCAAAAGGATACCCTTTTCAAGAAGAAATGCAACTTCTTTATCCGTAACAGGATTCCATTTTGCAAAAGCCCTTTTATATTGGTCTATATAGCTCTTGTTTCTTTCGTATGCATTGTCGTAAAATTGTTGTTCCGCGGCTGTCTGGCCGGTATATTTATAGCCCGAAACCCTTGACAAAATCTTAGAGGTTTCAAATTTATCTATATATGCGTCCGGATTAAAATTCCCCGATATGTCCCCGACTATGTATCCCCTGTCGGCAACGCGTGAGATTGCGGCATAGGCCGGATGCGATTCTGGAACGTCTTTATATATCGGGGCTGCAAACACAGGCTTTGCACAGACCAAAGCCAATGCCAAAACAGCAATGAGCTTAGAAGCCTCTAAAAACCCGGATTTGACTTTTTTGTGTAGTTGCAAGCCGCACGTAACGCCTTGTAATTTGCAGCTTTGCGTGCGGTTTATCAACGCTAACACGGAAAAGTCAGGTGTTTTTAGAGGTGACAGCTTGTTAAATCTTTTCATACATTACCTCCGAATAAAATTTATCTTTCTTTCATAGGACAACGGCTTAGGCAACGCCTTGCGAAACGCATTATAAGTCTCAGTTAAAATAACATCGGAAAATCCCAGTTCCTGTTTGACAGCAAGCTTTGCTTTCTCCGCGTCAATTCTCCTGCGAAAGAGTCCGAAAACAGTTGCACCGCTGCCGCTCATCTGCGAGCATAGCGCTCCGTTTGAGAGCATTATATTTTCGCAATCTTTAATGACAGGATATTTGGAAGAAACCTGCGGCTCTAAGACATTAACAATCTTGTCATAAATTTTCATTGCTTCGCCTTTATTTATTAAATTAACAATCAAATCAGTATCAGGATGATTTTTAATGCCACCAACATCAAGCTTTGAAAAAACAGATGCGGTTGAAACACAGAATGGCGGCTTGGCCAATAAAACAAAGTGATGCAAAAATGGTCTAAGCGGCGTTAGAACCTCACCTATACCCTCCGCAAGCGCAGTACCCCTCATGATACAAAACGGTACATCCGCTCCGAATTGAGTTCCGTAAGCAATAAGCTCCTTATTGGTAAGCGTAACATTAAACAGCCTACGTAACGCATACAAAACGGCCGCGCAGTCGGCACTGCCACCACCAAGGCCCGCAGAAACCGGAATGTTCTTTGAAATCCTTATAATAAGCCCTTTTTTTATACCGAAGTCGTTTAAAAAAGTCTTCGCGCAACGATAAGCTATGTTTCTCTCGTCCGTCGGAAGATAGTCAAGGTTAGTAAAAAGCCTTATATCCTGTTGTTCTGTAACCTCAGTAAAACATTCATCAAAAAGTGCAAGGCTTTGCATAACAGTGACGATAGAATGATAGCCGTCCGAACGCTTGCCGGTTATATCAAGGCTCAGGTTTATTTTTGCTCTTGCCTTTACGCTTATGTTCATAAAAACCTCTTCAAAAATTATAATATGGAAACCTCCAAAAACTCCACGCGGGGTT
>CAYPQA010000058.1:0-1307 GCA_964412725.1 uncultured Eubacteriales bacterium
CTTTTGTTTATATTTTAACTTAAATAGCTATTAATGTAAACTGGAATTGCTATAAAGTATGCAAATCAGATAGTTTATACTTAAACCCTGCAATATACGAGGACATACATCTGAGCGAGGAAACATTCTTAAAGCATCTCAATAGTCTTATTAATAAGGGCTTATTAAATTGGGTCTACGTAGAACTGGGAAGTGTCGTTGTTGATAGGTCTATTCGTTTGGATTACTTTGTTTCTGACTGTATTGCTGAAATTGAAACTTCGTGTGATACTAATGAGGATGTTTCTATAGGTACTTACGAACCGAAACGCTTACAAATACTCAGACCTTACTTTCAACCGCAGTTTATGATTGACAAAAGCAGGGGGATAAAAGAACATGATTAAAATGGATTTTACTGTTACACACCCATGGGAACGCCCTATATACACATACCAAGGCAAGCCAGCCGATACCTTGTTGTTGACAGACACAATTGATTTTAGAAGCAAGATACTCAATGCATTTACATTTGCAGCTAAACTAACAAATTTGGATAAGCGCTTACCGTCTTCTGATACGATGGCTATTTATGTAGATATCGAATCTACACAAAGATGTAAGGCTCTGTTTGTAGTCAAAAATATATGTGACAGTCTTCAAGGAGAAGCCTTCAACGATGACAGTCAAGTACAATCAATACTTGTTAATCAAAAAATCTCAACACATAACAGGGTCAAGGTTGCACTGTACATCAATAGGCGGTTATACAGCGAGCGTGATGTTATGACGCACCAACCTCTTATAGGCTTTAATGTGTCAGTACCGCCTGTAGATTGCATCATCCCGACTAAAAAGGCTTATAATCATACCATAAGCCAGAACAAATCTAATGAAGACGCGATGAACCTCATAACTGAAGAACTATACAATCTGAATCATTGTAGTGAAATTCTTGACAGCGTTTCAAGAATATCTATTAACATTTCTACAAAACAGATAAGAGCAGACCTCGACAACATTGGTATATTGTATCTGTTGGCACTGGACAAGCTTGTGTATAAAGACATAGAAAGTATAAACTCACTGGTTCTTAACCTTGACAGGCGTAGCACTAGGGAGAACGTAACGATAGAAATAGGTGAACTAACGGATGGTATCTGACAGGATGGAGCAATGAAGGCTTAGGTATACACATTCATAGAGTAATCCGGTTCGCCGCTTTGCGGCTCACCGCCTAATATTCTTTACTTAACGAGGTAGAGGAGGGGGGCGGGGCGGGCGGGCGGGGGGCGCGCCGCGCACGAAAAACCAAAAAATATGATTTT
>CAYPQA010000058.1:1317-15446 GCA_964412725.1 uncultured Eubacteriales bacterium
CTTTGGGGCACACCCCATAATATTCTTTCCTTAACGCGGTCGCTGCGGGCCACGCGTCCGGCGGACTGGTGGCCCTCCTCTACCTTATCCACCTTAATTTGTATATCTAGAGACGGCATCCATATCCAGAGTCTATAACTAAGATAGATATATTGGCTTGAATGACCTTATTAGTAGTTTTAAGCTATAACAAATGCACGTATACCCGTAGGAACACTTAAGAAATAGGCTAAATCCGAATAGGTATGGACTTGCCAAAGTGCCTACTATTTCGCGGTCAAATAACCGCATAGGCAAATCGTATTGACGTGAGCCAACGCCTTGTTCAATGTGCAGAGATGCGGATGTAATACCCTAATAATAATTGGGGTGTGAAGAAAGGGCAAAATGATTGAGCTAAGAGCTTGAAAGAGCAAGGCGATCGACGGTCTTGGGTAAGCCGTTCGATGGATTAACAAATGTATATTAAATATTATATCTTTAAAGATACGGTAAAAAAACAAGGAATTAACAACAAAGTTGTAATACGGACAAATTTAGGCTTCATACCTTTTGATGAACATTATTCGAATCAGGGGGTGGCCTAAACATGCAGAGAAAGACAGAATACGTTTATGTCGGCGATAGGATTCCCAAAATCAACTTTGAACAACATTCCGAGTTTATTCTTATTTATCAAAAGTCAATACTACTCTCTCTGGTTGAGAGGAAGTTACTTACTATCGAACAGTATGAGAGATGCGTAGAGGAGTTGGAATATAGGAGTATATACAAGAAGGAGTGCCTAAATGAATAAGTATGAAAGATTAAATCAAGAGCGGCTGCTTGTAGAAACAAAAAAGCGTGTTGCAGCATATTGCCGTGTTTCAACGGACAAGGATGACCAAGCCAATTCTTTTGAAAGTCAGCAGAAGTATTTTAGAGAATACATAGAACGTATGCCTGATTGGGAGTTATATGAGATTTTTGCTGATGAAGGAAAATCCGGTACAAACACGAAAAAGAGGAAAGACTTCAACCGTATGATATCTTGTGCTAAGCAGGGTGAATTTGACTTAATTATAACCAAGGAGATTTCACGCTTTGCGAGGAACACATTGGACAGCATACAATACACACGTGATCTAAAGAAACGCGGAATTGGTGTTATCTTTCTAAATGATAACATCAATACTCTAGATTCAGATGCAGAGCTTCGTCTAACCATAATGTCGTCTATAGCACAAGAGGAAAGCCGTAAAACCTCAGAACGCGTTAAATGGGGACAAAAGCGTCGTATGGAGCAGGGTGTTGTCTTTGGGCGAGACATGCTCGGATATGATGTGCGAGATGGGCAAATGTTTATCAATGAGGATGGTGCAAAGATTGTTAGGCTGATATTTGATAAATTCGTTAATGAGGGTAAGGGTTCGCATACGGTAGCAAGAGAGCTTAGGGAGGCAGGTTATAAAACGCTTACTGGTAACATAAAATGGACAAACACCGTAATATATAAGATTCTAAGAAATGAAAAATACTGCGGCGACCTTGTCCAGAAGAAAACATTTACACCAGACTACCTCTCGCATGACAAGAAGTACAACAAGGGTGAAGAAGAATTTGTTATACTAAAAGAACACCATGAGCCGATTATCAGCCGCGAAATGTTTAATGAT
This sequence comes from uncultured Eubacteriales bacterium, assembly GCA_964412725.1. Classification (GTDB taxonomy): domain Bacteria; phylum Bacillota; class Clostridia; order Lachnospirales; family CAYPQA01; genus CAYPQA01. The sequence continues at coordinate 2,973 of CAYPQA010000058.1, forward strand.
GCAAATCGGATATTGGACGAGCGTTCTGAATCTATGGAAGGAAAGTCCAAGCATTCAAACCGCTATTGTTTTTCTGGTAAAATAGTATGCGGTAAATGCGGTTCAAAGTACGGTGCAAGATACAGGACACGCAAAAACGGAAGTATTTACAAGGCGTGGCGTTGCTTAGAGGGGGCACAGCATGGAATGCAGCGTTTTGATAAAGCCGGAAACAAAACGGGCTGTTCTTCTGAAAGCATAAGGAATGAGGACGCCATTCACATAATGTCGCTTGTAGTTGAGAGTCTTGAAATGGATAAGCAAACTATCATCAAAAATATGGTAAAGGTTATACAAGCAGTTGTTTCCCGTGATACAACTGCTTCGGATGTTACTAAAATACAAGAACGGATAAAAGCCGCCGTTGATAAAAAGGAATGTCTGATAGAGCTTTATATGAGTAAGGAGATAAGTCGAGACGAGTTTATCTCAATGCGTACCAGGTGTGAGGTCGAACTTGATGAACTGAATGATTTACTTACAGGCATTGACAAGAGGGGTGAAATTGTTAGGCAACAAAACAAGTTGATTGCAGACATTAATTGTGCAGTCAATGAAATTGTTGGTGGTGCCTCCACGGATGAAACATTCTACAGAAACCTATTGGATAAAATGGTTATTTACGGCAAGGACAACATTGAAGTCTATTTGAAGTTGTTGCCTTATAAGTGGAGATATTCCATAGCAAAAGCGTTGAAAACAGCGAAGAATCCATGTTGCACAGATAGCACCGAATGCCCCAAAACCCAGGCAGAGAGTGGGTTTCACAATGCGCGCCATTTATGTATACTATTTAGGGACAGAAGAAATAGGTCATTTTGAGATAATTGGGGCGATATTCCATCAGCTTGTCGACAAGGCAACTCCGGAAGAGATGAGAGCGGCAGGAATGGATCCCTACTATGTTGACCATGGCTTAGGCGTATATCCACAGGGTGCAAATGGGGTTCCTTGGACAGCCGCGAGTATTCAATCCAAGGGTGATCCGATAACTGACCTTTATGAAGATATGGCAGCAGAACAAAAAGCGCGTTCAACCTACGAGTATATTTTAGACCTTACCGATGACCCTGATGTTGCAGACCCTATAAGATTTTTGAGAGAACGTGAGGTTGTACACTTCCAACGCTTCGGTGAAGCATTAGATATTGTAAGAGCTTACTACAGTTCAAAAAGAGTATTTTAACTTTTTAAAAACAAAAAGCAGAGTCGGAATTAACCGGCTCTGCTTTTTTGATATTATATATATTTTACTCCTCGTATATCAGGTCTTTCAATGTGATATCCGGATGATGATAACGCCCGCGGGTCTGCGTCTTGTTTTTATAATTGAGGGCTTGGGTTGGACACCATTGTATGCAGGCCATGCATTGCTCACAGTGCCCGCTAAAGCTTGGCTTGCCGTTTTGCATTTTTATATTAGAGACAGGACAAATCTTACTGCAAGTTCCACAACCGCTGCAAGCCTCGCTCACATTATACTCGCCTTCCTTTTTAAGCATGGACTTCAAAAAAGGTGCATGGATAAAAGGCATTACACCATCGCTGAAGCTTTTGCGGACAACGTGTGCCTTTATGTCCGCTATGGCCGACGCAGTTGAATCGCTCTGTGATTTTGCCTTTTTGACGGGATCGCCGCTCATCCCATAAAGGCAAACGTAATTGGCAAAGCAGGGTATGTTTGCGCTATAGCTTAGCTTGCCGCCCTTCTCTGAAATAATCTTGCTTACACTTTTTAATCCACCGCCCATTGCGCCGCTTGTACATAGCGCAAAAATATAACTGTTTTTATTTTGCGAAAGCTCAAGTGATTTTATAAATCTTTCAACCGCCATTGGCATACCGGAACAATAAACAGGGTAAACAAACCCCATGTGTTCATATGTACCGCTTAGCTTGTATGGCTTGCCCATAGAAACAAGCTTGCAGTTGCCAAGGCTTACGGCTATGTCTTTGGCCGTTTTAAGACTGTTTCCTGTGCCTGTGAAATAAAAAATTATGTTTGACATTAAAAACCTCCCCATATTCAATCTTACAACTTGATGTATATTACTCTTGTTGCACGATTAAGTCAAGAAATAAGGTATTGACATACCTTGTCTATTATGATAGACTAAACTTGTCTAACGCAGTAGACAAGAAAAGGAGGATAAATAAATGATAGGATTGTTTACAGAGGTACTTAACATGAGCTTAACCGCAAGCGTTATAATAGCTGTGGTTATGGCAATTCGCTTTCCGCTTAGGAAAGCGCCAAAGATATATTCATATATTCTTTGGGGTGCAGTATTCATAAGGCTTGCTTGCCCTCTTTACTTTGAACTTTCGGGCAGCCCTTTTGAGAAAGCGGATATAAATACCACCGCAATAATGAGCGATTACAACTACATAGAGCCATACAACACCTACTATGCAGTTGATCCAGAATATGCAGACCTGTTTAAATCGGGATTTGAGCCTGTTGTGGCAGACGGCTTATCTTCATCACCACATATAGTAACATCCACTGACGGCTTTTCTTCACCAAAAACCTTTTCAGATACCTTTTTCCCTATACTTGCCTTTATTTGGCTTGCGGGCGTAGTTGGAATGCTTGGCTACAGCCTGATATCCTACCTTTTACTTGTACGCAAAACATCAAATGCAAAGCGCATAGATGGCAACATCTTTTGCACTGATAACATTCCAACCCCGTTTGTTATGGGCATATTCAACCCCAAAATTATACTTCCTAACGTGTTGGACGAGAAAGAAAGTGAATATATCATCCTGCATGAGCGCACGCATATAAAACGTTTTGACCATGTTGTTAAGCTTTTTGCATTTATCATCTTAAGTGTACATTGGTTTAACCCGCTTGTTTGGATTTCATTCATAAGCATGTCCAAGGACATGGAAATGGCTTGTGACGAGGCTGTGCTTAACAAGATTAGTGGAATAAAGAAGGTTTACTCGTTATCACTTCTGTCATTCTCTACAAGTAAGATGCTTGCACCTACACCGCTTGCATTCAGTGAAACGGGTGTTAAGCAAAGGATAAAGAACATCGCGGGTTATAAACGCCCTTCAATCTGGGTTGGTATAGTTTGCTTTTTAACCGTAACCGTTGTAGGGGTTTTTATGCTCACAAACTCTCCCAAAACATATGCATCAACCCTTGAAGGCTATGAAGAATTAAAGGGTAATTACCACTATAATACACAAACTATGTTAAGCGAGTTTGAAATAGGTGAAATAATCTGCCTTGCACAGGATGAGGGGTACACGTTCAGAATAAAAATAACCGCAGAAAAAACAGGCGGAGCATTTCTTTTCACACCGCCAAACGGCGAGCCATACATGGATTTCAGGCCTAATGCCATAGAAAAAGGTGAAAACGAAATAGACTTTTTTATAAGTAATGAGAAAATTGAAGCTATGAAAAAAAGTTCAGGACGCAATTCAACCCTAACATTTAAAATACTATACTCAGACTATAGAGATGTCGCCACTAATTCTGCCACCTTTGACCTTCAATTCGATCTCAAACCAAACACAATGATTGTTTATAAGCGGGGTGCTGCATTATATTTACCTGAGAAACCAAAGGAAACTGAATACGGCTTAGAAAAGTTCACAGATGTACGCAGTCATAAGGAAATAAACAAAACATTAAAGGATATTGAAAAAATTTCCGAGGAAATGCTCATATCTCTGACTTATAATGAAGGCACAATTTTTCCTGACAAGACCAGACTTCCGCATGACTTAACACCTGAAAAGCTTATGGAAATTGCAAAGAACCCCGGCCTTGGCATAAGAGAAATTCACAAAAGCGGTATAACCGGCAAAGGTGTGAGGGTTGCTATTATAGACCAACCTATGTACACCAATCACCCGGAGTTTGCAGGGAAAATTCAAAGCTACCTTGACCTTGTTCCAGATCATAAAGGCAGTATGCATGGCACTGCCGTTGCAAGCACCCTGGTAGGAGAATCTACCGGGACAGCACCAGGTGCAAAGCTTTATTATGCCGGTGCATCTGACGGAACACCGGATGCAGAACCGCTTGCAACCGCACTTGATTGGATTATGGAGGAGAACAAAAAACTGCCGTCAAATGACAAAATAAGGGTTGTTTCGGTTTCAGCCGCACCATCCGGTCGTGATGCTGCAGGCATTATAGCAAACACTAATCTCTGGGATGAAAGCGTGAAAAAGGCGCGTGAATCGGGCATTATAGTTCTGGACTTTACCACCGACAATGGCATCGTGGCACCCGGTTATTATGATTTGTACGACCAAGAGGATGTGGAAAAAATGAAACCCGGATTACCAAGCAGTCCGCCAAAGGGAGCACTTACAAAGTTGGTTGTGCCTTCATCATATCGAACAACAGCCGAGCAATACAACCAAAACACATACTCCTATATCTATTTCGGAGATGGCGGGCTTAGCTTAGGCCTCCCATACACAGAAGGTGTCCTTGCACTAGGCTTTGAAGTTTGCCCCGAATACACAGGCGAACAAATGCTCAAAGTTCTTATGGATACAGCCTATGAAAAAGACGGCGTTAAATACATTAACCCAACGAACTTTATCGAAACACTAAAAAATAGTAAGTAATTTAAAAGACGGCGAATGTACTTGATTTCGCCGTCTTTTTTTGTATAAAAATTCACATTAAGTTATTGTGCAAGCTGTCGTAAAATGGTACTATAGAGAAAAATACAGTTAAATTTTACAAAACTGAGGTGGATAATTTGTCTGAGTTCAATTGGTTACATTTTTCCGATCTGCATTTCAGCGCGAAAGACGGTTTTGATACAAAAACCGCAAGACGACAATTACTTGAATGCCTTAAAAGAATTGGTGAGGGGAAAACATACGACTATATTTTTATAACAGGGGATGTCGCAAATAGATGTGACTATACAGGTGCGAAAGAGTTTTTAGAAAAATTGATTTCTTGTATAAACTTGCCGCCCGACACAAGCGAGAGAATTTTTTGGGCTGTGGGCAACCATGACATAAGCCGTACCAGGAAAATAAGAAACCAAATTATTGAAGAAATAAGGACATCAAAAGAAAGTCACAGTGAATTTCAGAAGTCTATGGCTGATGACGAGACAAGACCAATTCTCACCAAAACAGGTATGAAGGAATATTCAGATAATTACAAGGGTTTAACAGGACACACCTTGAGCGATAGCGACATAGACAGCGCACATCGTGTAATTTCCAATGATGATTTAAACATAGTTGTGCTTAATACCTGCTTGACCTCTTGTGACGGCAACGACAAAGGCAACCTATTTATAACCGAACCTAAACTGTTTGAATTATTTCAAGCTTTAGACCCTCATAAGCCTGTGTTTGTCCTAGGTCATCATGGTTCGGAATTTTTTCGACGCGAGGAAGACATGCGGCTGGCTCATCTGTTCGATGATAATAGTGTGGACTTCTACCTATGTGGTCATGAGCATCGACTAGGCTATCGCACATTTTCAGATGCCAAGAGAGACATACACCAATTAACTTGTGGAGGTGGCATATTCGACGGTTATTCCAAGTTCACATTTATGAGCGGAGAATATAAGGACGGAATCGTTAAGATAACGCCTTACAGTTATTCTGAGAATGGAAACAGCGATTGGAATACAGACTTCACATTACACAGGAGGCTAAAGGAAGACACATCCTTTAAAATAGATAGATTAATCTCCAAAAATCCAGACACCGCACATACGGACAGCGCAATATCAAACCCGCCCACATCATCCGCATCAGAACTCTATTTTGAAGGGTCTCAAAGATATTACGACAGGCTGACCGATGTAGACGGACGATTTGGGTATATAAAATATGATAGCGATTTATTCCCAAAGGTAGAGTTGGATACACAGGTAACCTCAGCAGAGAAACCCGAGCCTATAGACATTATTGAATGTATCACCAATGAGAAACATCACTGCCTTTTTATTGGCGAAGGAGGCATGGGAAAAACAACGTCATTACTCAAAATATGGAATGTGCGCTTAAATGACAAAAAACATGTGCCGCTCTACATACCTCTGAACGAATTCAACATCAATGAAACATCCGGATTTATATCAAGTTACGTGAAAGACTATTACTCACTGAGCCTTGAACAATTAAGCCAAAAGGTTGTTCTGCTCCTTGACGGATTTAACGAAATAACCAAGAACAGCGAACCTATTCTTAATGAGATTAGAAGATTATCATTAAAGTCTAACATCTTGCTTGTTATGACTTCAAGATACGACTTTATTAAAACCTATGGTTTACAGGGGTTCGTTGCATACGATCTCCTGCCACTCAGCGATGAAAAGATTAATTCATTTTTGACCAATAACAACCTACCGTCGTCCAATATACCTACAAATGTATTGGAAACACCAATGATGCTGTCGTTGTATGCAAATACCTGTCTTATCCAGAATAGAAGTGCAGGGCTTAAGGTGCTTAAATTCAAAGAGAACAACACCAAAGGCGAACTTATTTACAACTTCCTTTTATGCCAAATTGCAAAGCTACTCTTGGATAACGAAACCAAAGATGTGATAACAACGTATGTAACGTTATTTCATGTGGCCCCTTATGTAGCTCACGAGATTGAGAAAGACGGACAGTTTTTCTTTGAAAAGAATAGGTTGTCTGAATTGATTGCCGATTGTCTTGAAATTTATGGCAACCATTTGATTGAGTGTGCAAAAAATGAGTTAAAAGACCTCATAAAGAAATACAACCTTCATGGCCAAATCGAACAATACACTCCTAACGCATTTATTATAGAATCACTATTAATCTACAAATATCACGTTTTTATAGATGAGGACAACCGTTATACCTTTCGTCACCAGCACATCAGAGACTTCCTCTCTGCACTCCATATCGTGAATGCGATAGAATTTCATATGAAGAACGGAGTAATTGCCAACGAAATCAAAGACCGTGTGCTCTTCCCGTATGTTTCGAGTATGATAGGTGATTATTTGGGAGATTACAAAAACAAGGACAAATATAGTGAAAAAACAATTCTTCACAGGTTGATAGACAGTTTATTAAGGGAAAAAGAAAGTAAAACAACAGGGTTTGCATTAAATAATGTTTTTGAAATATGGAAGATAGCACGTGAAAACAAAATCATAGGTGAGGACTTATCAAGACTGGACTTTTCAAATGTTTTGTTAAATGGAGTTATATTTTCATCTTATGAAGCCTCAACTAGCTTTGAGGGAGCAACCATGATGTATAACACTATTATGCCTTTAGGACACTGGGGCAGTATATCGTTTGCGACATATAGTACTGATAATAGATTTATTCTTTCTGCTTCGAGTGATGGGACGATTAAGGAGTGGGATAGGCTAACTCATCTCTGCGTCGCTACCTTTTGGGGACATTCAGACTCTGTCAATAGTGCTGTCTATAGTAAAGATTGTAAATTTATTCTTTCATCTTCAAATGATGGTACAGTTAAAGAGTGGGATCGATCGGCACATTCATGTGTTGCCACTTTTCGGGGAAGTAACTGTGCCGCCAATTGTTCCGTCTACAGTGAGGATGGTAGTTTTATTCTTTCTTCATTTGAAGATGGCACTATAATGGAGTGGGATCGACAAACCGGTAATTGTATTGCCAAATATTCTGGACATAGACAATCTGTCACAGGCGTTATTTACAGTCTTGATAATAGATGTATCCTTTCTGCTTCTGACGATGGAAATATTAAAGAATGGGATCGACAATCTCATCACTGTACTGCCACTTACAATCATGGTGAACCAGTCGAAAGTGCAGTTTATAGCAATGATGGTAGATTTATTCTTTCGTGTTCGCTAAGTGGAACTATTAAAGAGTGGGAGCGAGGCACCCATAGATGTATTGACACGTATACCGATATAGATGTCATGTGTGGCGCAATTTATAGTAGAGATGATAAGTTTATTCTTTCATGTTCGTGGCCTGGAATTGTTAAAGAGCGGAATAGATACGACAAGACCACTGCTAATACTTACGAAGGACACTATAATAGAGCTAATGGTGCCGTATACAGTAACGACGAACTTTTCATCCTTTTATTCTATTCTGATGGTACTTTTACCGAGTTCGATAGAAAAACTCAGAATTGTATTGCTAACTATAGTTGTAATTATAGTGATCTCTTCTGCACAACGTATAGCGGTTATGATCGCTTAATCCTTTCTTGTACAATAGGTGGTGAAATAAAAGAATGGGATCGACACACCGGCTACCTAACATGGACTCACTGGTTTAATAGTAAGGGTGCAATAAGTGCCATTTACAGTAAAGACGGCAAATTTATTCTTTCTTGCTTAAACAATTCTTCTATAATAGAGTTGGATCGACAAACTCATAAAATTGTTGCAGTTTATGCTGGACACGATGACTCAGTTAGTAGTGCAGTTTATAGTAATGATGACAAATATATCCTTTCTGCGTCACATGATAATACTATAAAAGAGTGGGATCGACAGACTCACAAATGTATAGCCACTTATTCAATTCCCAGTAGTGAACTAGTAAGATCCTTTTCTAGCGCTATCTACAGTAGTGATGGGCAGTTCGTTCTTTCAGCTTCATGGGATGGTACGATTAAAGAGTGGGATCGACAGACTAATTTATGTGTATACAATTATGCCACAGATAAAAATGACGGTGCTTCAGTTAATGGTGCTGTTTACAGCAATGATGGCAGATTTATTCTCTCGTATTTTACTAATAACACAATGGTAGAGTGGGATCGACAGACCCACATATGTACTGCTACATATTATGGTCATGATTCCCCAATAAATAGTGCAGTATACAGTTCCGATGATGCATTCATTCTATCCGCCTCTGAAGATAGAACTATCAAGGAATGGGATCGACAAACCTGTAGTTGTGTTGCTACTTATTCCGGACATCAAGGTGGAGTCAGTAGTGCTGTATATAGTTCTGACGGCAAATACATTCTATCTTCTTCAGAGGATGGAACAATCAAAGAATGGGAAAGGGAAACACAGAAATGCGTTCGCACTATTACAAACTATCAAGGTATTTATGTTATGGGATGTAACTTTAAAAATGTACGTTTTGACAATGATGAAGTTAAAAGAATAGTTCATCACTACGGTGGCATTGTGTTTGACACGTTTTTAACCGGAGTACAGATTAAATCATTGCGTCATCTGCGCTCGTTGGACATAACGTTGGATTCAACCGTATCGAAACACTTAATTATTACTGGAATCAATGGTAGCGGTAAAACCTGTTTGTTGAACTGCATACACGAAAGAGTTCGTGCGATAATTGAAAACCGTTCTATTGAGGATAACGAAGAGTTAGAGCTTTCATTTAAGGACAGTGACTCTGAGGATTTCTCAGAAGACTTTCAAAAATATATTTCTGAGGGTCTCTACACAATAGAATATTTTAAAGCGGGTTTATTAAACGAGTTTAATGCCTATGATGAGGGCTTCAACTCTGCCGAAAGTAGCAAAGACTTTTTCAGTTACATGACCTATCTAAAAAACATCACTGTCCATTCGGAAAAAGAAGGCAACTTAAGTCTTGTTGCCCAAAACCAAGCATGGTTTCGTGAAATTGATAACCTTTTAAAAGAAATTTTTGACGATCCATCTACAAGTCTAGAGTATGATTATAGAAAGCCACCTTGTTATATTACGCAAAAAACAAAAGAAGATGGTGCAGAGAAAACCATACATTTTAATCATCTGCCTCATGGGTATTCATCTGTACTTCACATTATAAGCAAGCTCTTGTATGACAAAGAACATGCCCATTTCAATGCATTTAAGCGATATGGATTGGTATTGATTGATGAGATAGAAACGCACCTGCATGTAAATATGCAAAAAAAAGTGTTACCTTGCCTTATAAAATTCTTTCCAAATATCCAATTTATCGTTGCCACTCACTCTCCCTTCGTTTTAAATTCTGTAGACAACGCCATTGTATGCGATCTTGAACTGCAAGAGACTACAGTAACATATATGAACGGAGGAGTGCAAGGATGGACAGTGGACGAGGTATTAACGAAGTTAATGAATGTAAAAGATACCAATTCATTGAAAGCATCCAAACTGATGGACGAGTATGATTCAGCGTTAAACAACAATGATTATGAAGGTGCAAAGAATGCTTTTGGAAAATTGAAGGTAATACTACACCCTAATAATCCTCTACAAACTATTATGCAATTACAGATGATAGGAATGAGGGATGTTCAAGATGATAAAGATTAATCGATGTGAAAAACCAAAAGAATTGACAGAAGAATGCGAAAAAAGACTAACAGACGAATTTAAGAAAGACTGCAAAAAATCCGTATGGAACCAAGAATATATAAAAAAAGCATTGATGACCATGTCAAATTCTAAATGCTGTTATTGCGAAACTAAATTGCAAGAAGACAGTAAGGACTTGCATATAGACCACTTCAAGCCAAAGAGCTTATATCCTGAAGATGTTATTCGTTGGGAAAATCTCCTCCCATCTTGTTTAGCCTGCAATCGGAAAAAAAATGATCACAATGTGGTTGAAAATCAAATTATTAATCCTGTTGATATGAATCCAAAGGACTATCTTTATTTTTATAAGTTTCGATATGAAAGCATTGCTGATAACAAAATAGGTAGAGCTACAATTGAATGTCTGGAGTTAAACAGAACATCTTGCGGTAACATTACCACTAAATTTTCGATTTGTATAACTGCACTCAACACTTTAGATTCAATATACGATAACGCAATTGAAGCAATTGAAGCTAATTCAGGTAAAAAAATCAAATTACTAAAAAAACAAAAAGGAAATTTTGAAGATGTTCTAATGCTTGCAAAACCCGACAAGCATTTTAGTGCATGCATGGCTACTTCGATTGTTGAGTGGATAAAATATGACAGACTTAAAGACATTTTTATAACTAACGGGTTGTGGGATGATGAGTTAATTAGTTTAGATAAAATGATACATGAAATTAGCCTACCAAAACCTATTTAATAAAGTTGTGATTTTCATCATTTTACCAAAATCGGACTTGACCAGCGTGATTGTGTAGAAAATCTCCGATTTCCGTCAATATTAGCAACCTCATATAGCTTATAAAATACTTGAAAAAAACTTCCGATATATACTGCAAAATATGAAATGGAGGCTTATTATGTTAAATAGTATTTCAAACACGGATGGTTTTTACAACAACTCTTTGATCTTCGGGGCAAACGGAGGTTGTAATTCACTAAGCAATGGCTTTAATGCAAATAGAGGTAAGAATCTTGCGGCACGTATGTTAAAAGACGTGGCTTCAACGCTTTCCAGTCCTAAAGATTCGAAAAAACCATCAAGGCAATTTCAAAGCTATAAATCTGAGATGTGGGATCAAGTCAAAGCTGTTTCTTCAGATGATAGTATTGCCACAGCTTCATTAAATGGCAAGACGGCAGCGCCTACATACAGCATAGAAGTAATCAATGTTGCAAAGGCGCAGGAAGAAAAGTCCGAACAACTTTCATCAAATCAGCCTACAAACGTTGAAGCCGGTAAACATAATCTTACAGTCCAAGTTGGAGGTAAAAGTTATAACATTACCGTGGATATTTCATCCAAGGATACCAACGATGATGTGTTTAATAAGATTGCGGCGGCTTTGAACAAAAGCAACAGTGGGTTGACCGCAGATGTTGTGAAGAAAAATAATAAGTCACAGCTTGTTATAGCCGGCAAGACAGGGGAAGAAAATGGCTTTTCTATAGAGGGTCAAAAATTTTCTCAACTATTAAAAATGAGAAAAACTCAGGCTGCGGAAGATGCCGCGTATAGTATAGGTGGCAAGAGGTTTACGTCCAGTTCCAATTCGGTGACAATCGAAAACGGTAGTGTAACTATTAATTTTAAGTCAACAGGAAACGCGAAGATTTCAATGGTTATAGACGATAACGGTACTATGAAAAGTATCACCGAATTTGCAGAGAATTTCAATGATTCCCAAAAAAAGCTAAGTAAAATGGAAGATTCTGAGGAGGCTTCAAAGATAAAAGCTATGTTGGCTATGTCTGCTTTTACTTTGGATCAATTTAGTAAAATCGGAGTTGTATTTGATAGCAATGGCCAGATGAGTATAAATCAGAAAACACTTGCATCCGCAATTCAGAACGACCCTGAAAGAGTTAAAAAACTTTTTTCGGATTTGGCTAACCAGACGCAAAAGGCATTCAGTAATGCGACCTATCAAAGTGGGGGCAACTCAGATTCCGGACTGATGTTTGACTATTCCTTATAAAAATAAAGAAGTGGGGGTTTGAAAAAAAAAATTTATAAAAACCCAGAAAGTATTTTTTTTTATATTTTATATAAAAAAAAAAATTAAAAAATAAAAAAAAAGTTAAAAAAAAAACAAAATAATAAAAA
>CAYPQA010000059.1:0-15164 GCA_964412725.1 uncultured Eubacteriales bacterium
CAGAGCAAAAAATCAACCGAAAGTACGTAAATTGGAGATATTAAACAGGCTCTTACATCAAGGAGGATATACTTAAAATCTATAAAGTATTCTCCAAAACGTTCATGATATTTCAGATATTCTCCAAAGCTTTTCACAGCCGTCCATTTGTCTATGCCATTATATAGAATTATGGGCACAACGACAGGCAGTCGGAAGTCCGCTTTTTGGCGTTCTTTCTCGTCTGTTTGGTTAAAAAGTACACTGTAAAACAGAAACATATATCTTAGCAATGGAAATGGCATAGTAAAGTCAACGGACGACTGAAGTTCTAAAAGACAATAGAAAAATACATCAACACCATCAATTTTCAGCTTGTATATAATGTCCGCTTCCTTTTCTTTAAAGTCATCATCCACAAAGTTTTTGTCAAGAATTTCTATGCCATCTTCATCTATGTCCTTAACCCAGTCCTGATGCACAAACGAGCGCAACAGCTCCAAAAAATATTTTTTGTTTGACAAAATATTTTTGTATCCTTTGTCATGGATGTTTTCCGGCATTTGATTCCCTCCCCTCCGTTTTTTGAATTATAGACTTTTATAAAAAGTATGTCAAACGCTCATATACTAAGCGGACTAGACCGATATACAGCTTGAATGGTTAACAAACCAAAATATTAAAAGGCTTTTGGCATGTATACATGCTCAAAAGCCTTTTTTATTGGGGCACAAATGTTCCTATTTTTTTGGTTTAATACCAATCAATTCCATAGCTTTCTGAATGTGCTTGTTCTTCATAAAATACTTCCAGATAAGCCCATTCTCATAATTTGCAATCTGTAAAAGCGTTATACCCTTATCAATGCCCAAGTAAAGCGGGTCAAAGTATTCGGGAGTTTCGTCAAGATTGTAAGACTCCTTGAAGCCGTACTTGCCACATAGCTCATCGTAACGTGCGAAATTTTTCATAGCTGAAATGGAGTGCTCGGGAGTAAACGTTATTGACGAAATAGCGGCATAGACAGCTATGGTTCCGTCATTTGTATTGTGCGTTTCCAATGCTCCGGGTTCGCCGTAAGGTTCCGCACCGAAACCGCCCGAGTACCCATGTTTGAAATGACAAGCAGACAAGCCCCAAGAATCCTTTGAGTATGTCTTGCTGTTTTCTTTGTTGTCTATACAATATTGCCTGTGTGCAAGCGTTGCGTTAACAGAGTTTTGAAACCAGTCAACTCCTTCAAGGTCAACAGTGTTTCTAAAGTCAATGAACGCATGTGAGAATTGATAAACAAACAACGAGTTAGGGCCTGAACGAATATATTCATGTCCGCCGTAATTCACCTTCCAACGCTCAAAAGAATAGAATATGCTTGGGTCAACGCTATGCGTGGGGGAACCAACTCCAAGGAAATACATAATGAATTGCTCTGCATAATGGTTCCAGTCAACAGGGATTATGCCTCCGCGGTTCTCCTGATAACCCATATAAAACCTGTTGGTGTCCTTGTTTAAAAGCCAGTCCCAATTTACCTTTTCATATATGGCTTCAAACATATCTGTTATCTCGCCGCCGAAATATTCAGAGCAGACAATCATACCGCAGAGTAATATCGCTGTATCAATAATAGACGCTTCGCAATTATTATATCTTGAGCCGTCTTTGAGATGCATAAAGTGATAGAAGAAACCGTTCTTGGTTTCAAACTCTGAATGAGCCTTGAGAGTATTGCAAGCTCTTTCATAAGCCTCATCATAACTCACATAACCCTTCTCAACCCCGACAACATAAGCCGCAAGTGCAAATCCGGTTGCGGCTATGCTTCCGAAGTCCTTCAGACGTTCATCCGTGTTGTCTCTAACTATCCCGTTTTTAGGGTTTGCCTCTTCCCAAAAATAGTCAAAGCAACCCTTCATTTCTTTTGCTAATAAATCATCAAGTCCAATCATAAGTCCTCCGTATTGATTATTCGCCTGTGATACCAGAACGATCAACGCCCTCAACAAACCAACGTTGTAAAACAAAATAAACAGCAAGCATAGGTAGTATTGTAAGCACAGTTCCGGCCATTTGGATACCCTCGTTCAATCTCGCAGCCGAATCTCCAACCTGTGAATATGAATCCGCAAAGGCGGCCGCAAATCGGTTAAGCTCCAGAGGCAGAGTAGAAAGCCCTCCGCCGATAAACATGCTTGTCGTGGTAACATCATTCCAGTACCAAACAAGCGAGAAGATTGCGGTAACAATAATAGCCGGTGTGGCCATAGGAATTGCAATGCCATAAAAGATTTGAAGCTCCTTCGCACCGTCAATCTTCGCGGCCTCTTCAAGAGCCTTTGGTATCATGCCAAAGAATTGAAAGAAAATTAAAATAAATATAGCGCTCCTTAAGCCTTGGCCGAAAGCCGCGGGAAGTACAGTTGACAAAATACTGCCTAAAATTTTAACCTCTTTAAACATCAAATACCTAGGCAGCAATATAACCTGTGGAGGAACAATAAATGTAGAAAGGGTTAAAACAAGCAGGAGATTTTTGAGCGGAAACCTGTACCTTGCAAATCCGTAACCTATGATAGCCGCAGACACAGTTTGAAATATCGTAGGTAAAACAGCTATATAAAACGACTGCCAAATCTTAACCTTAAAGTTCAAAACATTCATGGCCTTTTGGTAATTCTCTAAATATAACTTTGAAGGAAGGAAACCAATCGCGGGGTCAACCAAGTCCTTCAAGTCCTTAAAGCTTGAGGACGTCATTCTCAAAATGGGAAGAACAAACACAAAGCCCATACTTATTATCAAAGCATAGATAATGATTGAAAATAACAAACCGTCTGTGAATTCAAATCCAAAAAAAATTTTCTTTATCTTATTCTTCATATTCACCCTCCGTATTTCCTTTTTGGCCTGTAAGTCATAGCAAACAATACCAAACCCAAAACCAAAGACAGGGCTATAAAATAAATCCAAGACAACGCAGACGCATAACCAAATCCTGTTCTTATGTTAAACATCTGAGTGGAGATGTGCGTGCTAACTTGGTTAAGCTCAAAAGCTGAAAGCGTTATTATGGTATAAATTAAATTAACCAGTATCATAGGCTCCAATGTGGGAAGTGTGATCTTCCAAAAGGATTCCCAGGGCGAGGCGCCGTCGATTCTCGAAGCCTCGTAAACCTGCCTGTTAATCTTCTGTAACGCGGCCAAAAAGATAAGTGACTGAACGCCAGTATACCAAAGAACCAGAATCATATTAGACAACAACGAAATCAAAAGGCTTGAAATAGATTGGTTGAAATTAAACCCGATAAACCAAATGAAGCCATAATTGTTCAAGCCGCTTAATGTAAATGAATTTTGATTGATAAGCTCATTGATAACGGGGCCTGTCATAATAATAACCGGTAAGAAGAATACAGTTCTGAAAAAACCCTTGAATTTAATCTTCAAGTTTAGTAAAAGAGCGATAATTAATGAAAAGACAATAACAGCGGGCACGGTTAAAACCATTTCCTTCAAAAATTCGGTCAATCCGTCCATAAAGACAACGTCTGAAACAAACGCATTCTTTATGTTATCCAAGCCCACATAAGTTGTTTCGATACCATCCGCTGTAATCAAGACCCTTTGAAAGCTCAAAAACAGCGAATAACAAAGAGGTTGGAGTGTAAAAACCAAAAAACCAATAATCCATATCGAAACAAAAGCATAGCCGGTCAGATATTCCCTCCACTTGTAAGAAATTCCCGATTTTTTCTGCTTCATTTGCTTTTCACCTCACTTACTGAATAGCTAAGCCCTTTGACTTCAATGCCGTTATAAACCTGCGGTTTTTCGGAATAATTTACAACAATCTGTATTCCATTGTCGTAAACGGTTACAGATAGCTTGCCAAAGCTTTCATGTTTAACAACCTTACAGCCCACAACAGGCTCCAAAGCCTCTTTAACCATGTTTGTTGTCTCCGCAATCTTATCCTTCCAAACCTCATATTCGGAGGAGAACACATACTCCAATGGTGTTCCGATAAGTTTGACCGGAGACTCCTTTGTGACAACATACGACGGATAAACGCCGTACTCAATAAGTCTAAGCCTATCTTCAACCAAATCACCGGATTTGTTCATGGAATCTGAATAAAGGTCTATATAGCCTTTTAACATAATTTGCAAGAACGGAACATCCTTAGTGAACATGCTATATTTCGAACTTGACATGCTCATATTAAAATATCTGTCCGTTGCCCTCCAAACATAGCTGTTCGGCATACTAAAGGCCGTCTTAACGTTTTCGCTGTACAAATTATTTTCAAGAAACTCCCTAGCCTGCTCACGATTCATATTAATGCCGTAGTCGCTGTAAAGAATACGTCCCGCATCTGCTATTGTAACGTTCATATGCAGCTTCGCGAATGCCTTCATATTACTGTTGAAAGACTCTAAAAATTTTGGATAGTTGAGGTAAGAATGCACATACTCACTATTGGCCAGCCACGTATTAATTCTTGCAACCTTACGATCAACCTTCCTGAGAAAGTCCTTTGTCTTGCTGATGCCGCCAGTCTCATAATCCGTCTTTAAATAATTTGCGGCAAAATAAAGTGGAATGTTATTTGATGTTGCAAAAGATGCTAAGTCCTTAAAGTCACCCTGTGAGCCTAACTTAGACTCAAACGTAGACTTATTTAAAGGAAATGTGGAATTGCCGCCCTTATAGTAACCTATATAGTTCACTGTTGGATTGATTCCTTTACCAAGCAAGTCATTTAAGATGTCTTTAACCTCTTTTGTATCCGTATAGTTTCGTGTATTTTTCCAGATAAAGTTGCGCTCTACCTCTGCGCCGATAATATCCAAATTAACAAACGAATTACCCACTTTAGGCCTCAGAACACCTCTGTCAACAAGCTTACTCTGATAATCTCTTGCTATTCCTGTGTAATTTGCATTGTCTTTATTTAAGAAAGTCAGGTTCAACTTAATATCAAATACAGATTTTTCTTCCTCAACGGCAGAATAACCGCCTCCGTCGTTTCCGGTCGGCTGGAAGAAATTCTGCCTGTAGTTAAAAATAAAACCCGCCCAGTTGTAGTTTAAGGTTACACCAACGGGATACGCAAAGATATCTGCATATGCACTGCCCTTTTCCGCTTCCGAATAAAATGCGTTTTTATTAACTCCGTTTACCATTCCATATAGAGGTACGGTTATGTTGTAGTCGGAGTCCGAATAGTCAAAAATAAATGGCATGTAATTGTTCATGCCAAAATCCGCACCATACACCCTTGTCTTATAAGGGTCAGAAATCTTAACATCATGCAACCCGTATTCGATTAATGCGCCGCTGCCGTCGGGAATCAGAATATATCCGTCATTATCCTCTGCACCCGTTGAGCCTAAGAAAGGAAAAAGAGAAACGTTTTTTATCAACATATCCTCCTCCCTTAAACTTTCATAAGGCAGTTCAATGGTCAATATGTTGTTCTGCAATCTGAATTTAAGTGAGAAACCTATCTTCAAGCTCTCAAAAAACACGTCCGCGCTAACCTCATCGGTGCTTCTCTTAACGTCGACCTTAGCTTTGTCTCCCAAGATAGTTGCGATACCGTTTCTGCTTTGAGCGGGATTGTAATATTCAACGGTAACGCCTGAATTAATTCTGTTTCTCCAAACGTTGTTAATCCTCTCGTCCTCGGCAAATTCTCTGTCGGATGACCAGACATAATTGCCTTCCTTATCTTCGATTTTTATGGAAAGGGATGAATCGTCCATATAAAGCCTTAGATTTTCCGATTCAAGACAGAGCTTATACTTCGAGGTATCAACGTTTATATCCGCCTTAACGCTCCATTTTGGGAAAACAGATAACAATAGAACAAGTACAATCATAAAACTGATTTTTTTCTGCATTTTCATCCTCCTTCCTTTACCTAAAGCTAACGACAAACATAATAAATTGGTCTATCAAAACATAAAAAATAAGCGCAACGATAAGAAGTAAAACCATGCCAACAAGGGTTAAGAATATGTTTTTGACAGCCTCAAGGAACGTATAGTCATGCAAATTCATTGTAACAACAAAAAGGTTTATAAATGACCAGAGATAAATTACCATCATAGCAAAATCAAACAAGAAGGCTTCGTTTATGGTCAAGTAGTTTGTGAATATAGAAAGAGGTAGTGCGAATAAAAAGAGAGGTGCAAACGAATACATTGCTCCAAAAAGAATGTTTGAAAAACTACCCTCACCGTCTGTAATCGTACTCACAAGATAGTTTGAAACAACAAACAAGAAGTACGGAACAACCAACATCACTACGATGGTAAAAATATCAATCTTACTTCTATAAAAAAAGTAAGTAAAAGAATATCCCTTTGCATAATGGAACAAAACCTGACCCACAACAAATGCAATGAAGATAGGGATGTAGCCAAATATATTCAGATTACCGGACAGCTTTATGTATTCGGATGTCCCAACGGGACTGCGTAAGATTGAGAACATAGGATACATCTGCTTGTAAAGTCCGGTGTTTTTAAACCATTTGCTAAAGTTTCTGAAAACGTCATAGATATTTTTCTTCTTGTCTGCAAAATCCAATATCTTCTTAATCACAAGCAGAACAACCAATATTATTATAATAGTGCCTAAGTTTGATTGAAGCCAGATGTTACGTGCCTGCCAATAGGCGTTTGAATAACCAACCCTATCGCCGGACAACATATATTCGCCGAGAGCCTTGTCGTATTCTTCCTGCTTATAATAAGCCTTTGCAAGCGCATTGTGGGCAATTGCAAAGTTGGAGTTTAAAGACAGCACATCCTTCCATATATCCATGGATTCAAGATACAAGCCTTCTCTGTAAAGATGTATACCACTCAATATCAATGCGGCTATCTCAGTGGGCTTGAGCTTTACAATCTGACCCTTTTCAGCGTCGGATATATATAAGTTGTCGTTATCATCAATTGCTATCGCAGACGGCTGTTTGAAAACGCCATATCTTTCTGTCGTTGTATCTTGCAGGATATTTGAATTAATAAAGTTTCCAAAGCTGTCATAGAAACCGAACCAATGATCCGACGACAGATAAAAAACATTGCCGTCTTTATCCACGGTTAAATCAACATAGGTTTCCTTTGAGAAATAAGTTTGGAAAACATTCTTACCGGCTATGTTAAGCTTTTTAACCCTTTGGTCGTAGGTGTCGTTTGAAGTAAGCGTGTAGAGTAAACCGTTAGAGTCGATAGTTAATCTGTCCGGCGATGGTGGCTTCACAGCAAGGAAAGGGCTTCCGCTTCCCGTCGAGTAAATAAATCTTTGAACCATCATTTTGAAAGTAACCTGAGATGTGTTAACGCCGAAGTAGCCTAAGAATTCGCCTTCCTCATTCATTTGGATAATACCGTTCGTACCGCCATGGCTTACGATATACAGATTCTCTGAAGCATCCGCGACTACGTCGGTAGGAACAAATTTTTCATGCTTACCAAAGAGTGGGTTGTTAGGCTTAGTGTATTGCTTCACAAGCTTGCCGGCTTTATCAAACTTGTAAACGGTTTCATTCGTGCTATCCGCTACATAGACGTATTTCTTGTCTGCAAAAACACCCATAGGCGTATTAAGTATGCCTTCGCCTATATGTTCGATAACTTCTCCGTCCAAGCTGACAACAACAACCGCCTTAATCTCACTGTCTGCAACATAGATAAGCCCCTCAGAAATTGCCATGTCCTCAGGCGTCTCAAGTATCCCGCTGAAAACATCGGAAACCTTAAACATATTTTGAGAATATCCAAAGTCATCATTCAAAGGGATAAAGGAATCAAAGGGGGTATAACCGGCGAATATAAGCTGCTGTTGGTTTATGAGAACTGATAAAAAAAGCAAAATGAAAAATCTCCTTTTCACGGCCATAACCTCCTATTTAAATCCCGAATGAGCCATAGTGTTCATCACCTTACTTTGCATAAAAATAAAGATTAATAAATTTGGCACAAACATTACAAGTGATGCAGCAGCCGCCATACCTTGACCCGCAACAACGTTTCCGGCACTTGTTAGGGTTGTCATATAAAAGGCGAAGGTTTTCATTGTTTCGTCATCAACATAATATTTTGATGTGTCGGGCGAATTCCATGTAGCTTGGAAAGCTAGGATGGCAACGGTTGCCAATGCGGGCGCAACAACGGGAACTATGATATCTTTGAAGATGATGATATCGTTCGCACCGTCGATTTTTGCCGCTTCTATAAGGGCATCCGGTATCTGGTCTATGAATTGCTTAACCAGAAAGAGGCCTATAGGCATTGCCACCATTGGCAGTACATGCGCCATAAACGAATCAAAAATTCCGATTTTGTTTATAACCATAAATCTAGGGATAATGACCGTAGTTGCAACGAACATAAGTGCAACGGTATTAACCTCAAAGAGCATCTTTTTTAAAGCAAACTGCTTTTTAGATAGCGCATATGCGGCCATTGCACTGATTATAACTGTCAAAATAACAACAACTATAGTCACAACAAAGCTGTTAAACAAAAATCTGAACTTGGGTATGCCCGATGATGTCGTCGAGAAAAGATAAACGAAATTGTTTAACGTTGGCTTTTTAACCAAGAAAGCCGGAGGAAAAGCAAATAATTCATCAATGGGCTTGAACGCCGATGAAGCAATATAGATTATGGGTAAAATCATAAAAATCGATATAGGAATCAAGATAACCAAGAACTTTATCTGGCTTGGATGAAATTTTGTCGGATTAATCTTTGTTCCCTGAAACGAAGA
The DNA here is from genome assembly GCA_964412725.1 of uncultured Eubacteriales bacterium. GTDB lineage: Bacteria > Bacillota > Clostridia > Lachnospirales > CAYPQA01 > CAYPQA01. The sequence continues at coordinate 8,769 of CAYPQA010000059.1, forward strand.
GCTTTTACGCTTCTTCTCTTTTTTTGCCATATACTAACCTCCTGACTTAATCCTCTGCAAAAAGGTTTTTAGCAACCTTAGAGAAAACGTATATAAAAAGAATAAGAAATACAGAAATAGCCGAGGCATATCCCATTTCAAAACGCATAAAACCAAAGTCGTCAATATGATTTACAATTAACTGGCCTGCATTTTGAGGCGTTGGGTTAGTTCCTGAGAGATCAACGCCGATTACACCGGCTTGGAACGTTGAGACAACGGCCATAACAGCTCCAAAAAGCATTTGCGGCTTCATAGAAGGAATGGTAACAAAGAAAATCTCCTGAAATCTACTCTTCATACCGTCAATATAAGCGGCCTCGTATAACTCTTGGTTAACGTTCAAAACACCAGCCAACATAGCCAAGAAACCAACGCCCATACTATTCCATATTGTTATGCCAATCATAACCGTCATAAGATATTTTGGAGAAGTTAAGAAAGGTATCGGCTCCGTTATAAGTGAGTTGCTGAGCAAGATAGCATTTATATATCCGTTAGCGTCGCCTGAGAAGATAACCTTCCACAAGACAGCCATAACCACGCCCGAAGTCATAGATGGCGAGTAAAGCATCAAAGCAAAAATTGTGCGGGGCTTATGTGGAATTTGCGCAAGCATCCAAGCCATAATAAACGAAAGCCCGTAGCCAACGGGTCCAACTATCAAAGCAAACTTAACTGTGTTCGGGAAAGCGTACTGCATAAATACAGTGTCTTCGGTGAAAAGCCTTATATAGTTCTTTAAGCCGGTAAATGTGGGGTCTTGAACCGTGTTAAAGTTAGTGAACGACAGATAAAGAGAGTACAAAACGGGAACAAGTATAAAAATAACAAATAAAATTATATATGGCGCCAAAAATAAATAGGAAGAAGTCTCCTCTCTGCTTTTATGTTTATTCATTTATTCCCACCACTTTCGATTAGATTTTTGATTCTCTCCACGGAAGGATATTGGAATTCCTTAACCATCTTGCCGTCAACAATAAAGTTGAATTCTTCCATCTTTCGCTCAATTTCACGGTCAATCAGTATGGTACTGTCGTCAACAGCCTCTCTAACGGAAACACCATCTATAACAACCCTGTTCCAGATATTACTTAACTCTCTTTCAAGCATATAGTAGCCCGGAACGCGTGGAAGTTCTACAAGAGACTCCCATTGCTTAAGTACCGTCCTCCTGTGTTCTACGGGCATTATCATATTTTCAAACGCTTTTATATTTGCTGTGTTCCAGATATATCCGTCGCCGTAGGTCATAGAGAGCATATTCCCATAACTGGTTTGTGTCTCAACGGACGAATACCATTTCAAAAATTCCCAAGCTTCTTCATGCTTGCTGTTTTGGAAAATCAACGAGCAGGTTGCGGCACCGGGCACGGTTCGATTTATATTGCCGTTTGCATCTTCAATACCCGGCATAAGCGCAACATCCCACTTACCTTTTAAGTTTGTGGAACCAAAGGTCATTTGAAGATAGGTTGCAAAGCTGCCTATACCAACAGGTATATCTCCTCTTTCCAAGCCAACGTACAAGCTTGCCACTCTCTGAGGTGTGCTGTAGATGTTAAACAAATCTGTCATAAACTTAATACCCTTTATCGCAGATTCCTCATTAATGGAGGTTGAACGCCCGTCCGGATGAATAAGCGTTCCTCCGTTTTGGTAGATATAAGGAACAGTTCCTGAGAAAGGCTTATATGCTTCGAATGTTGATAAATTAGTTGCAAAGTTCATTCCGTATCTTTGAAGCGTTGGCAACATCTGAATAACCTGATCCCAAGTTTCAGGAATTGATAAGCCCAGATGTTCTAAAATATCCTTGCGATAGAACAAAAGCCAGAAGTCTTGCGTTTCAGGCAACGCATAAAATGAATCATCAACTATATACGAAACAAACGCACCGGGCTGATAATTCTTCGCAGTTTCATAAAAACCATCCATTTTAGATAAATCCAGAACCGCATCCCTCATTGCCAGCTCGTAAGGATAGCCCGTGGTTACGCCCAATCCCGCATCAGGATTCGTCTTTGACGCGTTGCTTAAAATAATCTTCTTTTCATCAGGCATGATAGAGAAATTAACCTCTATGCCTGTCTTGGGAGTAAATTCGGTATCCGTCATCTGTTGCAGAAGATTAACGTAGCTCCTACTGCGGTTTACCCAAACGTTAATGTGCTTTGTTGCGCCGGGGATATTTCCATAGGACTCAGGTGAGAATGTTCTAAAAAATCTTTTAGTGCTCTCTATAGCTTTTGTGAAGAAACTTACCTCTGTCTTAGGTAAAGCTGTTTCTCCGTGCACATAGAATTTGTCCATAGCCATAGGCTGATATTTTATATAGTCAAGTACATTGTTAAGTCCGTCAACAACAGAGTTTTGACCCGTTGCGAGAGATGAAAGACGATTAGGCAGGTCGTTAGGGCTCATTGCCAAATTTTTTAGCGTTTGTAAAGCAACAGCCGTAAATGTAGCATACTTGGTATCCTTGCCGGATACGGAAAGAAGATAATTATAGGTATATTCAAGCCTGTTAACCCAGCTTTCAAGCCTTTCGTTTATGTCCGGCATGAATTCTTCCAAATCCCAATCACGGTATCTGTCCTCAACGTTACCTGTCATTTTTTTAATGTTAAGCGCAGTATCGCTAATTTCATCAGCCATATCCAACATTATCTTCTCTACCGGAGCAAAAATGCTGTTGTCTATGGTTATGGTCAACTCATGCTCGCCCTTTGTTAAATAAAATCTATATTTTTCCCCGTTTCCGTCTTGCATGGGAATGTTTTTCCATTTTGATGTAAAGTTAAATTTATAGCTTTCCATCTGTGCAAACGGAATCTCACCGTCTATCTTTATAGTTCTGAAAACCGGAGCATTTGCGGCCTCACTCATGGTTTGCTTCATTTTAAAAGAAAAATAATAAAACCCGTCTTCGGGTACTTCAAATCTCCATTTTGCTTCAGAACCCGGTTCGTAATATGCATCGCCGCCCATAATGTTTAATCTCAAAGTATATGTATCATACGGTGTTATACTTGGGTCACGCAAAGATTCAGGAAAAATAGAGGCTCTGTTCTTTGAGATCGCGTCTTCAGCTTCAACTTCCGTTAAAGTATTTGAAAGCTTTGCGCCAGAATTTGCGGAAACATATTCGCTATAATCGGGAGCGTAATTAATAGGGCATAAGTTAATCTGTCCTATGTAAAAATCCGTAACCAGATTGGTTACAGTTATCTTGTTTTCTCCCTTTTTAAAATAGAACGCATAAGGGTAAACATCATCACCGTTTGCATCAATCAATTTTACCTTGTATTCTTTATCTATAATCTTCTGCATAGATACATTTTCGTTACCGTATCTATCAATTACATTTCCTCCGCTTTCCCAGTCAACATAGACGCGAAGATTGTCTGCCTCATCAAATTGCACCTCGTCGTTAACCAGAACCGAAATGTCAATGTAAGATATTAATCTCACATCAGGTCTGAAAACCATTTCAAGGTTGTAGTACCCTTCTTCGGAAACATTAACGAAAAAATCCGTTTGTTCACCATCGTCTAAGCGATAAAAACCGTTTGTAAGAGAACGTTCTTCCGCATCCATAAGAGCCGTATACTCCACGGTTCCCAATTTGTCGCTTATCCTTTTATTCTCAAAAGCAACAGGTTCGGTTGAATAAGTTAAGCTTGTAAACTTTGCAAGTAGCCCAAGCATCAAAAGCGTAAAGACTATTTTTCTTTTCATAACATACCTCCCTACAAAAAAACCGCTGAACTATTAAGGAACTTAACTTAAATATTCAGCGGTTTAAAAGTATCTTGACTATACTTGCGAAACGTTTATTTTTGAATATGCCTTACTTCATTAACTCGTAAACTTCTTGATAACTCTTGTTTGCTAAGTCGTTAACCTGCTTAGCATAGTCTGCAAAATTAAGTCCTCTGAACATAGCCGCATCCAAAAGCTGACCTATGTTTGCATTTTCAGTTGTTGTACCGTCTGCATTCGGAACGGCAAGGCCTGTTTGAGCTTCCCAACGCGACTCTCTGTAACCAGGGATAAACTTGTTAGGCTCTAAAAGGGCGTTTTCTATATCTGCAAAAGCTTCATCAAGACCGGGTACTGACAAATACTCATGGAATTTGTCTAAGGTTTCTTTGTCATTTGTCATAGGCATAGAGAAGTAAGCAACGCCCATGTCCTTTGCAACATCAATACGGCTTAAGAATCCGTCTTTTCCGAATGACATCCATTTGATAAAATTATAAGCCTGCTCTTTGTTTTTGCTTGTTGCAGTTATTCCGCAGAAGTCTGGAATAATTATAGACTTTCCTCCGGGAAGACCAGCAAAAGAAACGTTGAAATTAATGTCTCTGCCTATGCTACCAAGAGCCCAAGAACCGTCAAAATTGATGGCTGTCTCACCAAAAGGCCAAGCCTCCCAGTCCGCTGTGCCCCTGAAGTTAGCTCTTTGGCTGTCTGATAAACCGCCAAATGAAAGGCCGTTTGAACGTATGTCCTTAACCTTTTTAATAGCCGCAAGAAATTCAGGCTTGTCAAGGTTGTACTTCTCACCGTCAAACGTAAACCAGCCTAAATCTTTATTCATTGCAGTAGGCAACCAGTTAATCATGTCACCCTCAAACTTGATAGCAACAACACCGTTAGCGGGTTGGTTAACAGCCTTAACAGCCTTCTCGAAGTCTTCTAAAGATATTCCGTAAGTGGGTTCGTCAATATTTGCATCATGGAACAAATCAACGTTTATAAGCATTCCAAACAGGTGCATTCCAAACGGTACAGCTACGACTCTGTCCTTAACCCTTGCCGCATCGGTTAAAACCTTAATCACATTTTTAAACTCGCTGTCCGCTTCCGCAATGTCAGTTATATCTGCAAGCCACTTGTTTGAGTATGGTTGTGGGATATTATCCAATGCTATTACGTCGGGAAGCTGTCCTGAAGCGGCCAAGGTTGATAACGAGTTTGGATACTGTGCCCCATATTCGACGTTTGTAGCTACAACAACCTCAACGTCCTTGTTATTTTCATTGAACAACTTAATCATTCTGCGTTCGATGTTGTTTTCCTCTTGGGTTCCTAAATTCCAGTTAGCATATGTGATTTTGTCCTTGTTACTTCCCGCGGCCGGTGATGGTGAAGGGGTGCTTGTGTCGGCTGGCGTTGAAGCTTGTGGTGCTGTTGGGGTTGGAGACGGAGATGGGCTTGATGAAGCACCGGTACCTTTGCATCCTACCATTGAGAATGCAAGTAAGGTTGATAACATAATGGAACATACTCGTTTTTTCATAATAATTACCTCCATAATATTTTTTAATGTGTTTATATTCCTTTAGGCATTAATGCCTATGTTGATTCTCTTTGAATTAGTTTCCCGTTTATCAGAAAGCTGCTCTCAACCTTTACTCCGTTAATACAATCAATAATTTTTTGAGCAACCTCTCGTCCCCATTTGTCACGGTCAACGGAAATTGTAGTTAGCTTTGGCGAGAAATACTGGGACATTTGAATATCATCAAAGCCAGTAACCAAAACATCATCGGGTATGCGTATACCCTCTTCCTTTAATGAGCTTATTAATCCCAAGGCCATTTCGTCATTTGCACAGGCAACCGCATCATAAGCAACCTTGTTTTCAATAAGTTTCTTTCCGGAATCATAGCCAGATTTCAAAGTGAAGCTTCCTTCAATAAAATGCGGCTTTAGGTTAAACTCCTCGCAAGCCCTGCTATAGCCTTCAATTCTGTTTAAATTATCGAAGGAGCTTGTATCGCCGCTTAAAAAAACAATATTTTTACATCCTTTTCTTATAAGAAGGTTTGTAACATTGTAGGAAGAAGTCTCATTATCCTGTACATATGTAAAAATATTTTTGCCCATAATTGCGTTATTCAAGAAAAATATAGGCATATTGCACTTCCCCGCAACGCGAACCAATTCCTTATCTAAAACCGTATCAAAAACAATGATACCGTCAACCGAACGCTCTTTAATCATCCGCGTGACAGAAGCTTCAATCGTTGTTGTGAAAACGTAGTAATTATTTTTAAACAAGGTTAGAGAAATAGATGTGAGAAGTTCATTGAACACCTGACCCAAATAACCTATCGTGTAGACACAGATGGTGTTTGTTTTTTTTGTTTTGAGGTTTCTTGCCGCACTCATAGGATAGTAACCTATTTTTTCAGCGGCTTCTAAAATCCTTTTTCTTGTTTCCTCGTTAACTCTGCTGTCTCCGTTAAGCGCATAAGAAACCGTTGATATAGAGCAATTCACCGTTTTGGCTACATCGCGTATCGTAATTACATTAATCACCTCACATTCGAAACGTTTCGA
>CAYPQA010000060.1:0-15007 GCA_964412725.1 uncultured Eubacteriales bacterium
TCTTTATAACAGTCACGTTTAATAAACTGGATAACTTTTTTTCATCTATTTTTATACCTTTTCGTTCAGCCTCATCTGTTAGATTTAGAACAAAAATTGTATTTTTTTGAGCTGAGAGTATTTGCAACGCTAAAATCAAACTTCTTTCCAAAGCCGTTGAGTCCAAAACAACCACATAAACTGATGCTTTACCCTCTTTTATGAAATTGCTTGCCAAAGCCTCGTCTATAGATTTTGGGACAAGCGAATAGGTTCCGGGCAAGTCCACAATCTCAAACAGGCGACCGTTGTGTTCAAATTTCCCTCTTGCATTTGCAACAGTCTTTCCAGCCCAATTGCCCGTATGCTGCTTAAGTCCTGTGAGTGCGTTAAAAACGGTGCTTTTGCCCGTGTTGGGGTTCCCGGCCAATGCACAGGTGGTTTCCGTCATGGCTACGCCTCCGTTACAAATATATTTTCTACATCCTCTTTTCTTAAGGCAATGGTTGTACCGCGTACGAAAACAGCAAAGGTCTCATTTTTTTGTGCATGCATAAGCTTAACGAAGGTTCCTCTTATCATCCCCAGTTCATTTAAGCGAAATCTTAAATCAGGGGATAACTCAATCTTTTCTATAAATCCATGTCTGCCTAATGGCAATTTTGATAAACAAGTCATTGTCTAACCTCAATTTGTTCGGTGTTACTATTATATACAATAGCGTACAAATGCGTTAAAAAAAACCACGTTCGTTTCATAAACTTTCCAAATTAATCCATATGTAATATAATTCAATAAAAACGGATAGGACAGGTGAAATATGGATTATATTAATGATTACCATAGCATTACTCTATTTCTCAATCCACATATCCATCCCAGCTCCACGACCTTCGCGAGGACGAGATGCAAATCCAAGTTTCTCATAAAAACCTTCTTTATCAATTGCAGACATAAGATCTACAGATATACCCCAACCGGGCTTCATTTGCGATTTTAGATAGGATAATATTTGCTCCACCATTGATGCTCCTAGACCCATACCCTGATACTCTGGCAATACAAGCACATCCTTGATTAAAGCTCCATAACCTCTATCCCATATCAGTCGTGCAACACCGACAGTTACATCGTTATCAAGCGCTGCAACGATAAACGCACTCCCATTAATTCCCGCTTCCGCTTGTTCCGGTTCAATTATTGACCATCCTGCTGATTCTCTAAGAGCATTATAATCCTTAACAGAAATCATATTCGTATATGTGAAGCTCATTTTGTATTTTACACTCTCCTTATTACTTTTCTGAAAAATTCTTGGAATCCTTTGTTCACCATTCCAACATCACTATCTGGATGATATCTGTAGTAATATCCACTGCTCTTAATATGCACAGAGAGACAATCCAGCGAACCCCACGTTTTATCGCCAAAATTGCATTGGCCTACATTGTTTACGCAAGTTCCATTCGGTTTTTTAGAAGTGCCCAAGTGTAATCCAATATCGCTCCAACGTTTTACAATCATCTTTTGTCATACGTTAAAATTTGCCGCCACAACCAAGAATGGTACGCCTGGGCTTATGTGAATATTTCCAAGAATTATTACCACAAGAATATATCACAAATTTCAAAAAACATCAATTATAATTACAGCTATACACCTATTGCGCAAGCCACATACAAAAAAGAGCCGCCGGAAAATTTCCGACAGCTCTCATACAATCTTTCACTCTATTTAACTCTATCTTGCATTTTGAACAAAACGCCAAGCGTCCGCGCACATATCTTCAACGCCCAGAGTAGTTTTGAACGAAAGTTCTCTTTCAGACTTGGAAACGTCAGCATAGCATTCAGCTATATCTCCGGGGCGACGTGGTGCAACCTGATAAGGTATGGCTTTTCCACAGGCCTTTTCAGCACCGGCCAAGAGTTCAAGAACCGATATTCCTTGTCCTGAACCGAGATTATATATACCGACATCGTTAAGGCTGTCTAATTTATCAAGCGCAAGGATATGACCTATGGCTAAATCACAGACATGAATGTAATCCCTTACACCTGTTCCATCCTTTGTGGGATAGTCGTTTCCGAACACGTTGAGTTGCGGCAATTTTCCTTTAGCAACATCCATAATATACGGCATAAGGTTGTTGGGTATGCCGTTAGGGTTTTCGCCGATTTTACCGCTCTTGTGTGCGCCGATAGGATTGAAATAACGTAGGATTGCAACCTTGAACTCGGGATTGGCTTTTGTCAAATCCTTCAAAATCTCCTCTATCATAAGCTTTGTACGTCCATATGGATTCGTTGCCGAGGTTGGCATATCCTCTTTAAACGGAACCGGGTTATTCATGCCATAGACGGTTGCAGATGAGCTGAACACAAGCTTTTGCACGCCAAACTTCTCCATAACACGTAAGAGTACAACCGTTCCTGAAATATTATTGTTGTAATAATTAAGCGGCATTGAGACACTTTCCCCAACCGCCTTGAGTCCTGCAAAATGTATGACTGCATCTATCGTGTGCGCCGAAAAAACCCTCTCAAGTCCACTCTCATCCAATATATCACATTTGTATGCCATAACCGGTTTGCCTGAGATTTCCTCAATAAGCTTAATTGTATTTTCTGAAGAATTGCAATAATTGTCAACGATAATCACTTCATGTCCTTTGCTCAAAAGCTCCACACAAGTATGCGAACCGATATATCCGGCTCCCCCCGTAACCAAAATATTCATACCTAAAACCTCCCTATTCAAATTTAACAAAATTGTTCCTGCCGCCTTCTTTGGCCTTGTAAAGCGCTTTATCTGCATAGCCTACAAAACTATCGGCGGCATCGCGCCCACTTTCTACGGGCACACTGCCAAAGACTCCTTGAGAAACCGTCAAAATGGTTGAAACTTTACTGTATCTGTGAGGTATCCTTGCAGCCATAATACGTGTCTGTATCTTTTCTGCAACAATGCAGGCTCCGTAAATATCCGTGTTGGGCAAGATAACAACCATTTCTTCACCGCCATATCGAAAGGCCAAGTCGGAATTACTTCTTATGGTGCTTTTAAGGATGCTTGAAACTTTTTTTATAGCGTCATCTCCGTTCTGGTGTCCGTAATTGTCATTATATGGTTTGAAATAATCTATGTCAAGCATTATGACTGAAAACGGCGACTGCTTCTCATAGTGTTGTTCGTAGAGGCTGTAGAGATATTTATCGAAAGCGCGGCGATTGTAAAGTCCTGTCATTGCATCCGTTTCAGACTTCATTATCGCCTTTTTGAGCTCCTTTGAATAAACTTTACGAGAGAAATATATATAGATTAGAAATCCTGTGAACAGTACAACCGTTGTGACCGTGAGCAATATAACACGGTATACTATTGCCGTGACAACGCCCTTCATAAAATTTTCTCTTACAATCAAAGCTATGTGCCAGTCCGCAATGCCTAAGGGTTCATAATAAATAAGCTTGTTTTGTTCTCCATGTTTTAAATATGAGCTGCCCTTTATTCCGGAAGATAGGTTATCACGTATTGTCTGAATGCTGTCATATCGCAATACCTGTGCATCCTCTAATTCATCAAATAAATTGTCACGCTGGGTTAAAAAACCCGAATCTACGGATAAGCTTTTGACTATTACATTACCGTTACTGTCGATTACGGTTACATCTGTACGGTTGCCAAATGCGGAAACAAACAATGAGCTTAAAATCTCAGTATCCATGTATGAAACCAAAACGCCTTTTATGGTTTCATTTCTGTAATAAGGCGTGAAAAACACTATGTCCCGATCGTCACCAGAAATCTCCTCATATATATATGTTGAACGTCTTTTAAGCAGACTTTGGCTTTCTATGTTCTCCGGTAGTTCGTCCATAACGTCAATAATTTTAAAGCCAACCGAATTTGCAACGTCAACAAAAATGCGTGAAAAATTTGGGTTTCTTAAAACACTACCATTCTCGTTTGAAATTAAATTAGCCATTATCTCTAAAGATGCAACCTTATCGTCAATTATCGAAACAAAGCTTGCTTTATTCTGGTCTGTAATCTCGCTTAGCAAAGATTCAATGGATACAAGTAATTCATCTGCAATTTTAAGGTTGAAATTTACCACTATGCATACAACTATCGAAACAATAGTGATAAATATGAAAACAGTTCTTATATTTTTAAAGTTTATTTTAAAACTCATACTGTCCTCCGGTTTTTTGAGTTTATCAAGAAGCCCATTATTGCGCCGCAGACACCCCCTACAATGTGCGTAAGGTGCGAAATATTGTCAGTTTTAAACATGCCGTCCGAAATTTCACGTCCGATAAAGACACAAACGGCTAAAATTAGCGTAAGCGGTATCTTGCCTTCTTCAAGGTTCACAAAAGAACTTAATATCATAAGCATAAACACAATGCCGCTTGCTCCAAGCAACATTGTATTGAACAGCATTGCATTTAAAAGCCCTGTGATTAATGCAGTTGTAACCATCATAATCAAAAGACGCCTTGAACCATATTTTTCTTCAAGCATGGGCCCAATAAGCAGTATGAGCACAAAATTATTAAAATAATGGGAAAAGTCTGCATGCCCAAGAGAATGACCAAACAGCCTGAAATAATAAAGCGGGTCGGACAGAGGTGACTTGTAAACACTGAACAAATACAGGTTCGCATACCCGTTTGTAATTTGGTTCAACAAAAGCACAAGCAATGACACGAGCGAAAACGTGAGTATAACCGGTGAATTATACTTTATGCGATTAAACATACTAAATATCCTCCTCAGATTTCCACCTCTAAAAAACCTGACTTTTTAGAGGCTTTCAGATTTAAAATGCTCTATAGCAAGCGTGGTTACAACACGTCCTCGCGGTGTTCTCTGAACATACCCCAATTGAAGCAAATATGGCTCGTAGACATCCTCTATGGTTTCGGGCTCTTCATTTATGGAGGCGGCAAGCGTATCAAGTCCAACAGGGCCTCCGCCAAATTTTTCAATTATGGACAACAAGAGTTTTCTGTCCACCAAGTCTAAGCCCATTCTATCAACCTCAAGGCTATCCAGAGATTTTTTAACAATCTCCTCTGTTATCGCTCCGTCGTATTTAACCTCAGCAAAATCTCGCACACGTTTCAAAAGACGATTTGCAATACGCGGTGTTCCACGTGAACGTCTTCCTAATTCTATTGCGGAGGGCTCGTCTATATTAACATTAAGCACAGATGCCGAACGCATAATTATATTCTTTAGGTCTGTAACATTATACGGCTCCAGTCTAAGAATAACACCGAACCTGTCCCTTAGCGGCGCTGTCAAAAGGCCTATGCGCGTTGTTGCACCAACCAAAGTAAATTTGGGTAAGTCAAGCCTTATACTTTTTGCTCCGGGTCCTTTGCCTATCATAATATCCAGCGAAAAATCTTCCATTGCCGGATATAATATCTCCTCAATAACACGGTTAAGTCTATGTATCTCGTCGATAAAAAGCACATCGCCCTCGTCCAAGTCATTTAGAACCGCAGCCATGTCACCTGCACGTTCTATTGCGGGCCCTGATGTTGTCTTGATATTTACGCCCATTTCTTTTGCAACGATATTAGAAAGCGTTGTCTTACCAAGTCCAGGTGGGCCGTACAACAAACAATGGTCTAGCGTCTCCTTACGTTTCTTAGCCGCTTCAATATACACACGCATATTCTCTTTAACCTTATCTTGCCCTATATATCCATCAAAGCTTGACGGGCGCAGCTTCGGTTCAAGCTCTATGTCCTCTCTTTGAGCATCTGTTGTCAATATATCCACTTTTGCATCTCCTATCTTAACTTCTTTAACGCCAGTTTAATAATCTGCTCACGCTTAAACTCAGGCTCTGCCACCGAAAGCACAGCTCGTACAGCATCACTCTTTGAATAGCCCAGTGCAACAAGCGCATCAATTGCATCCTGCTTGGCTGTGTCCTCATCTAACGTTTGCTGTCCGTCAAAAACCTTAAGCTTGTCCTTCAATTCAAGCACAATGCGCCCTGCTGTCTTCTTTCCTATCCCCTGTGCCTTGCTTAAACTTGTTTCATCAGAGGCCGCAATAGCCTGAGAAAGTTTTTCCGGCGTAAGCGCGCTTAAAAGGCTTAAAGCCGCTTTTGGCCCTACGCCTGAAACACCCAACAATGTATTAAACATAGTTAATTCATCCTGTGTCAAAAACCCGTAAAGCGTTATGCCGTCTTCCTTGACTTGCATAGATGTAAATAATGTAGCCTGTTCATTCAGTGAAAGCTTTGTAATGGCAGCTTTATTTGTATGTACATAATAACCAACTCCACCCACGTCCATAACAACTTCACCTTCAAATATACATCCTACATTTCCCCTCAAATAATAAATCACATCTACCTCCACAATTTGTAAATCCTTTATCCCCCGCACTCCGTCCTGCGTTCTCCAACGCCGCCAAGCTGTTGTATAATGCGTCTGGCAATAAGCGAATACAACAGCTTGGCGGCGTACCTCTACATGCGGTTACCTGAGAACATAAGCAGAATAAGGATAAGGAACATCTGGTTATCTTGACCCATCATGCCGGGATTCATAAGCATGAGCAGAAGCAAGAGCATTAGCATATCATTTCCCATCGGTTGTGCACAATTTCCAAGGTTATTCATTACTAAGAACCTCCCAATAAAATTCTCTTTACGATATATTATGGGAGGCTGGAATATTGGTGTTTGTACACCTTGAAAAAATTTTTATTCAGATAAAATTTTAATGATTTGGTCATAGTTAAAAGCAGCGGCCGCATCCTTAAGCTCTGAAACCATCGACAATATCGGTTCTTCAAGCTCATAACTATCCAATTCATCAAGAACTTTTCCTATACCGTCAATGTTGAAGCCTTCTGCAAAACCTTTAATCTTAGCAAAAAGCGATAGAACCTCACCACCGGATATGGGTTTCTTTTGCCCTCCATTATCTTTATCCGGAGCAAGATATGAAAGGTTGTCTATAAACTTTTGATATCTATCTATAAGCTTGTTGAAGTTGTTCTTTATAAATTCAAAATCTTCGCGCTTTCCTGCCTCCTCATGTTCCCTTGCCATCTCTGACAAATCCTTTTCGCCGGCCTGTGCCGCAACGCTTTTAAGTGCATGTACCTCAATCGTATAGTTCTTAATATCTTTTTTAAGAAACAGTAGCTTTATTTGAGGAATTTTTCTTAATCCGTCTGTGTAAATAACTTTTAGAATCTTCTCATTAACTATCGGACTTTCTTGACGTGAGTTTAATCTGGGCAAAATTTTCTCAGACTTCTGTATCTTCTCACGCGGAAGAAAGGTGTAAAGCATTTGCCCAAGTTTTTTGTGGTCAATCGGCTTTGATAAGAAGTCTGTGAAACCGTTGCTCATATACATTTCACGAACGCCGCTTATTGCATTAGCGGTCAGGGCTATGATGGGCATATTCTTAAGGTGAACATCGTTAGATGACCTTATCTTAGCCGTGGCCTCCATTCCATCCATAACAGGCATCATATGATCCATAAAGATTAAATCATAAACGTTATTTTCCAGAAGTGAAAAACACATAGCCGCACTTGAAGCGGTTGTAATCTTAACCTTGTATGGTTCAAGCATGCCACAGGCAACAGCTAAATTAACATCGTTGTCGTCAACAACCATAACCTCAGCTTCAGGTGCGATAAAGTTTATATGCACCTTCATTTCTGCAATTTCTGTACCTTGGACGTTTTCGTTATTAAGCACAGATGCAAAGCTTAAAATATGACAAGGACGCCTCATCTGACGAACATTATCAGGCAGGGCAACCCTATTCGCTATATCTCGAATAACTGTAACAATAGAGCCGGGGGCATATTCACGGAGCGTTTGGCATAGTTCGTTATAACGTGATTCCGGCAATATGATATGAGAATAGCTTTCTTCATCTTCAAAGGATTTCTGTAATCTGTATATGAAATCATCTGCATCAGAGGTTACATGGTTTTTTATGTTGAGGTTGTACAGAGCGCGGCTTGCGTTGTCACGCAGTAACTCGTTTATTTCCAATACGAGCACTTTCTTTTTAGACACTTCGTCAACCTGAACCATTTCCCTTTCATCATGAGGCTTTGCAACAATATAAAAACTGAAAACACTACCTTCACCATAACGGCTTTCGACCCATATGGTTCCTCCCATTATCTCTGTAAGCCGCTTAGAGATTATAAGACCAAGACCCGTTCCTTCCACATTGCGATTGCGTTTTGTGTCAACCTGAGTGAAGGATGTGAAAAGCTTATCCATGTCCTCTTTTTTGATTCCTATGCCCGAATCGGCAATCTCAACGTATATCCGAAGTTCATTTTCCAGCGTTTTACTCTTGTGCACAGACAGCCGTACATGGCCTTTCTTTGTGAACTTAACCGCATTGCTCAAAAGATTTATAAGAATTTGTCTAAGCCTTATCTCATCGCCCAAAATTTCAAAAGGAAGTGAATTATCTATATCAACAATAAAATCTATAGGCTTATCCGCTATGCGAATCATCGTCATATTAGCTATGTCGCTTAAAACAGACGCGGTTTGATATGGTGTTTCCACTATTTCAAGTTTGCCGGCCTCAATTTTTGAAAAATCCAAGATGTCATTTATAATTGTCAAAAGAGAGTTGCCTGCGCTTTTGATGTTGTTTATGAATCCGCGTACATCCGGCGGAATATCACAGCGTAATGCAAGCTCGGACATGCCCAGTATTGCGTTCATAGGCGTTCTTATCTCATGAGACATATTAGCGAGGAAGTCAGATTTCATTTGGTTTTTTTCATCAGATCGCAACTTTGCGACAGAGAAACGCAATAGCAAGAAATTCAGCATACACATCAGTATAAATCCTAAAATAGACAGAACAACACCGAGTTTATCAACGCCACGATTATAATCTTTTGCGGTTGTTATAACGCCCACATACCAGTTGTTGAATAGCTCAGTGAAGAAGGCTACGTTTTTACGTCCGTCAGCGTCCTTAAAGCTATAGGAATCAACGTGCCCGTTTTGCTTAATCTTCGCCGCCATGTCAACCATACTTTCGCTTACGTTCTCGCCTTGTATGAGAAGATTAACGCCTTGATAGCCTGGAGCCTTGCAACTCACAACATCAAGGTTTTCGTTAAGCAATATGCCGAAACCATGTCCGGATATATTTAGGCTGTCGATGTACTGGGAGACCAAAAAGCCCAGAACATCCACAGACAAAACACCTATAACATTTCCGTTTGGGTCATTTACGCAGTGGGATATTGAAAATATAAGCTGGCCTGTTTTAACATCTTTATAAGGGCCTGTGTAAGCAAATCCTCTGGGATTTTTCAACGCCTCCTTATACCATGGACGTTCTTCCAAAATATAACTATTGTCCGGAATGAATCCGTCCGTTTGAAGCCACGTCCCCGCAACAGAGCCATATACACCGCTCAATCCGTCAAAACGATCGGATTTCTTGCTCATCTTTTTTACGCTGTTCATAAAGTAGTAAGGAATTTCGTCGGTGGGCAAACCATTGTCCAGCATCTCTTCAACGTATACAAGTGCATAGCTTAGTAAAGCCTCGCCGTCAAACAGCATAGAACGCATGCTTAGACGCGCAGAGTCTAAAACCTTAATACCATTATCCCGTGTCAAACTCTGTGCAATGCGGGTTGAATGAAAATGGCTCACGTATACCATTAAAAAGAAAGCAACAAAAACGAAAAAATATTGCAGAAAATGCTTTTTAAACGCTTTCTTGAAATTCATAACAATTCTCCCATATCTATGTTATAATAACCCCAGAATAAAGGGGTGATGGATGATAGTAGATGAGTTTAAGGAAAAATTTTTGGAAAGCATAAAACAGGTTATGCTTAAGGATGCAACAAAAAACGGCATAGGCATGCAAAATGAGAAGGTTATGCACTCCGTTTGCAAACACTTTTTTGAACCGGATGAAAGCTTGCATGAGGTGCACGTCGGCCGCCGTATTGCAGACATAAGAAATGATTGGGGCATAACTGAAATTCAAACGCGCAATTTCAGCTCAATAAGACAAAAATTAACAACCCTTCTTACAGAACACCGTGTGCGTTTAGTGTATCCCCTGCCTCAAGTCAAGTGGATAAGCTGGGTTGATACACAAAGCGGCGAATGCAGTCCAAAACGCCGTTCTCCGAAGAAGGTATTTTTGCAAAATGCACTTACAGAATTTGTGAAAATAACCGAATGCCTCAAAAACAAAAATTTGACTGTATGTATACTTATGCTTGAAGCTACAGAATACCGTTTTTTGAACGGCCGTTCAAAGGACAAGAAAAAGGGCTCGGTAAAGTGTAATACAATACCTTTGCAGTTGCTTGATATGATAACCTTTGAACATAAGTCAGACTATTTAAAGCTTTTACCCGAAGGATTGCCAGAGGTGTTTTCGACAAAGGAACTTGTCAAAGCCGGTCTGCCTTATAAACTTTCGTCACTTACTCTTAATGTATTGTGCAAGCTTGATTTAATTGAAAACTTGGGACGAGAGGGACGCGTCAAAGTTTATTGTAAATGATATTTACAGTAAACGTGGGCGTCAAGCCAGTCTATGAAACCTGTGGAAAATTCATGTCCTCCATCAAAAAGCTCATAACCGAGGTTTTCGGATGCATTGTGCCGCGCATATACTGTTGAAAGGTGCTTGATTGCGATTTCAGTGGCTTCAACAGGAAAGATTTTGTCTTGTTTTCCGCCTGAAATGAATAGCTTTTTTGGTGCGCATAGCTCAAGTATATCCGGCATTTCACCGACTGTCATAATGTCTGGAATAAAATTGTCAACACAATGGCTCATATGCATAATACTTTGCTTAAATGTGTTAGCATACGAACAAATAACGTTGGCCGCGTGGATGTTGAATAATGCGCCGAATATGGCCATACACGCACCTCCGCCTGAAATCCCAAGCGTTGAGAAATTTCCATATCCTTGCTCAAGCATATAGATTCCAAGGCAATAAGCTTGATATGCACGTAAACCAACTGTTGTTATGCCGTATAAAGACAGGTTAGTTGTGAGAGGATAACAAAGCGATTGGTTTTCGTTGTAAATGTAGTTTTCAAGCTTGAAGTCCCCAAAACCCACAGGCTCAAACATAAACGTTGTGTAGCCTCTTTCAGCCAATACAAGTGGTATGTTTTTGTGATAAGCTCCTTTTTGGGTTAAGCTTGCATAAAAGCCGCCCGTTCCATGTCCATGGCAGTATAGAATGTTTTTGTGTTTGTCCGTGTTGGGATATACTATGCAAACGGGCATAACCAAATGCGGAAGTATTTCCATTGCAAGATGGCGTATGTGGTGGCCTTCATGAATTTCTTCTCCAACAACAGAAACACTAACATTGTGGTTTTCCGTTTCTGCAATGCCTTTAAGCTTATCAATGCCGGTTATCTTAGATAGATATTCTCGGCTTTTGGTATTTTTTATTTGGTTGCTATACAAATATTCAAAAAAATTATCTAATCTATAGGAATATGTCATTTTAATCTCCTTATATTCGCTAACGAAACTATTCCTTTAGGAAAGGGGTATATTGTGAACTGTGAAATTTTATCTGTAGGAACTGAACTTTTATTGGGTAACATATTAAACACAAACGAGCAATTCTTGTCCGAGCGTCTGGCACAGATAGGCATAAGTGTTTACTACCGTACAACCGTTGGAGATAATGAGGACAGGCTTGCAAGGGCCCTTGCAATAGCGTTTTCGCGTTCGGATATAGTCATTGCAACGGGCGGACTTGGACCCACAGAAGATGATTTAACAAAGGAAGTTGGCGCAGAGTTTTTTAATAGAGAGCTTATAGAGGATGAAGCCTCTATGGCTAATATTTTAGAGCATTTTAACGCTCAGGGTTACGTTATGACGGAGAATAATAAGAAACAGGCTTTGATACCGGAGGGTGGGATAGCTGTTAAGAACGACAGAGGCACAGCACCCGGTATCATCCTCGAAGACAGCGGCAAGACACTGATTATCCTACCAGGGCCTCCGTCTGAAATGGAATATATGTTCGATATGTACATTATGCCGTATCTTAGCAAGTTGTCTGATAACGTTTTTGTTTCAAAGACATTAAAAATATGTGGAATCGGCGAAAGTGCTGTTGAAACAATGATTAAGGATTTGTTGCATGGTGAAAACCCGACAGTTGCACCCTATGCGAAACCATCCGAGGTATGGCTTCGTATAACCGCAATGGCTAATAGTGTGACTGAGGGAATTTCGCTTTGTGCACGTGTTATGAATGAGTTGTACGGGCGCCTTGGGGATAATATCTATGGTGTTGATGACGACAGCCTTGAAAGCGTTGTTGTAAGAATGCTCAAGGAGTCCGGCAAAACCTTGGCCGTAAGTGAGTCCTGCACAGGCGGTATGCTTACAGCACGGCTTGTTTCTGTTCCTGGAGTTTCGGATGTACTTCTCGAAGGAGTTGTCACTTACAGCAACGAATCCAAGGTACTACGCCTTGGCGTTAAACAAGAAACCTTGGACGAATTTGGAGCCGTAAGTGAAGAAACCGCGAAAGAAATGGCCGAGGGTGTCGCAAAGTCATTAGGAGCAAATATCGGTGTAAGCACAACCGGCATTGCAGGACCTGAAGGCGGGACAAAAGAAAAGCCCGTAGGACTATGCTACATTGGGCTTTACATCGACGGAGAAGTATATTGTAAAAAGGTGCTTTGCAAGGGTGACCGTGAAAAAATCCGTCAAAGAACGGCCACCCTTGCATTAGATTATTTACGCAGAACCATTTCACCGTCTATATAGACCTCTTTGAGGTTGTGCTCGTTGTCAAGGACGCAGAAATCCGCACATTTGGAAACCTCAATGCTACCAACCTTGTCAAATATGCCCATAGCCTTTGCGGGGGCCTCTGTTGCAAGCTTTATGGCCTCGTCAAAGGGTATGAGTGCTGACATGTTTTTAACAGCCTGTAATAAATTAAGTGTACTTCCGGCCAAAGTATCTGTGCCTTTGAGCTTTGCAATGCTGTTTGAAACGGTTACTTCCAATTCACCCAGCATATAGTCCCCGTCCTTAAGGCCACCTGCACACATGCAGTCTGTAATCAATATGGTCTTATCACCCTTACACTGCCAAAGGTTTTTCACGTTTACAGGATGAACATGCACAAAGTCACAGATAACCTCTGCAAATATATCAGGATTATTCATAATTGTTCCAACCATATTTGGTGTGCGCCCTGACGACATCTGGCTCATAGCGTTAAATGTATGGATACCTATACTTGCACCGCTTTCAATAGCCTTTGTGGCTGTATTGAAATCTGCGGCACTGTGACCTATGCGCACATTAATACCCAGCTTTGTAAGATACTTAATAATCAAATGAGAATTTTCAATCTCAGGCGCAATCGCGACGGACATATGCAGTCCGTCGCTTTTGTTTATCAAGACATCTGCATACGCGCAAAATTCCTCAAAGGTTGGGTTAAGTATAAATTCTTCAGGATGAGCGCCCTTAAATGTTTTGCTTATAAAAGGCCCTTCAAAGAATATGCCGCCTATCTTTGCACCCTTCACGCCCTGAGCCTTTGCTTTAGCCACAGACTCTGCCGCTTGTCCGATACGTTCCATAGAAACGGTCAAGGTTGTTGGGAAAAATGTAGTTACACCTTCATTAAGTTTAAATTCCGATATAGCTGAAATAGCCTCCGTCTTACAATCCATTGTATCAAAGCCGTTTCCTCCGTGAACATGGATGTCAATTAATCCGGGATAAATGCTTAAATCACCTAAATCAACACAGTCATTACATGGATAGTCCTTGTCCAATGATATAATTATTCCCTTATCAACAGTAACTCGCATATTCTTTGCAACAAACTTTTTCATTTTTATCCTCCTAAATTTAGCTTTTCTAAAGGCATAAACTTAAACTTCCATTATAAAACTCCTAAAAGATAGGAGTAAATCAAACCCGTAACATAGCCTATGGGCAACGAGATAACAAGCTTCATTATGCATAATGCAAAGAGCTTTGCGGGCTTTAAACTTACGCAGTCTTTTTGTTGATTGTTCGATAAACGTATAACCTGCGATAATGTCACAACACAAACCGTGAACCGCATTAAGACCGATGGTACGGATGAGATGAGCACGGCCGGCGCAGTCATATCAATAAGACCCACAAGGCCTCCAGCAATGGATAGATAGATATTTTGTGCAGGCAGATAACGCATTATAAACAAAGGGAACATAGATATCGCAAATACAGAAAAGAGTGCGTCTGCAACTGAGCTTAAATGTCTAACCCAATCCATGATGGTTTTTTTGAAATTTTGTTTTGCAGCCTGGTTAACAGCCTCCTGTAAGCCATCACTATAGGGCTTGTTTGATTTGGCTTGTGCATATTGCTTTTCTCTGTATGTTTCAGAAATTTCAGTAAAAGGCCAAAATTTTGAAAACACAAGGGATTGCAAAAATGCAGTTAATATTACCGTTAGGTATACAGGAACGAAATTCAAGTTTGCAACTTGTGCAAAAACAAATACAGCAGGTAAGGATAAGGATGAGAAGAACAGTGTGGCTATTGCATTTTCTCTTTCATTAAGAGAGTTGTTATATGGCTGACGTTTTAACACGCTTGCAAATTTATGTGCAAACAAACTACTTCTAAATTTTCCGGCAAACTCAATTAATCCATATTCAGTAACAAATTCAGATAGTAATGAAGCAATTGTGTAAGAAAATAAAAGCATAGCCAAGGCTTTAAAAATAATATCCGCTTCAACATTGTATGAGCCAGACACATTAAAACACATAACAAGAGCAATAATGGATGTAAGGATGCGTAGAATTATAGTCTTTGCACTTTCTTTTTTCATAAAAGCGATAACTGTCATAAATAAAATAAATAAAGCAAACGCATACGGAAATATAGGATAAGAAAGTTGCGCCAGATAACTCGAAAGAAAAGGCGAAACGAATATTAATAATATAA
>CAYPQA010000061.1:0-11199 GCA_964412725.1 uncultured Eubacteriales bacterium
AAATATTGGATAAAAAATCCGACAAGAAACGTATGCTGATTTTAACAAAGGCCAAACAGGTTTTTATGCGAAAAGGCTTCGCCTCAGTTACAATGAAAGATATTATTGAGGAATCTGGCATAAGCCGAGGCGGTATATATCTTTATTTTAAATCTGTGGATGAAATCTTTGTGCAGGTGATAAATATGCATAATGAGCAAAAACTTAAGGATGCAAAAAACTGTATAGCCAAAGACAAAAGTTTTAAGCAGATTATTGATGAATATTTTGAAAAGCAAAAAAAACGGCTGATGAACATAAACAACAGTCTTTTGATAGCTATGTACGAATTTCGTTTTGCGCATAAATATGATTTTGACAGAGAGTTTTTCTATAATCAATTTTTAAATACCAAGGCTATAATTTCAGAGTTATTGAAATACGGCGTTCAAAAAGGTGAAATTAAAAACTGCAAAATAGACGATTTGGCTATGAATATTGTATTCTTCATTGAAGGAATAAGTATGCTTGGAACTGCGGCCGGAGTTACGGAGGAACTTATCAATAATCAGATAGAATTTATAAAAGAAATGATTTTTAAGCAGGGCGCCCAGGAGGTATAGATGATAAATATCTTGATTACAGCAGGTGGAACAAGTGAAAATATAGATTCTGTGCGGAGCATTTCAAACCATGCAACCGGGCGGTTGGGTAGTCTGATTGCGGACGCATTTGCACAGACAAACCCACAAATCACTTATGTGTGTGGCGAAAACGCTTTGCTGCCAACGGTTGCAAATGCAGAGGTTCTGCGCATCAGGAATGTTAAAGAGCTTATGGAGACAATGGAAACCCTGCTTAGTAAGCGTTCATTTGATTGTGTTATCCATTCTATGGCTGTGAGTGATTATACACCGGATGCAGTTTTATCCGTTGATGAAATAATCGAAAGAATTGTGCAAACAATCAAAACGCAGAAAATTTCAGAAGACGAGATAGCCAATAAAATACGAGCATCCATTCTCGAATCCAAAAAGCCGTTCACAGAGCAAAAGATGAGTTCAAAGGCTTCGGCTATTGCTCTGTTGCTTAAAAAAACACCGAAGGTTATCCGTCGTATTAAAGAAATTCAACCTCAGACCTTTCTTGTTGGGTTTAAATTGTTATCCCATGTACCCGAACCCGAATTAATCCAAGCGGGACAAAAATTATTAGAGCAAAACGCATGCGACCTTGTGCTTGTCAACGATTTGGCAAATATAAAAAACAATGAGCATCAGGGGATTTTGTTGGATTCTAACGGCATATTGCAAAGAGCCTACACTAAGGAACGGATAGCGGAAATGATTTTTAAATATGTTATGGAGGGGATCTCTAAATGAAAACCGTGATATTAGGAGTTACCGGCAGTATTGCAG
The DNA here is from genome assembly GCA_964412725.1 of uncultured Eubacteriales bacterium. Lineage (GTDB taxonomy): Bacteria > Bacillota > Clostridia > Lachnospirales > CAYPQA01 > CAYPQA01. The sequence goes on from CAYPQA010000061.1 coordinate 1,398, forward strand.
CTTATAAAGCCGCTGACATTGTAACAAGACTTATAAAACAAGACTGCAACGTTCATGTAGTTATGACAAAAAATGCAACAGCTTTTATAACACCGTTAACAATGCAAGCGTTATCTCACAACCGTGTTTATGCAAATGTGCTTCAGGAAGACAACCCCGAAGAAATTATACATATTTCTTTGCCTCAAAAAGCAGACGCATTATTAATTGCTCCCGCAACAGCCAACATTATTGGAAAAATAGCAACCGGCATTGCAGACGACTTACTAACCTCAATGGTTTTAGCCGCTTATAATATCCCTATGTTGATTGCACCCGCAATGAATACAAGGATGTATGAAAATGACGCTGTGCAGAACAATCTGGAATTATTGAAAAAAAGGGGCTGGATTCTTATAGAGCCGCGTGTTGCCCGCCTTGCCTGCGGTTGTGACGGAAAGGGCGCACTGGCCGATGTTAATACTATTGCCCATACTACAATGAATACAATGGGGGTTGTAATTTGATTCTAAGTGCAAGTATCGGCAATACAAACATACGGTGCGCATTAGGTGCCAAAGACCACTACGAACAGTTCATCCTTACTACAAAAACAATAAACCGACCCGAGGATTTTATATCCGGTTTAGAAGAACGATATAACATGGATATTCTAGCAAATCTTCAGGGTAGTATCCTGTGCTCTGTCGTGCCGGTGAAAACACCAATTATTTCAGAGGCTATTTACAAAATCACGAATAAACTGCCTCAACGAATTAATGCCTCCAAGTGCAATGTTGATGTGTCCGGTTATAAGAGCAACCTTGGAGAAGACCGTATCGTTTGCTGTGAGGCTGCGTTTGCGAAGTACCCACATCCTTTAGTCATTATAGACTTAGGCACAGCAACCACCATTAACGTTGTAAATTCAGAGCACATTTTTATGGGCGGAGCTATACTTGCAGGTGTACAGACCGGCCTAACCGCACTATCCTTGCAAACAGCACAGCTACCGCAGATAAGTGACTTTTCAAATCTATGCACAATTGGCAAGAACACGAAAGAAAGTCTTATTTCCGGAGCAATAATGGGAACGGTTTTTGCCCTGGAAGGCTACCTGAACCATATCAGTACAGAATTATGCAACCCGCCAACAGTTGTTGTAACAGGCGGAAATGCGCCCGCAATACTGCCTCATTGCATGTTTAAATTCCATCATGAGCCTAATTTACTGCTTGACGGTTTATTCATGCTATACCAATCCTAAAGGAGCTTTTTATGAATCAGAACAAATTAAATAACCTTACCTTAATGGGGCTGTTTTCAGCACTTATATTCATCCTTGCATTCACACCGTTTGGCTTTATCCAGTTGCCTTTCATAAAAGCAACAATCATACATATTCCCGTAATTATAGGTTCTATTTTGATTGGCCCAAAATACGGAAGTGTGTTAGGATTTTTATTCGGTTTAACCAGCCTAATTAACAACACTATGGCACCAACTATGTCCTCATTCGCATTTTCACCACTTATTCCAATGCCGGTCACAGGCAGAGGAAGCCTTTTATCGCTCATTGTTTGTTTTGTTCCGAGGATTCTAGTAGGTGTTTTTCCTTGGATTGTTTATAATGGGTTAAAAAGATTGTGCAGTAAAAAATTTGAAACAGCGTGCTATGCAGTTTCCGGCATTATCGGCTCGCTCACCAACACGCTGTTAGTCATGAGCCTTATCTTCATTTTTTTCAGAGATTCTTACGCGATTTCAAAAAATGTTGCGCTAGGTGCAGTTTACAAAGTTATCCTGAGCATAATCGTGGTTAACGGTATTCCAGAAGCACTCGTGGCCGGATTGTTTACGGCTGCGGTATGTACTGTTATTGATAAAGTGAAAAAAAACTAGCACATAAAAAAAGTATACTTGCGTAACACAGATTATTCGGTTCTTTCTATAAACCTCTAATGATTAAAGGTATTGCTATTCTAATGCAATACCTTTTTTTGTATGCAAAATAATAATTATAGTATTTTTATCAAATAACTAAAAACTATAGTCTGTTTAATGTTTATGTGAATATAAATAACATTTAAATGATGAAAGGAGGTTCAATGTGTCTGAAATAGCAAGTATTATTGGTGAGCGTTTACGCTCTTATCGAAAGCGTGCAGGATTGAGCCAAGAGGGCTTGGCGGAAAAGGCCGGCTTGCATAATACCTATATAGGTCAACTGGAGCGCGGAGAGAAGAATGCAACATTAGAAAGCATAGAGAAGGTTGCAACCGCATTACAACTTCCATTTGAAGTTTTGTTTGAAAATCTGATTCCATATAGCGAAAATAATAGAGTCGTAAATGACTGTTACAATAAAATAGTCAGCTTATCAAATGAAGACCAACAGGCTATATGCGAGATTATAGAAAGAATTATTACGTTTAAGACACAGAAACCATAAATGATTGTATGTTATGAAATGAGAATTTATTGAGGAGGCTTTAGATGAAACGCCCTGCATTATTTATGGTTCTTTTTTTAGCCTTGGGCATTGTGGTTAGGTTTTTGGGATATGGGCAACCTGCGCTCATACTTTGCGCGGCATTGATGGTTATTTTTTTGACGGGATTGTATGTCCTATACAAAAAGGTTTTGATATTTGGATTAGGCTTATTTTTTGCGGTTGGATATATTTTAATGGGTCAAAGCCTCGGCATAAAGTCACAAAAAGCTGAGGCTTTTGTTATGCAAACTGTTGAGATTTATGCAAAGGTTCAAAGGGTTTACAGCGAAAACCGTTTCGATATAAAGACGGATGAGTTTGACAAGCCTATCAATATTCAAATTTATACACCTGAGGAAGTAAGCCTAGAACGTGGAGATTATGTTTTCGTAAAGGGAAGGCTTGAAGCGTTGGAGAGACCGCGTAACCCCGGAGGGTTTGACGAGTTTCTCTATCTGCGTGCAAGGAAGGTGGAATATACGCTTAGTGCGCTTTCGGTTGAAAACCACGGTGCGACATTTAACTTTATGAAATACTTTGACCGCCTACGCACCTACCTTACGATGAGGATTGACAAGTCCTTGCCCAATGTTGAATCGGGTATGCTTAAGGCTATGCTTTTAGGTGACAAGTCCGAGTTGGACACCTATGTTAAGGACTTATTCAAGGTCAGCGGAGTTTACCATGTGCTTGTTGTTTCAGGCATGCACATAGGGATTGTGTTCCTTGCTTGCATAAAGCTGCTTTCTATGATTGGCAAGAGGTTTGCTCTTTATGCGTCCGTTCCATTAATTCTATTTTACATCCTTTTAACAGGTGCGTCTCTGCCCGCTGTGAGAGCCGGCATTGTCTGTGTGCTGTTTGCAATCTCACAGGTTGCGGGGCGTGACAGCGACGGGTTAACAGCCGCGGCTATAGCCGCAATCGCCTTGCTGGTTTACGAGCCTTTATACCTGTTTGATGTCGGCTTTCAATACTCCTTTTCGTCTGTCTTTGGCATACTACTCTTATCAAAGCCCATTTACCAATTGCTTAGTTACATACGAACGCCCGAAATATTTTACAAGAAGAACGGAGAAAACATAATATACGCCTACCTTTCACCTATTTGTGCGGCATCAATTTCCATTACAGTAGTCTCCGGCTATTACTTCTATGTTTTCACGCCATATTCAATATTAGTTAATGCGGCGATTTTACTCACCATGAGTTTTCTTGTAAGCCTTGGTCTTTTAGCATTGCTTTTAGGACTTCTCAGTTTAAGCGTCCAAACCTTCCTACTTGCAACCTGCTATTATCTTCTGCGTGCATATAACCTCATCTGCGAAACATTTCTAAAATTACCGTTTTCTGTGATTATAACAGGGCGTTGGACGGTTTTGTCAATCGTTCTGTATATCATACTTCTTTGTTCGCTCTACTACACATTCTCCGTTGGGACTGAGCAAAGGCGCACACGTCTTCTTATTTTTGCGTCTGTTGTATTTGTGTTTGTTTCAGGGAATTTAGCGCAGGAACTCATTGAAAAACCTCTTATTGTAACCTTACTTGATGTTGGTCAAGGTGATGGTATCGTGGTGAGCAAAGGGCGTGAAGCCATATGCATTGACGGCGGCGGTCTTATGAATGTAGCTTACGGACAAAATACTGGACGCAAGGTTATTCTTCCTTATCTGGAATATCTCGGTGTTTCCAAGCTATCGGGAGTTTTTATAACACACGCAGATTCCGACCATGCCACAGGTATACTTGAAATCTTGGATTATATAGACACAGAAAACATTTTTACCACAAAGGCCATGGACACAAAATCCAATACGTATCAAAAACTTCAGAATATCTCCAATGAAAAAAACGTACCTCTTAATCTGCTTGAAGCAGGCGATAAGTTAGAATCAGAGCTTGGAGAAATAAGCATTTTACATCCGAACAATGGCGACTACGAGGACTCAAACGACTCCTCACTTGTTATGCTCTTAACGTATGGCGAGATTGACTTCTTATTCACAGGTGATATAGCGGACTTTATAGAGGATGAGATTTTAAACAGCACTGATGGCATGAATTGGGCAGAGATTGAGGTTCTCAAACTTTCGCATCACGGCTCAAAATATGCGAACACGGTTAGGTTTCTTGAAACTGTCGCTCCGAATGTCTGCATTGTAAGTGCAGGGCGGTTCAATACATACAACCACCCCCATCCGGACACCGCCGCACGCATTGAAGCCCTGAACATACCCCTCCTCTCTACAAAGGACAGCGGTGCAGTTATCCTAAAAACCTACGGGCATGACCTTGAGGCAGAGACTTGCTTAAGTTCAAGCAAGCTAAGCAACTAAAAAAACCAACCCAAAAATGAGTTGGCTTGTCAAAAATTAGTTTTATTTCTTAACAACTGGATACCACAATTCAATGTACCCGTATTCTTCTGTTCCACCATAAATTTCAAAGTTTGCAGCATCAACGGCCTCATAGTTAGCGGTTGGCAACCATTCGCCGTAAAATCTTTTTTGCATATCACTTAAAATCTTAAAAAATTCATCACCCCATTTGAATTTATCAGATGTGAAAATTGCATAAGTCTGCGCTGGGATGTGAACTTTTGTATATCCGTCCGTATTGCTCTTCTCGGAAACAAACGAGAAGAGTAAATATGGGAACGTGTTCTTTTCTGACTTACGATAGTTTGCCGCGCCATGGATTTTACATAAGTTTTGAGGGGTTTGAGAAATAAAACTGCGCAAATCACCTGAGTTTGACATAAGCCTGTCATACTCGCCATTTTTGAAACACTGTTGCCATAGCTCTCCCGGACTAAGGTATCCCGTTTCACCGATTAGTGATGATACAGTTTCAATTCCGAAAATATCAAACGCTTCCTTGCTTTCAATTCTGTAATCCATTCCTTTTTCCCCTTTAATCGAAATTTGAAAAGAGATTCTAGGATATGCCTTGAGAAGTGCACCCGATTTTTTGGCTTCGGTTGGTGAAATCCCGTGAAGCAAGCCAAATGCTCTTGCAAATGATGTAGTAGAATCGTATCCATATTTTACCGCAATGTCTATTACCTTAGCATTGCTGTTTTGCAATTCCAAGGCCGCAATTGTTAACCTTCTGCGTCTGATGTATTCGGCCAAGGTAGTGTCGGTAATAAACGAGAACATGCGTTGAAAATTGTACGAAGAACAGCACGCCTTCTTAGACACTACATTGAAATCAATTTCATCGGTCAAATTATCTTCAATGTAGTCAATCGCCGCATTCATCTTATCAAGCCAATCCATATTAACCGCTCCTTTCAATTAAAGTATAGCGGATTAAAGGTTAGAATTCGCAACTTTTTATGCACAGATTTATTGTTTATTATTTCTTGCCCTTACTCCCCAGCGCTCCGCCCAAGGAGAGTATGTTTGTATCGAAGGAATAGGTTATGCTTTCTTCGAGGCGGTGACGCTTAAGTGCAAGGCCTATGAGCTTGTTTAAAAGCTCCTTGTAGTTTACGCCTATAGGTTCCCAGAGGTAGAAGGACAAAGAACCAGGGATTGTGTTTATTTCGTTAAGCCAGAATTCGCCTGTGTCCTTATCGGTTAGGAAATCTATGCGCGTTACACCGTTAAGGTCGAGATAGCGAAATGCATCTATTGCAGTTTTCTGTATCTGTTTCTTTAAATCCGGCAATATCTCAGCCGGAATCTTGCGCTTCAAACCGGCCATACCCTTTGAGCCGCTGCCCTTATTTAGGTATTTATCGGAATATGACAAAATCTCATCCGTCGATACAGGCTCTTCGCATTCGGACGCCATTGCGTCACTGTAGTCACCGAGCACCGCACAGTTTATTTCCTTAAGGTTTGTTATGCAGGGTTCTATTATAATCTTGTCTGCAAATGAGAAGGCTGTGTTTATTGCGTCCCTAAGACCATTCTTGTCCGCGGCCTTCGTTATGCCAACGCTTGAACCAAGGTTTATGGGCTTTACTATGACCGGATATGGGAACTTGGTTTCGGTTTTCTTGATTATACCGTCCACGTCTGAAAAGTCCGTGAGGGTAAATCTCAACGCATCCAACACAGGGAACCCCGCATCCTTCAACAGGATTTTCATTGTAAACTTATCCATACCGACCGCTGACGCAAGCACGTTACAGCCAACAAACGGAAGATTTAAAAGCCTCAAAAAGCCTGCGATTGTACCGTCCTCAACGTTCGTGCCATGAACGATAGGAAGTGCAACGTCAATATGGCTGATTTTGGGGCTTTTTATATTTATAAGCGATGTAGACTGGCGGCAGATGTAGGTATACTTGCCCTCTGTATTAAACCATACGCGCTGGCATTGACGCAAAAGCGACGGTATATCCTTGTAAGCGTCTATATCAACCAAGCTTTCGCCATAATAAAACTCATTATTTTTGGTTATATATATGGGCAGAACCTCATACTTATCCTTGTCTAAGCTTTTCATAGCCTGGACGGCCGAAATTACAGATATTTCATGCTCGACGCTCTTTCCGCCGAACAAAACGGCTACTTTTATCTTCATATCATAACTCCTTTAGACATTTTGACAGAATTCTGTTTAGTAATTGTCTGGTAAGTCGTTTTCCAAAAGCACAATCTTTTCATTTGGGGTTTTAAGCCCGTTTACAATACGCAAGGCCTCGTGAATGTCCTCGGTCAGGAACATGCGCTCCTTGTCAAACCCGGCATCAAGAAGACCTTCCTGTATCGGCTTTGTGCGGTTTTTGCCCACAAGCACAACATAGTCGCAAACAGACGCAGCCTGTTCACCGAAGGCTTTGTTGCACTCATAATGCTTTTCGCCCAGTTCCACCATTCCCGGTGTAACAAGTATCTTTGTGCCTTCAAAGAGGGATAGCGTTTCCAGTGCGGCCCTTGCGCCCTCAGGATTTGAATTATATGCGTCGTCTATTATAGTATATTGCGGCATGCGCTTTAATTCCTGCCTGTGTGCAACTGGCGGTATACGCTTGGCCTGGTTTCTAAGCTCCGCGTCACTCACTCCAAGATACTTGCATACGGCCAACGCCCCGGTTATGTTCAAAACATTATGCGTACCGATAAGGTCTGTCTGCATATCGGACTTTGCGCCTTCCTTATCGCAAAGCACAAAGCTCGAACCCTGCGCAGAGGTTTTTACATCATATGCACAATAATCGTTGTCCTGTGACAGTCCGTAGGTAATGCGGTTAGGTGGGAGGTGCTCTCTTATATATGCGTTATCGCCGTTAAGGAAAACCATACCATCCTTTGGTATCGCATCCGCAAGCTCAAATTTTGTCTTTATAATGTTTTCTATGCTCTTAAAGGTTTCGAGATGTTGAGGGCCTATTGAGGTTATAACGCCGTATTTTGGTTTTACTATGTCACAAATTTCCTTTATATCCCCGCCCTGTCTTGCACCCATCTCGCAGATAAAGACCTCTGTTGTCGCACGCAGGTGCTCCCTTATAGTGCGCACAACGCCCATGGTTGTATTATAGCTTTCAGGCGTGGCCAGAACGTTATACTTCACCTTAAGTAATGTGCTCAGATAGAATTTCATACTGGTCTTTCCGTAACTGCCCGTTATACCTATAACAATAAGATTCGGGCACGAATTCAATATCCGCCTAGCGTCATTTATATAATAGTTTTGTATAGATTTCTCAACCGGTGTTAAAATAATGTTAGCTAAAACAATAATGTAAGGTGCAACGGCTATGCCTGCCAAAGACAGAACAAGTCCGAAAGCCCTTGTCGTAAAATATGTTACAACGGCATAAAAAACCGCCTCCAATATAAGTGCGGTTCCGAGTATTCTTAAGGCTCTTACCGTAAAAACAAGCGGTTTCTTAGCCTTTCTAGGTAGAAACAATGAAAAAGGGTTATTCTCCCCAAGCCATTTAAGCTGTGTGTGGTTTTTATACGAATTAAGCTGAAAGATGTGCAAATTTCTTACAAGCAGGTAGGCGGAACAAAAAAAGCTTAAAGCTAAAAGTGTAAAGTACATAGCGTCCTCCTGTTCAAGAGATATTCATAAACGAACACAGCACTTTTGTAAAGATAAATGGCTGGTCTAAAAACGCATAATGAGCCGCATTTTCGATAACAACCAAGCCCGCATTCTTAATTTCCTTTTCCATAATCTTTGCATCGGAAACAGGCGTTGCGGTATCATTCCTGCCCCACACGAGCAGTGTTTCTTGCTCAATATTCTTTAAAATGGGCGCCAGATCCTCGTTCACAACCTTAACAAGCACCTGACGCATAAGCGGCGACGCTTCGTTGTAATCCCTTGAGCCGGAACGCTTTCTGAAATATTCGAGCGCATTCGGAAATATAGATTTTATAAGACCCAAACTAAGTATAGCCTTCGCAATCTTAAACATACGTACCTTGAACTTATATTTAAATGTGCGTTTGGGTAAAACGCCTGCGCTGTCCGTTAAGATAACCTTTTTCGCGTTCATCTTTCTTTGTGCAAGGAGCTTTATAATGACTCTCCCACCAAAAGAATGCCCAAGAAGATGAATGGTCTTAGGCTCAAAACCGTTTATAAAAGTTTCTGTGAATTCCGCATAGTCGTCAAGATTCCAAGCCGTTGGAGGTTCATCCGAAAGTCCAAACCCCGGAAAATCCAACGCAACCACCTTATATTTCTTCGCACAAACATCGGCCAAATTATTGAACATATCGCAGTTTGCACCCCAGCCATGCAGAATAAACAAAACCTCGTCGCCCTCTCCCTTCACAAAATAGTTTATCTTAACGTCGTTAATCGTTTTGTACATGTCCACTCCCCAAGAAATAAAAAATATCCTCTTTCATATATATGAGGCAAATTCAGGAAATATACCCGTCACTGTTTAATTCCTCCCAAAGTTTGAGCTGCTCTTCAAGGCTTGTTTCGTGGGAGGATTTTTTTTCGTAAAGCTCGTGAAGCTTTCCTGCATCGTCTGAAACCTTTTGCATATCGTCGTCGCAATCCTTTATCAACTGTTCTAGGCGTTCAATTTCATCCTCTGTACGTTTAATACGGCTTTGGCGTTTCCTTACCTCTGCCTCCTGCTCCTTCTTTTTTGCCCAGTCGTTCTTATCCTGCTTTTCAACCTTTTGTGGCAATGCTTCGACCTGTTCCTTCTTGGTCTGCGCAGACTTTTCAATATAATAGTCGTAGTTGCCTAAGTAAGCGGTCACACCGCCGTCCGACATTTCTATAACCTTGTCGGCCGTGCTGTTTATAAAGTAACGGTCGTGGGAGATATAGAAGATAGTGCCTTCAAATTCCTTAAGGAACTTTTCCAAGATTTCCTTTGAGTAGATGTCC
>CAYPQA010000061.1:11299-14793 GCA_964412725.1 uncultured Eubacteriales bacterium
AAGGAACTTTTCCAAGATTTCCTTTGAGTAGATGTCCAGATGGTTTGTAGGCTCGTCAAGCAATAGGAAGTTTGCACCGCTCAGAATAATCTTTGCAAGGCTAACGCGTCCCTTTTCGCCACCACTTAATGAGGATATAACTTTATACACGTCTTCGCCCGTGAAAACAAAGGCGGCAAGCGTGTTACGGATTTGTTCGTTTGTAAGCTTAGGGTAAGCGTCTTGTATCTCGTCAAATACGGTGTTTTCTTCGTTTAGATTCTTGTGCTCTTGGTCGTAATAGCCTACCTTGACATTTGTTCCAAGCCTAATCGTGCCTGTGTCGGCCTCAACGGTTTTTTGTATGATGCGGAAAAGCGTGGTCTTACCAACGCCGTTTTTGCCTACAAGTGCGACATGCTCGCCCTTTGTTATGGCGAATGATATGTTTTTAAACAAAACCTCATCGTAGCTTTTGGATAGCTCTGTAACTTCCATGACCAACTGCCCGCTTTGGGTTTCAAGCTTGTGACTTAGGCGCATGGTGTCCGGCAAATCCGGTGGCTTTTCTACACGTTCAACCTTTGCCAAAAGTTTTTCACGACTTTCAGCACGCTTTACAGACTTTTCACGGTTGAACGCGCGAAGTTGTTTTATTATCTCCTCTTGACGCTTAATTTCCTTCTGTTGGTCTTGATATTGCTTCAGCTTAATCTCACGTTCGTTGGATTTTTTGCTTACAAAGTCCGTATAGTTACCGGGATATATGGACGCTTTGGTATTTTCAATCTCAATAACCTTTGTTGCAACCCTATCAAGGAAGTATCTGTCATGTGATATGACCAAAAGACTGCCCTTATAGTCGCGCAAAAAGCCCTCAAGCCACTTGACAGATTCTATGTCCAAGTGATTTGTGGGCTCATCCAAAAGCAGTATGCCGTAATCCCCTAAAAGTAATTTGCCAAGCGCAATGCGGGTTTTTTGCCCGCCTGAAAAACGGTCTATAGCAGAAACCGCGTCCTCGGACGAAAAGCCCAAACCGGCTATAACACCCTTGACGCGGCTATCAACCTCGTAACCATCTTTTTGCTCAAACTCTAAAGACAAACGGTTGTAACGCTCCAAGAGCCGCGAAAGCTCCGGCTCTTGTGCGTTTGTTATTTGTTGTTCCAGGGCGCGTATATTTTTCTCAAGCTCTGTTATGTCTTCAAACACAGCATAAAACTCGTCTAATATAGTGCCTTTTTCAAAGCTGTTGTTCTGTGACAAATAGCCCACAGTTCTACCGCTACGCCCTGCGCGTACGGTAATGTTGCCCTCGTCGGGTGCAAGTTCGCCTGTAATAATGCGAAAAAGCGTGGTCTTGCCCGCACCGTTCACGCCAACAATGGCGACATGTTCGCCCTCGTTGACAATGAACGACACCTTGTCAAGAACCGTACTAGCCCCGAAGGACTTAGATATATCTTTTAAAATCATAACGTCTTTATAACATCATAGCCTTGTTCTTCAATCTCTGCTTTAATAACGTCCACCGAAACACTGTCAGAGTGGTCAACGGTAACGGTTTTTGCCGAAAGGTCAACGGCAACGCCTGTAACGCCGTCAATGGCCGAAACAGACTTCTTAACCCTATTTTCGCAATGTGAACAAGACATTCCTTCGACTAAAAGTTTGGTTTGCATAGTCAAACCTCCTTAATTATGGTTGCCAGATTTAGTTGCCCATAGCTTTGCTGACTTCCGCAGCAAAATCTTCTTCTTTCTTCTCTAAGCCTTCGCCTGTCTCAAAACGTGAGAAACGTACAACGCTTATAGGTGAGCCAATTTCCTTGCTAACGCCTTCAAGATACTTAGAAACGGTAAGCTCAGAATCCTTAACGTATTCTTGCTCAATAAGGCAGAATTCTTTAAGCTCCTTAGCCAAACGTCCTTGAATCATCTTCTCAACGATGTTAGCGGGCTTGCCCTCATTAAGAGCCTGTGCAGTGAGAATTTCTTTCTCCTTTGCGATGAACTCCTCGGAGATTTCATCCTTGCAAACAAATTTCGGACTCATAGCCGCGATTTGCATGCAGATATTCTTGCCGGCTTCAACCACAGCTTCACCGCTTGTCTCGCAAGCAAGCTCAAGTAAAACCGCAACACGACCGCCGCCATGGATATAGGAAACCATTGCGCCGTTGCCCTTCTTAACAAACTTGTCAAAACGTCTTATATTTAAATTCTCGCCGATAACCGCAATCTTTGCGTTAAGCGCGTCTTTAACTGTAATAGAATTGTCCGCATTCCACTTTTCAGCAAAGAATGCGTCCATATCTGTAGCGTCTGATGAAACGGCTTGTGCGCAAACCTGCTCAACAAAATTCTTAAATTCTTGGTTCTTTGCAACAAAGTCTGTTTCGCTGTTAACTTCAACGATAACTCCGATTTTGTTGTCGTCTGTAATATATGTGGAAACAAGACCTTCAGACGCAATACGTCCAGCCTTTTTAGCTGCGGCTGCAAGACCCTTCTCACGTAAAATTTCAATTGCTCTTTCCATATTGCCGTCGGCTTCAGTTAATGCGTTTTTGCAATCAACCATACCTGCGCCTGAAATTTCTCTTAATTCTTTAACTGCTGCTGCTGTAACTGCCATAAAAATATCCTCCTATATTTAAGCTTGTACAAATTAAGCTTGTACGCCTTCGCTCATATCAACAAATGCATCTGCTGAATCTGCAACGCTTGAATCGTCATCATCGCTGTCTTCCTCGGCAAACTGTGTGCCTTGGCGAGACTCGATAACAGCGTCCGCAATCTTACCCGCAATAAGTTTAACCGCTCTTATAGCGTCATCATTACCGGGGATAACGAAGTCAACTTCATCGGGATCGCAGTTTGTGTCAACGATAGCCACTATAGGTATATTCAAATTATGAGCCTCGAGGATAGCAATATGCTCCTTGCGAGGGTCAACAATAAAGATTACATCTGGAATACGCTTCATTTCCTTAATGCCGCCCAAATTCTTCTCAAGCTTTTGCATCTCGTTTAAAAGCTTGGAAACCTCTTTCTTTGGAAGAACATCAAACGTACCGTTCTCTTGCATAGCTTCAAGTTGTTTAAGTCTCTTGATACGAGATTGGATAGTCTTGAAGTTTGTAAGCATACCGCCGAGCCAACGCTCGTTTACATAGTACATACCGCAACGGATAGCTTCTTCTTTGATAGAATCTTGTGCCTGTTTCTTTGTGCCAACGAACAGAATCTCGCCGCCATCCTTAATAATCTCGCAAACGGCTGCATAAGCCTCCTCAACCTTTTTAACGGTTTTTTGAAGGTCGATGATATAGATGCCGTTTCTTTCTGCGAAGATATATTCAGCCATCTTAGGGTTCCAACGTCTTGTTTGGTGTCCGAAATGTACACCGGCTTCAAGAAGCTGTTTCATTGAAATTACATTACTCATAAAATCCTCCTTGGGTTTTTCCTCCACAGCATTGAGCGTTTCATTAATTTTTAAACGCCCTA
>CAYPQA010000062.1:0-14758 GCA_964412725.1 uncultured Eubacteriales bacterium
GGCGGAGGGGTTCACCCCGCGCGACCACCTCGACCTAGGACTGCTGCTCGGCGCCTACGGCACAGAAGTTGTTTATTCTTCTGACCTTGCATATTATTCTGGTGTTGAAGTTAATGTTCCTGATATTTCCATCGCCAAATATGTTTCGGTTGACGACGGCGCAACTTGGATTCATGCAACAACTTACCCAGGCCCATTGTTGCCGAAGGGTAAGACTGTTATGTTTAAATTTGTTGTAACAAATACCGGAAACGTACCGTTGAAGAATATTACGGTAACGGATAACGTTATCGGTATCATTGCGACATTACCCGACCTTGCAGTGGGTGCGTCACAAGAATGGATTGTATAGTCAAAAAAACCTCTTACGAAATTCGTAAGAGGTTTTTTGCGCTTTAGACACAAATTATTTGTTTTCAACGATTTTCAGAATAAACTCTGTGAATATCAAAGCTGTCTCTGAACGGTTCATATTATACTTGGGTGCAAAGTCCTTTTCAATAGCCTTCATAATGCCTGCATTGGCCATAGTGGACACAGCGTTTCTTGCCCAAGGTGAAACTGTGCTTAGGTCTATATCGGCGTTTGTTCCGTCAAATACTTCGCCTCTAAGCTTAAGGTAATTTGAAAGGATAAGAGCAACCTGTTCACGATTTATCGTTTCGTCTGGTGCAAATTTGTTGTTTCCCACACCGGATATGATACCGTTTTTGACAGCCCAAGCCACAGCGCCCTCATACCATGCCCCCGAAGGAACATCATCGAAGGTTGACTTAAGCCCTGTCGTATCGGCACCGTAGAGGTTTGCGATTACGGTTACGAACATTGCCCTTGTCATCGTGTTGTCTGGTGAGAAGGTTGTTTTGGAGGTTCCGTTAAACAGCCCTCTTGCGGTTGCAAACTCAATACCATATACATAGGGATTGCTTGCAATGTCCTTGAAGAATGATGCGGTTTCGTTATGACCAATTGCGAACTTAGAGAAGTGGTCTGTTGTGAAAACAACCATACCAGTTGCTTTGTCATAGCTGCAATTCTTCATGGTCTCAAGCTTACCGTCCGGAGTTATATAGTAAATTATGATTTGGTTTGGCTTTTCGTTCGGGCTAAGGATATAGGGGATGCCTATTGTTACCTTTCCTCCCGCTCCGAAATCCGTTACTTTATTCTTGCCGTCGCTTACAACAAATTCGAATACAGGTCTTGTGCCGACCTTAGCCTTATCCTCGGAGGATAGGGACGCAGTCTCGATGGAAGATGCTTTGAATGTAACCTCGTCAGCCATCTGTGAAGAAATTGCAGACAAAGCCTTGTCGTTAAAGTGCATATGCACGAGGTTAGAGGTTATCTCCAAAGAAATCTTGTCAGATTTTGTGAATTCTTTGACCGTTGCCTTTGGGAGCTTGACTTCAAGCTCCTTCGCACCTTCCGACAATTCAATAGCTACGGTTACAACCGTTTTCTTGTTACCCGATGCGTTTTTAGCCAAGTCCTGAGCCGTAAGCTCCTTAACTTCCGTTCCGCCTATGCTTATGGTCTGAGTTGACTTTGGCTGTGTTGTCTCGGACACAGTTGCGGGCTTTGGAGTTGGAGTTGACGCCGGATTTGATTGGTAGGCCTGAGGCGTTGAATTATCGTTTGAGGAATCATTGTCCGGTGTTGTGCCTGGATTTGTTGTGTCTGAAGGTGGTGCTGGTTGTTCAGGAGGTGTTGGTTCTTCCGGTTGTGAAGGCTCCTCTGTCGTTGGCGTTATGGTTACATCTTTTGATACAACTATTGAGGCTAGGTTGTTTCCTTCACCCTTTGAGAGAACCACTGTAAACTTAAAGCTACCATTCGTGTTTCCCGTTGCCGGGATTAAGTCCTCAACAATAATCTGGCCTATAGATACACCACTAGGGATTATTGAAGCAAGCTTGGATGCAATCCAAGTTCTTGCAGACTCCTCTGTGGAGATTTGAACCTGAGACGTATTGAATGCATAATTCTCAATTGCAAACTTAGCATTGCTTACTGCTTCAAGATTTGCTTCATATTCAGTAGCCGCACCGCCGCCTGTGAAGGTTGCTGAAAAGCTCTTGCCCAATGCCTTGTTTACGTTAACTTGGATTATAATGGTTGGTGATGTTTGAACAACCGTTACCTGCGGGTCTGCGCTTACAAGGTCGTAGTTCTGTCTGTCAAGCTCTATAGTAAGCGTGCTTAACTTCTGAGTTGGGTCTGAAACAGAAACTGCTAAATGACCGATTTTCTGCTCAACCATAACCGAGGCTGGCTGTGAAGCGGAGATAAACTCTAGATTTCCGGGCATGAAGAAGTTTGCGGCTGTAATGCCTAAGGTCTTCTCACGAACCGCGTGCACGATGTTCGTTGTGCTTAAGACGACGATGTCCGGATTATTGCTGTAAAGCTCTGTGCCTGCATTGGTCTTGTTTGGCAAAATCACATACTCGTAAGACGAATTTGTGGGATTGGTGCCATGGTCAAACGCAAGGCTTAAATAATTCCTTGTTATCGGATTTTTACTGTAGGCCGTGTTGATATCGTACCAAGAACCTGTTCTTGACTCACGCAAAGCATATATGGACGATGCCTTCGGGAAGTAGTAACCGATATCTGAGTTTAGCACGTTGCCGGCCAAGTGAGCATAACGAACACTGTCTAAAGTCTCTGATTGCCCAAGATTTGAAACAGCAGGTGAGCCGTTTACAAGCAAAAGGTTAGTGCCGTCATCTTTAATCATACGGTTTTCAACGATTGTTTCAACCTTTTGGCCGTTTGTATTTGATATGCCGGAGCCGATTGCAACAATTTCATCGTCAAAATTGAACCAAGATTTTTTACCCGATAATGGACTGCCTGTGCTTAATGATAACGAGAAATCCATACCGATTGAACTGTACAGGCCGTTGATACTTGAACCGCCTACCCAATCCTTAGAGTTGTAGTAATTTGCCCAGGCAATAGGGGTTTTGTAAACACCGTCGGTTGTTGTTCCGGAAAGACGATAGGAGTTTACGGTTGGCCAGTAGTCGTAGTAGTATTGCCCTGCATCGGCATTGTAGACATTTGTCATACCTATACCGGTATACCAGCCGTGTAGATTTTCTTCATTACCATACTCAAAAGCGGAAATCCTGTCAGAGAACATGGAAATTGCAAATCCAAAGCCGTTTCTTATATGAACTGCCCTGTCCATACCCGCAAATACATAGGTTTTAAGAATGTCACCTCTGCGCTGGATATTTGGGTCGTTCATAATTCCTTTAAGCAAAGCAAGGTCTAAGATAGACATGCTCTTGTAATAGTTTTCTGTAAGCTTATCTGTGTATACAACCTCTTTTATAAAGCTTTTTAGTTTTATCTTATCAGCTTCGCTCGGAGCCGAATCAACCATCCTTATAAGATAGAGAATTGTACCGCGTGCACTACCCGTTCTTGTTCTTGACATACCTCTGCCGTTTACTGCATCCATGAAATATCCGTTGTAGATAACAGGTGCAAAAACATCAAATACCCAACTAAAAACGTTCATGGTTAACGGGTCATTGATTTCCCAACGGCTGCCTTTGAAAGCATACATAAGTTCAGATGTGTTGCCGAGCCATACGGCACCGTAACCGCCTGTGTAGGCGATATTAACGTGTTGGACAAGAGAGCCGTCCTCGTAAACGCCATCTTCTTTTGTTGTATAAATATATTCATTCGGTACGCAAGCCAAGCCCTGCGCAATCTTAAATGAAGAGCCGCCCACAACGCCGCGCATAGCAACTGCGTTTGCCTTATCCAAGAGGTTTGCACCGGTTTCAACCGTTCCGCTTAAGCGCACTCTTGGGTCGGGTAAGAACCAGTCTATTGCTCTCAGGAAGTTATCCTTTTGAGCCTGGGGCATTTCTTCATAGAGTAAAATCATGATGTCATTAAGGTTCTTTGGTATGCTTATTTCCCAGTTGTACCAGTTGTCATAGCGTTCGGCTGCATTCATACCTTCCTTGTACTTGTTCTGGTATAGCCATTCAAGTGCGGAAAGTATATCGTCCTTAAGCGCTTGGTTCTTGTAGTAAGGAGAACCGACAAGGGAGTAAACATATGCCATACTTCTAAGCCTTGCAAAGGTTGAGTTCAAGTCGGCCGAGTTTTTGGTTCTGTTTATATCTGCCCAGAGGTAAGTGCGATCCGGGTCTTTGTTAAGCGTATCCCAAGAGCCGGTTTTTTCGGGATTGGTTAATCCGGTTGAAGAGCCGTTCACGGTTGAAACCATGTCTGGGTCGCTTGCTGTAAACTTGCTGTTTCCTGTAAGCCTATCGTAATAACGTAGCCTTACCGCATCAATGTCTTGGAAGGTTTGTTTCGACTGTATGCTGACTGTACAAGCGCCGAACACGCCACCGTCTGTATTTGAGGCCTTTATAATAGCATCACCCTCGCTTATAGCTGTAACTAAACCTGTCTGGTCAACCGTTGCTATAGAATCGTTTGAGCTGCTCCAGAAGATAGCCTTATCTGAGGCATCATCAGGTTCACTTGTTGCATTAAGCTGAACGGTTTCACCTTCCGAGAGAAGAACAAGGTTCTTATCAACAGTTATCTTTGACAAACCGTCGTAAAGACGAATATCAAAATCGTCTATCCAGACTGTACCGGTAGTGTTTCCGTTGCCGCCTACAATGACTTCAAGCCTGAAATAGTTTGCGCCCTCGGGTATTGTTACAAAGAACTCATAAAGTTTCCAATCTTGAGTTCCAAGAACATTGGTTAAAGGTCCGTCTCCTCCTGTTGTAAGTTTAACCGCATTGTTGTAATGAGAGGTTCTAATAAGAACAGTTGTTGTATCTTTCGTCTTAACCCATACACCGGCTCTGTATCTCTCTCCGGGTGAAACTGGGACACCTTGTTCTGCACTCATTATGTTGATACCTGTTCTGAAGTTGCCTGTATGCTCTATCTTTGCAGAGTGGCCGCCCGAATGAACAACCTCTGTGTCTATAGAAACTTTTCCGCCGGGTGTAGCAAACCACAGTTTATAACCGGGTGCTCCAATGTTGCCAACCCACTCATTGTTTTGAGCTGTAAATTCAAAGCCGCCGTTGGGAACCTTGTTCGGTGAAACATAAGGCTCACCCGCAACGGTAATTGTGCAAGTTGCTGTTTTGTTTGAATCCGAACTTGTTGCTGTTATTGTGGCTGTACCGGCTGTTAACGCCTTTACGTAGCCCGTGCTTGTAACCATAACAACGTTTGGATCGGAGGATGCCCAGTTAAGCATCTCTGTTGTATTTGATGGTGTTATCGTTCTGTTAATGAACAACTCTTCGTTCGGACGCAGAGTTGTCGTGGTTTTTTCAAACGTTAAAGATTCGATAAAAACCTTATCAGGTGACTTTATGGTTAGATATGCGTCATCTATCCATATTGTACCGGTTGCTGTGTTGGCCGAACCGAAAAGCACCTCAAAGCCTAAGTGAGTAACGTTTGCTCCGATAGTTCCCTTCACTTCGTAATAAGTCCAGCCTGTTGTTCCTGTTATGGCTGTAGTTTTAGCAGCCTCTGAAAAGGTTGTTGGGTCTGAATAATGTAAGGTTCTGAGTATAACACCCTGCGATGAAACGTCCTCTGCCTTTATCCAGACGCCCAAGGTGTATTCATCAAGACGCTGTACAGGATAGCCCTTTGTTGTGGAGCCGTTTAAAACTCCAAGGTTTATACCTGTCCTTGCAAGGTTTGAATGTTGAACTTTAACAGACTTGTTGCCTGTATGCGAAACGCTTGTGTCCAATGACATAACGCCGCCTGCTGTAGGGATCCACTGTGAGTAATTAAGCGGTGCAAGGCTGTTTAGCCAAGCTAAATCTGTCTTCGTGTCTTCAAAGCTTGAGTTATAGTTGGCTAAGAGGTTCGGCTGAGACTGATCGATTGCGGTTACAGTTACCGTACACTCGGCGACTATGCCGCTTCCATCCGTAGATGTGGCTTTTACGGTTGTTGATCCTGCACCTGTACCTCTGAGTTCACCCGTACCGGAAACGGTAACGATTCCTTCATTCGAGGATGTCCAGTTAAGTTTTTTGTTTGCGGCATTTACAGGTGAAACTGTTGCAACAAGCTGCTTTGTTCCGCCTACTTGTATGGATGTTGTGCTAAGGTTAAGTTTTACATCCGTTACCAAGACGGCTCTTGGAGGTTCGTTCGTTACTTCAACGACACAATTATTGGATGATACTGTGCCGTCCTTTGTGACTGCACGCACGTTTGTTGTCCCGACGCCTACTGCTGTTATAAGACCTGTTGTTTGGTCAACAGTTGCAACGCTGGGGTTATCTGAGATCCATTCAATCTCCGCATTTGTTGCATTTGCGGGTACAATCCCAGTAACATTAATTTGCTGAGTTGTTCCGACTTGGAGCGGCACATCGTAAGTGTCCAATATAATGCTTGTGGTTGGCACAGCCAACTTATAAACAACCAAGTCATCTATCCAGAGTGTACCGGTTGTATTACCGTTTCCGCCCAAAATAATTTCAATTCTTAATCTGTCTGTATCTTTTGGTGTTTCTGAAAGGTTGAGTTCATAATATTCCCAACCGTTTTCATATTTTTTGAGCTCTGCATTAGGATTTAAGTCCGTGCCGTCAGAGTTTGCTTTTTTGATAAGATAACTTGGCCCTGAAAGTGTCTGAATACTTGAATTACGGAAATTTCCTCTGAAGGCTATACCGTTGTTAATCGTACCCACATTTTCATATTTGAGCCATACACCCATCCTAATCATTTCGCCGGGCTGTACTGGAACGTCCCAGCCATGGGTAGAGGCTCCAACTCTGACACCTGTTCTGATAGCTTTTTCATTATAGATTTTCAAAGACTTGTTGCCCGTGTGCTTTACTTCCGTATCTATAGTTACTAATGCTCCTGTGTTCAAAAAAGAACCGGTTGTCCAGTTATCCTTAGTACCATCTTGAGGCCATGAGCCTGTAGAGTTTTCAAAACCCGGATTAAAGTCCGCGGCTCTATTGCCGCCTATAACGCCCGGAATCCCGGTTACGGTTACAGTCGTTGTTCCAGATTTTGTCGTATTCTCTGCGGTTGCGGTTATGGTTGCAGTTCCCTGTGTAATACCCTTTACAAGTCCCGTTTCGGACACTGTAGCAACAGCCGAGTTGCTTGAGCTCCAAACCACCTTCTTATTTGAAGCGTCTGCAGGAAGTACGGTTTCCTGCACTTGCAGCGTACCGTCAACTGTAATGCTTGGATTTGTCGGAGACACGCTTACAGACTGGACAGCTACGATGCTTCCAACAACAGTTACAATACATTCATTTGAAACCTTTTTGCCGGAATCTTTTGCTGTTGCCGTAATTTTTGCTGTTCCGATTTTATGAGCTGTTACAACGCCCGCCTCGCTTACCGATGCAACTGTTGAATCACTTGAAGCCCAAGTAACGCTTGTATCGGTTGCGTTTGTGGGTTCTGTTGTAATGCTCAATGTCTCGGTTGCGCCAATTTCCATAGTTTTTCCACTGTCCAGTGTCAACTTTGTAAGTGGAACTTCAAGATTGTATACGGTAACATCGTCTATCCAAAGAGTACCTTTTGCATTTACGTTTGAAGTATGGCCGAAATCAACCTCGATTTTCATTCCATCCATGCCCTCCAAGTCACCGGTATATTCAATCTCCCAGTATTCCCAACCGTCCTCATACTTTTTAAGAGGCCCGTTCGTTGGATTAAGTCCAACACCGTCAGAGCTTGCTTTGTTTATACCTTGTGCCTTCGTCTTTGCAGAATCTTGAGTTGTGCCTTTCATTGGAGTGGCCTTAAGGTTAATTCCATTGAAAGCAGTAGGAGTTCCTGTATATTTAAGCCAAAATCCTATGCGATACATTTTTCCAAACTCAGCGGGTACAAGATAGTTCTTTGTCATATCTCCTATCTTGGGAACAGTTCTGCCTGCATTTTCATGGTGTATTTTTAAAGAATTCTCTCCACTTCTCTTAACGGTTGTATCTATCGATACAGTTTGTGTAGTGCCGGTTGAAGGAACAGTCGCAAACCATATTTCCCAGTTATCTTTTCTGTCATAGTTCCCAAATGCACCGTAAGTCCAAACCGTTGAAAAACTACTATTCTCTAAACTGGGATTAAAATTTTTAACAATGTTATCTCCGATAACCCCCTGCATTGCTGTTACAATAACCGAACTTGTATCTGTAAGACTATTGTTTGCATTAGATTTAGCAGTTATTGTAGCATTACCCGGAGTAATACCCTTTACAACACCGGATGTTGACACTGTTGCTACACTCTCATTGCTTGAATTCCAAGTTATAGATTTATCTGTTGTATCTACTGGTTGAAAATCTGCAATAAGTTTAACAATGCTGTCTACTTCAATGGAAACATTTTCAGGAGAAACAGTAATGCTTGTCGGAGGCACAATGGTCGTAGATACGTTAATTGTTATTGAGCCTACTTTACCGCTTCCATCTGTTGCAGTGGCAGTAATTGTAGCTGTTCCGGAACCGTTGCCGGTAACAAGCCCAGATTGATCAACGGATGCAATTGAATTGTCACTTGAACTCCAAGTTAAAGTCTTGTTTGTGGCATAACTTGGTAACACATTTGCCTCTAATTGTGTAGTTCCATTCACAAGGATAGATGTGTTACCTGTAGCGCTAATACTTATTGATTCAACTAACTCTGCTATTTCATATACTGACATATCATCAACCCAGAGAGTGCCAGTTGCGCCAGTGCCAGCACTGCCAAAGAGTATTTCTGCTTTCAGCGTTGAAGCAGTTGCGGCCTTCGTGTTGAATTTATAGAGACTCCAATCAGATTCAACAGCACCGCCGATTTTTATCGAATCTGCCCCACCATCATCAGCTATTTCAGTTCCAAATCTGCCTCTTAAATGAACATTACTCGTTGGGCTAATATCTTTCGTTTTAAGATAAGCTGACACCTGATATCTCTTGCCTGATATTACCGGAATAAAACTATTTTGAGATGGACCTGGCAAAAGAGAGGTACGTCTAAGTTGATTATGTTGAATTTTCAATGATTTTGTAGAATAGGAGTTTTCAGGATAGCCTGAGTCTGATGTTATTGCACGGTCACCATCCGTGTACGCAGGTGCTGACCAACGGTCTAAAGTCCAACCAGTAGAGTAAGACTGTTGGGCTACTAAATTAAATAATGTATCTGCTTCAAAGCCTGGATTAGTGGTAATAAGGTTTTCACCAGTCACTACTACAGGCGGGACATCGGCCATCATCGAAATCCCGTCATTAACAACCTCACTTACGACCATATCGTCGACCCAGAGAGTTCCTGCCACATCGCCGTAACCGCCGAGTTTAACCTGAACCTTTAAATTGTTTACGCCATCCGGAACGGGGCGGGTTGTTTTAAATTCATAGTATTTCCAGTCAGAAGATTCTGGTTCTTTGTCAAAAGCAGGTGCAGCAATATTTACGGCTCCAACCTCTGTTTTCTCACCGCTTGCGTCAATATATTCGGCCGTCAAGAGTATGCCTGAGTTCTTCTTCTCGGGATTCTCTTCAAGACATTTTAAATCCGCATACTTAAGCCATACGCCGATTTTATAAGTCTTGCCGGTTTCAACCGGTATGCCGTTTTGCATCGGTGTTAAGGCAAGCTGTGCGCCACTTGGGCTGGCCATCATAAGCGACTTTCTTCCCTTGAAGCTTGTGCTTGTGTCAACGGATATGGAACTGCCTATGCCCGCATTAATAAATGCAACAGTCCAACCATCCGAATAGCCTTCCACCCAATTTATACCCGTATCCGAGGCTTCGAATCCCGCATTATACGGAATAAGGTTTATAACCTCTGGTGCAAGAGTGTAGGCCTGAGTGCTGTAAACTGCCTCGTCCGTATCAAACGGAGCGGGCTCCAATGCTGACGGTGTACTCACAGATGGTGAAATGATACCGTCTGGCAAGCCGTCCAAAACTTCTTCAGATGCAAATACATTTTGAGAAGAAATCTGGAATGGCAAATCCAAGGTTAGCATAGCGGCCGCAATTGCAAAACACAAAAACCGCTTTTGCCAAGTAAGTTTGTTTCCCATTAGTAAAACCCCCTTAAAAATAAGATTTACTTTCGAACAATTTGTATAAGATGCATACATTAAGAAAAATATACATCCATTTTTCAAAAAAATCAAGAGAAAATATTGGCTTGTAATTTGGTATTTATATATATTTTCACTATATTGTTTGACCCATTTAAAAGTTCTAAATGGCAAATTATCCACTTGAAATGCTTGATTTTAGAGGCTTAATGAAATAATTTGAATTTTAAAGTAATTACTCCACTCCAAATAAAATCCGTTTGATAGGAAAAAATGGCATATCAATATAAAAAATGCATACTTTTACCAATCAAATAACTTACTAACATTAATGCCAAAGGCTTTGATTTACAATCAAAAAGGGCCTTTTAGTGTTAAAAAACTCCAAAAGCCCCTTGCTTGGTTTTATAAAACCGATATTATATCTTGCAGTGTTTCGTTGGATGCGTCCTTAAATACAGCATCATAGTTCTGGAATAATTCCATATCTTGCATCTGTCCTCGGCTTCTCCCTATATTTATTACCGAATTATATCACAGTCTAAGTGGTTACTTCAAGTGTGAGGTTTTTACCATTTACATATAAAAAGAGGTATGGTTAAAGACTTAACCATACCTCCAATGTTTCTAACTTTGTAATCCTTTTGAAAGATTTGAATTTGCAAACCTTCTGTCATTTGTAACGTCTTCTCCGAACCAGCTTGGTGGCTCAAAGTTTTGGCTGTCTTCAAGGCTGTCAAATTCCACTTCTATCAAAATAAGTCCGTCAAGTTTTCCAGAAAACACGTCAACCTCTGCTGTGTGGTTTTTTAACGGAATAAGGTAACGCGTTTTTTCGATTACGCCGTCCTCTGTCTTTTTGGATAGGTTCTCAAACTGTTCAAGCGAAAGAGGCAGTTCAAATTCCTCTCTCGCCAATAATGCCACACTTTTTACAGTCAAGATATAGCTGTCGTCCAGTCTCCTAATGCGTATTGTTGGGTCACGGCTTATATAGGCTTGCATAATGGTGTGGCTTTCATATTGTGCTAAGTCTAGTTCCTTAAAAGCTTCAGGATTTGGCAGAAATTTTCTTTCAATCTCCATACAGGCTTATAACTTAGACGCTGATTCTTTGTCCAAAATTACGGTTACATCCGGATGAAGTTGAAGTACGGAGGCTTGAACTTGTGGTGTTATAGGGCCGAAGAAGGATTCTTTGATTATATCAGCCTTTGCGGCACCGTTTGCAACTAAGAGTATCTTTTTAGCCTTCATAATTGTTCCGATACCCATTGTGTAGGCTTGGGTTGGAACATCCTCGTATTTCTCAAAAAATCTGGAATTGGCTTTTATTGTGCTTTCGGACAAAGTTACACAGTGAGTATCCCTTTTGAAGCAATCTGCGGGTTCGTTGAAACCTATGTGACCGTTTAAGCCAATGCCCAAAAGCTGTATGTCAACGCCGCCCATATTTTCAATACACTTGTCGTAAAGCTTGCATTCCTCTTCGCTGTTGGGATTTTCGCCGTTGGGCAGGTGTGTGTTTTCTTTTTTGATATTAACCTTAGAGAAAAGATGCTTGTTCATAAAATAGTAATAGCTTTGGTCATTGTCTCTTGTTAATCCCTTGTATTCGTCAAGGTTTACGCTTCTTACCGCAGAGAAATCCAAGCCTTCGTTGTGAAAGTTAACAAGCTCGGCATATAAACCCTCAGGCGTTGAGCCTGTAGCTAACCCCAAGCAAGCGTTAGGTTTAAGAAGTACAACCGCCTTTATAATCTCCGCACCACACCTGCTCATTTCCTTATAATCTTTGCAAACAATAAACCTCATTATGGCCTCCCTCAAATATCGAACCACCTACGCACTGTATGCAGTTCATGAATTATTCCCTGAATTTTACTATAAACATCTATCACAGTCAAGACGAATAAACGTAGGCTGTTCAGGGGACAATACAAAAAATTGCAGAAGGAGTGTTCATATGAACGAGAGAGTAGAATTTTTGAATTATGTGTATCAGAATACACAAATGGGAACAGAAACAATAGACCACCTTATGAAGATATGTGAAGACGAGGCATTTTGCAAGCTTTTAAAGAGTCAGCACGACGAGTATGCAAAGCTTAAGGCAGAGGCAGAAATGGAGCTTGGCAAAGAGGGCAAGGATGCGAAAGAGATTGGCATGATGCAAAAGCTTACCTCATACATTATGATAAACGTTAATACTTTAACAGACAAAAGCCCATCGCACTTAGCCGAGATGATGATTCAGGGCAGCACGATGGGCATTATTGATATAACGAAGAATATGCAGAAATATGAAAATATTCCGATGAATTTGAAGTCACTTGGAGAAAGACTTGTTAAACAAGAGCAAATTAATGTTGAAGAACTCAAGAAATTTCTGAAGTAATCTTAATCTCTAACCTCTAATAAGTTGTTCAAATACATGTCACAGTAACTTAAGACAGACTCAATAAACTCTATGAAAACGTATTTTGTGCCTTCGGGAGGATTTAATAAAAGTCCCTTAGAGTTGTTATAGTGAATTGAGTATGTTTCTGAAAAGCAATCTACAAAGCCGGGATTCGTGTCGTTTATGGTTGCGACAGCCGGTGTCGTGTATGAGTCACCAATAAAAAGAGCTGTGTGAGGCATAACGGCCTCGTTTGGATTTTTGAAATGCTCAAGGTAAGGGTAGCTCTCTTCTTCGTAAACGTTGTATGACATTGTTGGTGCTGAAACGGTAACGGAGGGCGCAAACTTAGGCGGCAAAATTACAGATAAGCTGTCTATTTGCGCACCCGAAAAGCGAGGAAGTGAAAAGTCCAAAATCTGAAGCTTTGACATGTCGTAAGGTTTCTCAATGCCAACCTTCCTTCCAGTCAGAGTTATAGCTTTTTCAAAGGTTGCGGCCGCCCCCCAGTCATTCCAGTGGAAATCCTGGTAATAAAATGTGGGGGCTTTCTTTTCGGCTTCACGAAGAATCTTCATTGTGTTCACAGAAACATCGGACATTTCTTCCTCGAAAAACTTTGCAAAACGCTCATACATATTTGGGCTTGGGCGTTTTACCGGAAAATTGTCCGAGGTTTCAGGAAAGACTGTGTTTTTCTGAGGTGCAATAATAAAGCATACGGTGAAGCCCTGTTCATCGCAATAGGTTTTAACTCGTTTGAATGCATCCGTTATTTCCTTAAAACGTTCCTCAGTTATCATTTCATTGTTAATCTGCTCAACAGCGGTATCGTTGTAATATGACATATAATCGTTGTCACCAAAATACAACTCTGAGCTATAGTGAAATACAGTAAACAGCAATTGGTTTTTGAAGCGTATGAACAGGTCACGAAAACCAAAGTTATCATTAAAATATGCTTCAAAATTATCCCAGCTCAAAGAAAGCTTGTAACGGTTTTCATTAATAGGGTAGAAATTGCCAACGCCCAAAATACTTGCAATGCTGGGCAAAAGCAGCAAAAATACCATTAATGAAAGTGTTAAACGCTTGAACATAAGAACCTCCGTTTGTTTTTTTGAGATGCCTCAAAATTGAAAATAGATAAAGGGATTGAAGGTAGCGTCTGAAAGAAAGAGCATGGACAGAAACAATAATCCCAGAGCCAAAACACCGTATATGGGTTTAATAGCTTGCTTTATTTTGGCAAGCGGCAAAACAGATATAATAAACCCGATTAGTGCAAATGCAATTACAGGCGGCGTTAGGTAGAAAAAGTAAGTGTAGTATTGAAAACCTGCGGTTGTATTTGAAAACATTGAGATAAAAAATCTGTAACAGGTTGAAAAATCAGGGCTTCTAAACAAAACCCACCCAAACATAACAAGAATGAAGGTTATAATACGTCCGAATATGCCGGCCGGTTTGAAATTCCATTTGTTAAGCATAAAGCGTTCGATTATGAGTAGGATGCCATGATAAAGTCCCCAGGCAATAAATGTAAAACCTGCGCCATGCCAAAAACCGCAAAGCAGGAAAACAATCAAAAGGTTTAGATAGGTGCGAAATTTCCCCTTGCGGTTGCCACCGAGCGGGATGTATAGATAGTCCCTGAACCAAGTGGATAATGATATGTGCCAGCGTCTCCAGAATTCTGTCACGTTTTGGGATGTATAGGGGAGTAGGAAGTTTTCATTAAAGCTGAATCCGAAGATTTTTGCAAGCCCTATGGCCATATCCGAATACGCCGAGAAATCAAAGTATATTTGAAGCGTGTATAGGAATGCACCGCTCCAAGCTAGAGGTGTTGATAGGTTTTGTGGGGAAAGCGAAAAAATCTTATCAATTGCGGGTGCAAATGTATCCGCGAGAATAACCTTCTTAGCTAATCCAAAACAAAAGCGGCAAGCACCATTATACAAGCCTTCAAGGTCTACGGTTCTTTTCTCAATATCCCTGTTTACGTCCGAGTAACGCACAATCGGCCCCGCAATAAGCTGTGGGAAGAAGGATATATAAAGGGCAAGCTTAAATGGATTTTGCTGAGCCTTAAATCGGCCGCCGTATACATCCATAAGGTATGACATAGCTTGAAATGTAAAGAAAGAGATACCCACAGGCAGAAAAATGTTTGAAAAAAGGTCTAATTTCAAAACATCTGAAAAAATAAAACCGAAATACTTATAGTAGGATAACACCCCTATATTAACTAAAAGTCC
>CAYPQA010000063.1:0-14613 GCA_964412725.1 uncultured Eubacteriales bacterium
CCTTTTGTTTATATTTTAACTTAAATAGCTATTAATGTAAACTGGAATTGCTATAGACTGTCCACTTCCTTACGGCTCAAGCCTGTATCTCATTAATCAACCTATTGCATATGAGAATATTCCGAGAAATCTCCAACGTTTTATTGTGTAGTGCCTGTGCTTCATCATTCCTGCATTGGCGTGAAGCCGCTGTATTTTTTGTTTTTCTTGACTAAAGGTATGGTCTTTACTATACTGTATTCAGTAATTACCAAGCTTTTTGAGGGAGGATAAAATGACGCGCAAAATATTGTTGCCTAAGGTTGATGTAATCTTTAAGCTTTTGTTTGGAGATGAGAGAAACAAGGATATATTACAGGACTTCTTGAAGTCTATCCTAAATATATCCGAGGATGATTATATGGCTATAACAATCGCCGATCCCAATTTAAAAAGAGAGACCATTGATGATAAGTTGGGTATAGTTGATGTGAAGCTTACTACCAAAACCGGTAAGATTATTCACATAGAGATACAGATTTTGGAGATAGAGGAAATAGCCGAGAGGATAACTTACTACAACTCCAAGATGCTTGTTACGCAGCTTAAATCGGGTGAGGATTATAGCAGTCTCAAAAAGACCATAAGCAGGGGCACTTCTAAAAACCCGAACGAAACCCGTGCAAGCGAGGTGAGCGAACGCAATTTTCGCGATAAAACGGGGGTTTTCCGTTTTTCGCGGAAATGGAGTGAGGGGTTTTTAGAGGCGACCATAGTTATAGCCGATTTTGATATAATTAATGACAGTCCTAATTATCACCATGTGTTCCAACTTTATGATAAAGATGCGGGTGTCAGGTTTACGGATATTGTGGAGATTAATACCTTGGAGTTAAAGAAAATTCCGCGAAATCCCGAAAATACAAGAAAATATGATTGGATGCAATTTTTAAGAGCCGAGAAAGAGGAGGAATTTCAAATGTTGGCTGAAAGGAGTCCTGTGATAAGTAAAGCTTACGACGAGCTAAAAAGGCTTAGCCAAGACGAAGAAACGCGTATGCTTTTTGAAGCAAGAGAAAAAGCCATAAGGGATGAGAACGCTCGTACACGATTTGCTATTAACAAGGGTAGAAAAGAAGGTAGGCTCGAAGGTAGGCTTGAAGGTAGGCTTGAAGAAAAGCTTGAGATTGTTAAAAAGCTGTTGGAACTTAATATGCCTGTAGAACAGGTATCTGAGATAACAGGTCTTACGATTGAGGAAATCAAAGCTATTTGAAATCGTACAATAGCTATTCAAAAAGGCAACCTTTGGTTGTCTTTTTTTGTGTAATTCTTTAACTTTTTTGCGGTTTAACATATAGTATAAAAATCTCTTGTTATGGGCAATTTTTTTGTGAAAAAATTTTACTGGAAATAAGTGGATTTTAATTACATTTTACAATATAATGTAAAGTCTGTTCCGTTACTGTTTAACACACTTATATTTTATGTCCTAGATTTTTAAACAGTGATAGTTAAATTGAGGGGGGTGGTTATCAAAAACGGAGATGGGTTTTAACTTGAAATTGGGAAAAGAGTACAAAAAAATTTGAAAAGGAAGTGAACTATGAAAGGGAAATCTTTTAAGACGTTTTTGTCTTTCTTCTTATCCTTGGCTATGGTTTTTACCATGACTAACTTAGGAGATTTCAACCTAAAGAGCGCAGAGGCACAAACATATAACAATGTCTCTGCAACTGTTACAGGTTCTGACAAAGGACAATTGTCTATAAGCGTTACAACTCAGGCTTCTTTGCAAACTTCGCCCAGTGCGCTTACAACCGGTGGAATAACAACAGCCGACATACCAGCCATAAGTGTAACAAGCGGTTCTTCAGTTACAGTAAATGTAATTCCAAGCAACGGGAATATGTTGCAAGCAAATTCATTGATGTTCAAGGCTGACGATCCGAACGCTACTGCTACAACAGCCATTGCATTAAGTGCAGATGGTACAACAGGAATATTTACAATGCCAAATTATAATGTAAGGGTTTTGGCAACATTTGTACAATCCGCATTTAGTATTGGCGTTGACCCTAACATAACTAACGGAACAATTTTAGTAAATCCAACCTCAGCTTCCGCCGGTACTGCAATAACAGTAACGGCAACGGGAAATTCCGGATATACACTGCGCCAAGGTTCATTGCAGTATACAAATGCAGACGGCACAGGTACTCCTCAACAAATACCTGATCCGCAAAATAATTCAAACGTAAGCACATTTATAATGCCGACACCGGGTAAAGACATAACTATAACAGCAGTTTTTGACCCCGTACCGGCAGGTACTCATACGGTTAGCATTAATCCTAACCTTCTAAAC
This sequence comes from uncultured Eubacteriales bacterium, assembly GCA_964412725.1. Lineage (GTDB taxonomy): Bacteria > Bacillota > Clostridia > Lachnospirales > CAYPQA01 > CAYPQA01. The sequence goes on from CAYPQA010000063.1 coordinate 2,348, forward strand.
GGCGTGGTTACTGTTGCACCAACAAGCGGTACAGCCGGAACACCAATTACGGTTACCCTACAGCCGGCTTCCGGATACACCTATAAGCCGCGCAGTTTGAGATATACAAAAGTTTCCGATTCTTCTATCGTTTTAATTCAAGACCCCCTCGCAGGCTCACTAACAACAAGCTTTGATTTGCCCGACGATAATGTAACTATAAATTGTACCTTTATCGCACTTGCAGATTTTCTAATTAACGCAGGGAAGGGCTATACAAATTCAAAAGATGTAGAGCTTAGCTTCACAAGCTCCGATTACGCAGAAGTCCAAGTGATAAACAGTGACCCTACAGTCGTTAATCCGACCATTGATAGCAATACTTCAAGAATACCTATTTCAGGCCTGTCAAAAATTAACTGGTCTTTAGATAACAGCAGCGGTGATGGTAAAAAGCAAGTTTCGGTACGGTTTATTCCGGAAAATGCTACTTCTTACTCTGATTTACCTGTTGTTACAAAGACTGTTGTTTTGGATACAGTTAAGCCCGTTGTTAAGGATATTATCTTTGATAAACAATTCTACAATGTAAACGATTTTATTAACGTTGTTGCGCACTCTGATGAAAAGGATGTTTCTTTTTCGGCAGAAATCTTGGATGCCAACGGGAATATAGTCAAAACTATTGTTCTTGGTTATATAGGCCAGAACACCTCAAACCCTGCTTTATTTGAATTTTCAGCCGCAATGAAACTAGACGAGGCTTCTTACCACACCGTAAGAGTACAGTCGAAAGACTTAGCAGATAATTTGTCAGACCCGCTCACAAAGCAGATTAGTTACAACCAGAAAAGCTATGTTACAGGCCGTCTTGTGAAGGGTTCCAACGGTGCTTACTACCATTACGTGTATCTGTATAGATTATTAGGCGGGGTAGAAAACTACTTTGGCTATACGCAAACAGATTGGAATGGTAATTTCAGCTTTAACGGGGTTCCTAGTGGGAACTATAGGCTAAAGTCTTCAGGTGATTATTACAGATATAACGACCTTAATAAAGACATCATAATTCAAAGCAACGGCAATATCGGTGAATTTAGTTTTGAGCCGAAGTATCCTGTGATAAATTCAACCGTTTCGGTTCAACGTCACGATAATACGCCTATACCAGCTCATATCTACTTGTATAATTGGAACTATGGAATTTACGAATACCGTTATGCGCCAAACGGTTCCGCAGTGTTTAATGATATGCCTTCAGATTACGGCTATTATATGTATGCTTACGATTCTAATTATAACTGGCTCGGAAGTATGGATAACTTTAAGCTTGAAAGCTATATTCCATATGTTCTTCCGGAATCAAGAACTCTATCCGGTACGGCCTATTATTTGGATGAAAACGGTACAAGATTGCCTATGTCCAATATTTATGTGAGCGCCTCAACCGTTTATGACCCGAGCAATCCGTATGGCTATAGCTACCATGGGGCAGGTGCATATACGGATGCAAACGGTAAATACACGATGGAGCTTAGAAAGGACAGAACCTACAGCATTTACTCCTATAACTGGTCTGGAAAGTACAGCGACTATCCTTACTCAGATGTAAGCAGTAAACAAATCACCATGGATACTTCAAAAACCATGGACGTTTCATTCTATAAAGCCAACAAGATTTTTGGTAAGGTTTTGAATTCGATTAATGCACAACCAGTTACTAATACTTGGTTGTATGCATATTCCAACAAAGGATATGGCAGCAGCGTAAGTGCAGACAGTAAGGGCGAATATAGTATGAATGTCAGCCGCGGTGACATTACTATGTATGCTTACGACTGGAGCTGGAATTACGAGTATTTCACAGCCGACAAAAACAGTACTCCGGCTGTTCCAAGCTTTTCCGATACAGACAGCGGTGTGTACAAGGAATACAACGTGAGCCTTAAGCCTTGGGGCGTATCGGATGCCTTTAAAGGCGCAGGTAACTCTGTGGTAACAACTCAAGAGGTTGTACAAAAGGGAAACAAAAACATCAAGGTTAAAGTAAATTATCAAAACAATTCAGGCGAAACCTTAACCAACGTAAGAATAAAGGCTATGCTGCCGGAAGGTGTTACCTTGAGCAATGCAAGCAACAACACCGGAGAAGAAACTATAGCCGTTATGAACGCTGGGGAAAAAGGAAGCTTTAACTTTATGATAGACATAAATGAGAGCTTTATGGGAGATTCCATTACTATCCCTGTTAATGCAAATTTCGATAATGCAAGAGTTTCCAATGTGGGAACAGCTTACTTTAATGTAATTTACGTTAAGTTGAGCGGAAATCCCGTTGCGGAAAAGGATGCCATGTACACCATTTACGGTGAAGCCACTCCCGGCACGGAGATAACAATTTACCAGAAGGACGAAACCAAGCCAAATAAGAAGGGTAGTGTAGTTGGCACAGGCATTACAAACGGCAAATGGTATACGATTAAGTATAAGGCACCGGATACAGATGGCGAGTATGTTTACTTTGCAGAATCAAAATACAAAGAAGACAGAGCCATAAGTAACGATATTACCGTAAAGGTTGACAGTGTCACGCCATTCATTAAAGATGTTGTGCTTTCTTCAAGCGGAGGTACAAAGTCCGGTATTAATGAACTCACGGGCGTTGCTTCGTATACGGCTTTTGTAAACGGCGCATTAGAGGGCCGTGATATAAGCGTAGAAGTTGAGTTTGGCAATGCTCAAAGCTATTCAACCGCTACGATTTACTTTGCGGGTAAGGAATATACAGCTTACAAAGATTCAAGCGGCAAGTTTAAAGCTAATGTTACGGGCTGGAAAGGAAGCGGCACCAAGCCTATGACAATAAAGCTTGGCAGCTTGACCTATACTATTGCAGAGGTTGTAATATTGATAGACCCAAGCGGCTATGTATTTGACGCATATACGGGAAAGCTGCTTTCTGATGCAACAGCGGAATGCTTTGTGCTTAAGGATGAAGCAACAGGGGAATGGGTTTCATGGGATGCACAGAAGTATGGGCAGGTAAATCCACAGATTACCTTGGATGACGGTAAGTATGGCTGGATGGTGCCTGAAGGGACATACAGAGTAGTTGTACAGAAGAACGGCTATCAGACCTTTGACACCCTGAAAACGATTACAGGAAATAGCTACAACTATAGGGATTTATCCGTTCTTCCCGAAAGGTTGGATATCAATATCGGGCTTGTTAGTACAGATTTGCCTGTTGTTGTTTCCACGCTGCCCGAAGATAATGGATTGTTAGCCGAAACGGGTACTGTTAAGATTTTGTTTAACAAAGCAGTTGACCCGGCTACCTTGAATGCTGCGAATGTAACCGTGCGAGATGCTGACGGAAAGCTTGTTCAGGGAACTGTTGCCCCTATTGAACAGCAAGTAAAATTTAAGGCGGAGCATGCAGACATTGAAGAAACCTACGCAATGGGAGTAAGCTTCAAATCTAACTCTATTTTGGCTGTCGGCAGATACAGCGTTGTGATTGAAAACATTAGCGACCTTCCTCTTAGAGAAGACTCAACAAAATTGGGAACAAGCACAACCAACTCCATCTTCAAGTCGGGTTTTGTGTTTACGGTTGCTGATGATATTACGTATTTATCTTCTCCGACCTTTGAGTTAAACGGAAGAAATGATGTGCCTATTGATACTCAAATTACAGTACAGTTCAATGAAAATATCAACAAAGACAGCGTAAACAATTCAACCTTTAAGCTTGTATCTGAAAAAGGCGCTGCCGTTGAGGGTACTCTCACGGTGAATAATCAAGAGGTTAAGTTCCAACCGTCCTCTGCACTTGATTATTCTACAGCGTATATGTTGAATGTCAGCGAGTTTATTAAGAGTGAAAACAAGAATACACTGGCCGCGGATTATAAGGCCACATTTACAACTGTAAAGGCTGAAGTCTCAGAAACAACACCTACACCGCCTCCGACGGGACTGGTTCCAACTCCACCAACGACTACTCCAACCCCTCCTCCCACACAATATCCTCCCTATTATCCGGAATCTCCTTCAAGCGGTAGCGAAACAACGGATACAACTGGGTCTCCAACGGTTGTTAAGGTGAAGAATGACCAACCCGGCAAGGTAGACTGGGGCAAGATTATCTCAACAGTGAAATCTGCCAAAGCCAACACAATAGTAGAGGCCAACATGGAGAAGGATACAATGCTCCCTGTGGAGATACTAAAGGCAATAAAAGGCAAAAATTTATCAATCAAGCTCACAATGGGCGATTTTACATGGGTAATCAATGGCAAGGATGTAGAAGATTTAGGAAATCTGACTACCATAGATATGGGAGTTGTTAGACTGAACGACAAGGAACTTTCAGAACTTACACAGAAAACAGATTTACTTCAAATCGAATTGAAGCATAACGGCGCCTTCCCATTTGCCGCAAAACTATACTTTGCGCTTGACAAGAAATTAGCCGGAACAAAGGCATACCTCTTGTATTACAACGAAAACAATGTTGAATACGGCGGTCAGGCCCTAGTGAATGCAGATGGTATTGTTTGCTTTACTTTTAGGCATGCTTCAAAATATGTGATTTCGGATAGTATCTTGAAGAGCATGAAGGTTGAGGAACTTGTTTCAACTCCATTTATGGTGCCTTACTATCTCGAAAACGGAGTACCTAAGCTTGTTAAGCTAAGTGTGCCGAACGGGAAATCAATTGAATACATTGCACCAAAAACGGCAGTATACGACTACAAAAATAATCTCAAAGTCTTTAGTGATGTTTACGGGCACTGGGCCTCTGACAGTATTTATTTTGTATCTTCAAGAGAATTGTTCTATGGCATATCTGAAAAGGAGTTTGCCCCCGATACTTCTATGACAAGAGGTATGTTTGTAACTGTTTTGGGAAGGCTGTATGGCATTGATGAATCAGATTATTCAGGCAAGAACATCTTTAGTGATGTAGCTGAGAATGAATGGTTTACCCCTTACGTTGCTTGGGCTTCCGAAAACAAGATAGTAAGCGGTATAGGCGGAGGTTTGTTTGACCCCTATGCACCGGTAACCAATGAACAAATGTCACTTATTGTCATGAATTACTCTAATTTCATAAATCATTCCTTTGCAGTTACAAGCAGCTCTGATTTTACAGATACTTCGCAAATATCCCCTTGGGCTTATAATGCTGTATCTACGTTGAATAAAGCCGGCGTCCTAGGATATGCAAAAGATAGCTTTAAGCCAAAGGATGAATCCACCAGAGCTGAAATAAGTACAGTCTTGCATAGAATGATTCAAAGCATTGTATCCGAATGAAGACTATATTAGAAAACATCAAGATTCGTTACCCAAAAATATAAAGTCAAAAAGCCCCCTATGGTAAAATGGCATATGGGGCTTTTTGTATGTGTTTATATATTGATTGAAAACCAGTGAGTATGGTATAATAGACAATGATATAAGGGGGGTATAAAAATGAGAAAAGTATTTAATAAATCTTTACTGATTGGGCTGGTTTTTAGTACAATTATTGGAGTAACAACATTTGCCAAAAACGAACGTGAAAAATGCGTGATACCTTATGAAGGAACTGCCTTGACCGAGGGACGCATAATAAATGGCGAAGTTGATCTCGCGTTTTTGATTAAGGATTTGGAAGAATTAGAGTCACTTTCAGATGTTGTTATTAAAGGAAAAGTACTACCGGAGTCTAATATGGTTTTAACAGATACCAATACAGAGTGGGTTACAGGATACACCAAAACCAAGATAGAAGTTTCAGATGTTTTCTCAGGAGATATAAAGGTAGGAGATATTATTGAAGTAGTTGAACCGTATTACGAGGCAACTATTAACGGTCAGACGTATTTCATTACTATGGAGGGCTATCTGCCATCTATAGTTGGCAATGAATATATTTGGCTACTTGTAAAACATGATGAAACTTCAGAAAAAGAAGGTCTGTATGGGATGTATAACGTTCTTATGGGTCGTTATCCTGTATTTGAGAATTACGTGCCCTATTCAAATGCTAAACAATTTAGTAAATCCATATCGAATTTAGATTTTGATGTGCTAGAAGAAACTAATACAACTAACTATAGGAATGTGTACCAAGAAGTGTTAAACAAGTATAATTAGATTAACTTTTCCGTATATCAATAAAACAGCGGTGTATATTGCCCGAAAGGGCATATACACCGCTGTTTTTGTTGTTTGTTATTTTTCTAAATATTGCTGATAGCTCTTGCGGGGCACTTTTCAACGCATTGCTTACAAGAGGTGCATTTGTCGTAATCGATTTTTGCAATCTGGTTGTCAACGGTTATTGCATCAAACTTGCATGTTTTAACGCAAAGCTTGCAGCCGTAACAGCCCGCAGTGCAGACACTTCTAACCACCTTCGCATTGTCCTTAGAGTTGCAAACAACCCTAACCTTGCTGTTTGCGGGGACAAGATCGATGAGATTCTTCGGGCAGACAGAAAGACACATACCGCAAGCGGTACATTTCTCGGGGTCAACCTTTGCAACGCCGTCCACAAGGGAGATTGCACCGAACTTACAAGCCAGAAGACAGCTTCCGACGCCGAGACAGCCGTATTTGCAGGCCTTGTGACCGCCGTCTGCGAGTTGCGTCATAGCCTTGCAGTCCTGAAGCCCGTAATAGTTATAACGGGAAACAGCATAGCTGTCGCCGCCCTTGCATTTTATAAAGGCAACCTTTTTCTCGGTTTTTTCGGCCTTGATACCTAATATGTTGGAGATTTTTTCGATAGCCGCATCACCGCCTACGGGACAACCGGATGGTTTCGCTGTACCTGCGATAACCGCGGCCGCAAAAGCGTCACAGCCCGCAAAGCCACAGCCGCCACAGTTTGCACCGGGCAAAGCGTCTTTTATGAGCGGAATACGTTCATCTTCTTCAACCTTAAATTTAATACCTGCATAGCCCAGACCCAGGCCGAACAAAAGACCTAAAGCCCCTAAGCTAACAAGTGATAATATAGTAGTCATAATTCGCCTCCTCAGCTAATTAAGCCGGAGAACCCAAGGAAAGCAACGGACATAAGACCGGCCGCGATAAGAGTTATAGGAAGACCGCGGAAAGCCTTAGGTATGTCACAATGTTCCATACGTTCGCGTATACCGGCAAAAAGTACAATTGCAATGGTGAAGCCAACGGCCGCACCCACAGCGTGTACAACAGAAGTTATAAAACCGTACTCGTTGTTAATGTTTATAACAGCAACGCCCAAAACGGCACAGTTTGTTGTAATAAGTGGTAGGAAAACGCCCAAGGCTTGATAAAGCGTCGGACTGGACTTTTTAATAAACATCTCAACAAACTGAACGAGAGAGGCAATGATGAGGATGAAGGCTATTGTGTAGAGGAATTCAAGTTCCATAGGAACAAGTACAAAATAATAAACAAAATATGTTGCGGCGGAGGCAAGAGCCATAACGAAGGTAACGGCCATGCCCATGCCAAGGGCGGTCTCGGTCTTTTTGGAAACGCCCAAGAACGGACAAATACCTAAGAATCTTGACAAAACAAAGTTGTTTACCAAAGCCGCACTTATAAAGACTAGGATAAGCTGCATTTATTTCGCCTCCTTGTTGGCAGATGCCGATTTAATATAATTCATAAGAGCCATAAGCAGGCCAAGGGTTATGAATGCGCCGGGCGGTAAGACCATGATGATAGTGCGTGGGATAAATTCGGGTATAGCTGTACCAAAGATTGTACCAGCTCCAAGCAGTTCGCGAATAAATCCGATAACAAACAGAGCAACCGTAAAGCCTAAGCCCATACCAATACCGTCAATAAGCGAAGGGAAAAGCCCGTTTTTTGACGCAAAAGCCTCAGCCCGTGCAAGAATAAGGCAGTTTACAACGATAAGCGGGATAAACAAACCCAATGAGTCGTTCAATTCGGGCAAGAAACCCTGCAAAAGGAATTGAACAATCGTAACAAAGCTTGCGATAACAACAATGAAAGCGGGGATTCTGACCTTGTCCGGAATAACCTTTCGGATAAGAGAGATAACCATATTCGAGCAAACCAAAACCGCAGTTGTAGCCAAGCCCATACCGATACCGTTTTGGGCAGTGGTTGTAACGGCGAGGGTAGGACACATGCCTATGGCTTGCATAAAAATCGGGTTTTCGTCATAAAGACCCCTTTTTATGAGATTAAACATTATTTTACCCCCTTAAAAAACTCAAGAGCTGTGTTGACACCGCTCGTAACGGCCTTAGTTGTGATGGTTGCACTTGTCATAGCCTCGATAGCGTCGTTGGATGGTTGCTTAGTTACAGCAATCGGTGACATAGAAACCGTTTTGCCGCTGTATTGAGATAAAAATGATGGATTAACCGCATTTGCGCCCAAGCCCGGTGTTTCAGTTGAGATGTCCAAAATCTTTACACCCTTTATAACGCCGTCTAAGTCTATTGAGACAAGCATAGGAATTGCGCCGCCGTAACCCTTGGGTGCAACGCCGAATATATAGCCAACAAGTTCACTACCCTTGTAAGCGGAATAGGCAAGGTTAACGCCTCCGGATACAGTTATATTTTCTTCAAAGGTGTCGGCTTCCGCAAAAATTTCACGGCAACCGTTGACCTTCTTAAGCTCCTTTTGAGCTTCGATAGGCTCCTTTGTGACGGTATAGACCCCACCAAGGCAGATGCCTGCAATTATTGTTATAATACAAAGTACAAGTCCGGGACGGATGACTTCACGCATGTTTTTGTCCTCCCTTGTTAATATTTCCTGTGCCGTAAACCCTAGGCCTAACATACTTGTCTATAAGGGGCACAGTGAGGTTCATGATAAGGATTGCAAAAGACACACCTTCAGGATAACCGCTGAAGGTACGAATGAGTGCGGTTAAAAGGCCACAACCAATACCAAAGATAATCTGTCCTTTAAGAGAAATAGGCGATGAGGAATAGTCCGTTGCCATAAAGAATGCACCAAGAATAAGCCCGCCTACAAGTAGCTCATACAAAGGAACACCTGTGAACATTCCAAAACGCCCCATAATAAACATAAGGACATAGAAGGTAAGTATGAAGGAGATAGGTGCATATAGGTTGATAATCCCTCTGTAAAGTAAGTACGCAGCGCCTATAAGTAGTGCAAGCGCACAGGTTTCTCCGATACAGCCACCTATGTTGCCAAGAAATGCATTAAGATAATCGTTTGATGTAAGCGCAACGGGCGTTTCCTTCAAAATACTTAATGGCGTCGCAGTTGAAACAGCGTCAAAGCCAAGCCCGAAACTTTGAAGCGGCTTTGTCCAAGCCGTCATTTCTTTCGGGTAAGCTGTCAAAAGAAAAGCTCTTGCGGCCAGCGCCGGGTTCATAAAGTTTTGGCCAAGGCCGCCGAACAATTGCTTTGTTATAATAATAGCAACAAATGAACCAACCACGGGTATCCAGAAGGGTACGGAGGCCGGTAGGTTTAGTGCAAGTAAAATACCTGTAACAAGTGCGCTGTAATCTGAAACGGTTATGTCTCTTTTAATAGCTTTTTGAAAAAGATATTCAAATAACATACAGGACGCGCACGAAATCAAAATAACTAAAAGTGCTCTCAGGCCGAAGAAGTAAATCCCTGCAAGACAGGCCGGAATGAGGGCTATGCAAACGTCACGCATTATATTTTCTATGCTGTCGTTTGAACGTATGTGGGGTGTTGACGAGATAACATACTTCATTTTTTAGCCTCCATTAATTTGCGACGTGTGGAGCGAATAGATTGTGCAAGGTGACGCTTGGACGGACAGATATAGGAGCAGGAGCCGCATTCGATACAGTCCATGCCGTTAAAGGCCTTAAAACCGTCCATATCGCCCTGAAGAACAAATCTGTTGAGTTCAAGCGGCATAAGTCCGATTGGGCAATGTGACACACAGCGTCCACAGCGTATACAATTTTTTTCCTTGGGCAGTATGCCCTCTTTTTCGTTGAAACAAAGGATAGCGGAAGTGGTTTTAATCATAGGGATGTTTAAGTCAAAAATCGTAACGCCCATCATAGGGCCGCCCACGATGATTTTATATGGCTCTTCCTTAAGACCTCCGACAGTTTCGATAAATTCTCCGACGGTCATACCCAGACGAACCTTATAGTTACCGGGGTTTTTGACGCAACCTCCGGATATTGTAACAATTTTACGCATAAGCGGACGCCCACGCTTTACAGCTCTGTGAATTGCAATAACGGTGTCAACATTATTTACAATACAGCCGCAGTCCGCAGGCAATTTGCCGGATGGAACCTCACGCCCTGTGCAAGCTGTTATGAGCTGTTTCTCACAACCTTGCGGATACTTGGGCTTAAGAACCTGAACCGTAATGTTTTGATACTTAGCGGCTTCTTTTTTAAGTTTTGCAACCGCATCAAGTTTGTTGCCCTCAATGCCGATTATGCCCCTTGCGCCCGGAAAAAGTTGCAACATTATGCTCAAACCCATAACGAACTTCTCAGTTTCCTCAAGCATAGCGCGGTGGTCGGTTGTAAGGTAGGGCTCACACTCGGATGCGTTTATAAGCACAGTGTCAATTTTCTTGTCGGCAGGAGGATTGAGCTTTATATGCGTTGGGAAACCCGCACCGCCCAAACCCACAATACCGGCCTCTTTTATAATATTTAAAAGTTCTTCCTTAGAAAGCTTTTGATGGTTGGCTATGCCCTCCATTTCAAGCTCTTCGTATTCGCCGTCATTTTCAACAATAATGGAATTAACCATATTGCCGAGCGGCGTGAGGTTCGGGCGAATTTCTTTAACAACACCCGAAACGGAGCTGTGAATAGGTGAACACACAAAAGCCTGTGCCTCGGCAATCTTTTGACCTATTAAAACGCGGTCACCTACGTTAACGATAGGCACGGCCGGTGCGCCTATATGCTGGGAACAGGGGTATATAATAGGGCTTCCGGCCTTTGGAAAGACAACATTTATAGGCTTTTGGCTAGTGATTTTCTGTTCCGGGGGGTGTATGCCCCCTTTGAATGTCAACATTAAAAACATCCTTTCTGTTTACTATTTTTGTTGAGAAAGTAACCCGTGTGCGGATTTCATAAGTGCGGGAATATCCAGATGCAGTTCACACCATTCCAGACAGGCCTTGCACCCCTTGCATTGGTCGCCATGGGTTTCCAACGCCGCATAGTCATCAAAATACGCTTGCGTGTCTGGCAAAAATTCACGCGCAATGACATAGCGTGCGTGAAGCCCAAGCACAGATACGAAATCCAAACCATGAGGACAAGAAAACTTCTCATAGCAGTGCATACACTCGCGGCAGGTATTTTTAAAGAATGGAGCAGCTTTATCGGCTTTCTCTATAAGAGCTTGTCTTTCATCCGCAGACATAGACGGTTTAAGTGAATACGATATATTCGCTTCCATTTCGGAAGGATATTTCGTACCCGCGTCAACCGTTGAAACATATGGGTTTGAAAGGCAAAATCTGAGCATATCTGAATAGGTTATGCTACAAATTTCCTCAATGCGCTCCTTTAACAAAACCGTTTGGTTGCCGAAAAACGCTTTCATGTTTATAACCGCAACGCCTTTATCATAAGCGTATTTTATAAGGTTTTCGCCTTCGCCAAGGCTTCGGTTATAGATGCTATACGGCAGTTCCACAACCGAAGTATAGGGCTCACCCTGTTCATCAACTGCGTCCAGCATAGCTTTAATCTCAACTGAATCGCCGTAATGACTGGAAAAGCCCAGATAGTGAAACTTGCCTTCGTCCTTGCGCTTTTTTGCGTGTGCAAGTGTATTGTTTGCCGCAATAGGGGCGTAACGGTCTTTGCTTATCCCATGAAAGAAATAGACAAGCTTTATCTCCGTTTCACCGATGAAAAGCTTTCCGCCATCCTGTCTCACATTCAAACGTTCAAGACTTTCGCTCAAGTCCTTGTCAAACTCGTCGGGCGTATAGCCATGACCCTTTGTGACAACAATGATTGGCTCCTGCATTTTACGCCGTCCAAGCACGCGTCCGACCAAAATTTCGCTCTCCACAAGCTCACCGCCCGACGTTGTACCGTTGTAGACACGCGCTGTATCGATGAGATTTATGCCGCAATCAAGCGCATAATCAATCATCTTTTCGCCGTCGGCAACAGACGGGGTTAGCCGCAGATTCATGGCACCCAACGAGACTTCGGTAACTTCAAACCCCGTTTTGCCAAATTTGCGTCTTTTGATTTTTTCCATAAATTAATCAACTCCTAGAGAATTATTGTAGCATA
>CAYPQA010000064.1:0-14490 GCA_964412725.1 uncultured Eubacteriales bacterium
TGAACCGTGTCAGATTCGGAAGAAAGCAGCACTAAGCAAACAAGCTTATGTGCCGCGGGGTGGCTTAACTCGAGCTAACTGCAAAGTAAACGTCCGGGGATTAATGACAACAACGGGTGCACGGCTTTTTTTATTTGAATGGTGGTTATATGTACTTAGCCTTATACAGAAAAATGCGTCCGGTTAATTTTTCCGACATTATCGGCCAAAAAAACACCGTTCGCACCTTGATTAATCAAATATTAAATTCGCGCATATCCCATGCATATCTGTTCTGTGGTACTCGTGGAACAGGCAAAACGTCAACGGCAAAGGTTTTTGCTAAGGCTGTTAATTGCCAGTCTCCTGTGAACGGTGAACCCTGTAATGTTTGCGATGTGTGCCGTTCTATAATGAGCGGTGCGTCTTTGAATGTTATTGAGATTGACGCAGCCAGTAACAATAGGGTTGATGATGTCCGAGGTATCATTGATGAGGTTGAATATCCTCCTTCGGAAGGCCGCTATCGAGTCTATATCATAGACGAAGTGCATATGCTTACTAACAGTGCTTTTAACGCATTGCTTAAAACCCTAGAGGAGCCTCCCGCACACGTTGTTTTTATCCTTGCAACTACCGACGCACAGAAAATCCCCCCAACCGTACTTAGCCGTTGTCAGCGTTTTGATTTCAAGCGTGTGACGCGAAACGATATGTTTGAAACGATAAGAGCGCAGGGATTAAGCATTGAAGATAATGCATTGAGGTATGTTATAAGTCTTGCGGATGGTTCTATGCGTGACGCTTACAGCTTACTGGATCAATGTCTTTCTTTTTATTCAGGTGATGTTGTAACGCTGTCTATGGTTCAGGATTTGGTTGGCTCAGGGGACACCGGCATATATTTTGATTTTATTCGTGCACTTTTTGGCAAGTCTGTTCAAGCTTGCCTTGAAATAATTAATAATCTATTTATTGAAGGGCGTAGCTTTGAGCAGTTTACAAGTGAGCTTATCACACATTTAAGAAATACCTATATTGCGGCGTCTGTTGCAAACTCAGCAGAGATTGCTGACATTTCCGACGAGCAAGCCGCTCTTTATAAAGAATTATCTCAATTAACTGACATACAAACCTTATTTAAATATATAAATGCCTTTTCTTCATATTTATCAAGCATGAAATATCTTTCAAACGAACGCGTTTTTCTTGAAATAACGTGTATTAAACTTTGCACAGACGGCACAGAGCAACCTGTTGTTCCTCCTAAACCTATTTCAGTACAAAGTCTTCCGGCTACACCAAATGTACCAGTTGCACCTCCTGTGCATTCGTTTGAACCCGTTCCACCAATTAAACCCGTACAGACCATAGTATCACCGATTCAGTCTCCTGCTCCGCCTGCGCAAGCTGTTGAACCAATTAAAACGTCAAGTAAATTAACTATAGAATATATAAAAAATACATTTTCTGAATTTATAAAGACCATACAAGATATAATGGTAAGAAGTCTACTTAATCAGGCCGTGCCTGTTAACCTGGACGGCATAATGTTACATTTGTCCGCTTCAAAGGCCTTAGCCGGTAGCTTGGAGCCTAAAAAGCCTATCATAACAGATGCTCTTTTGGCTTACTACAAGTCGGAGTTAAAACCTGTTTTCGTTACAGATTCAGGTGATGTGTCCGCACAGGAGAGCAATTCTCAGCAAGGCTTTGAACGTTTCAAAAGCTTAGTTAAGGCTGAAATAAGATTAATTGATTAGAAATTTTAAGGAGGATTAAAGATGGCAAAAGGATTTGGAGGCATGTCCCCTAACTTCGGCGGTATGAACATGAATAACTTAATGAAACAGGCTCAAAAGATGCAAAAGCAAATGGAGGATGCCAAGGCCGCATTGGGCGAGAAAACTTTGGAAGTTACCATGGGCGGCGGCGCTATAAAGGTTGTTTCCACAGGTGACAAGGTTATTAAGGAAATTAAAATCCTTCCGGATGCTGTTGATGTTGACGATATCGAAAGCCTTGAGGATATGATAATGTCTGCTGTTAATGAGGCATTGAGGCAGGCTGATGAATTATCTTCGAATGAGATGAGTAAGTTTGGCTTGCCCAGTGGCGGTCTTTTCTAATGAATTATTACGGACAGCCTTTAAACCGGTTGATTGAAGAATTGTTAAAACTGCCGGGTTTGGGCTATAAATCTGCACAACGTTTGGCCTTTCATATCATTAATTTGCCTGTGAAGGATGTTGATGAATTGACGAAGGCCATTTCGGATGCAAAGAATAATATAAAATATTGCTCTAAATGTTGTAATCTTACGGACAGCGATACTTGTGAGATTTGCAGCGACTTGACTCGTGACAGTGGTGTTATTATGGTTGTTGAAGACCCTCGTGATATGGCCGCCTACGAGAGGACAAAGGAGTTCAGAGGGCTTTATCATGTTTTGCATGGCGCTATGTCACCTATGAACAATATCGGGCCAGACAATCTGCGCATTAAAGAGCTTTTGTCCAGAGAAACCCCAAGAGAAGTTATAATTGCAACAAATCCCAACGTAGAAGGCGAGGCTACTGCCCTCTACATAAGCAAGCTTTTAAAACCGCTCGGTATAATGGTAACACGCATAGCGCATGGCGTGCCTGTCGGAAGTGACTTGGAGTATGTGGATGAGGTTACTTTATCCCGCGCTTTGGAAGGACGTCGTGAGATGTGACTGCTTTAATTTCTGCAAGAGAGAAGGCGGCTTTAATTCTTCAAAGGATTATTCAAGACGGCGCATACAATAATATTGCTTTGCGTGACTTGAACGGCTTTTCAGAGAATGACCGCTATTTTATAACCGAACTCGTAAACGGTTCTTTAAGAAACAAAATTTTTATAGACAGGGTTATTTCAAGCTACTCACACGTTAAAATAACCAAGATAAAACCACTTTTGTTAAACATTTTAAGAATTTCCGTCTATCAAATTTACTTTTGTGAACGCGTGCCTCATTTTGCCTTGTGCGATGAGGCTGTTTTTGTTGCAAAAAAACATTACCCTGCTTTTTCAGGCTTCACGAATGCGCTTTTGCGTACAATTATACGGAATAAGGATAAAAATATTCTGCCCGAGTACGGAACCTACCACTTCCTTGAAGCTAAGTATTCTCATCCAAAAGAATTGCTTCAAAGCATAAACTTTACATCGTTTGAACAAGCAGAGCAGTTTTGCATCGTTAACAATACAGCACCCAAGGTTACCTTATGCACAAATATTTTAAAAACAACAAGGGATGAATTAGTTGAACGCCTTGAAAGCGAGGGCGTTAATGTAGAAAAGAGCGCGTATAATGATGTTGCGCTTTATGTGAGCAAAGCTAATATCCCTATGCTTTCTTCTTATAAAGACGGCTGGTTTCATGTCGTAGATGAAAGTTCTATGCTTGCTGCACGTTGCCTTGGTGTACGGAACGGTTCAATGGTTTTGGATATTTGCGCGGCTCCGGGCGGAAAGACCTTTCTTATTGCTCAAAACAATCCAGACGGTGAGATTTACGCACACGATATAAGCGCAAAAAAAATTGACCTCCTAATTAAGGAGGCCAAACGTCTTGGCATAAAAAATATAAATGCTTCACCCGCAGATGCAAGGGTTTTCAATTCAGAATATGAAAATAAGTTTGACCATATACTCGCGGATGCACCCTGTTCGGGTTTGGGAATCATAAGAAAAAAGCCCGATATAAGGTACAACAAGACGATTGAAACAATAGATACTCTGTCAGGAATCCAAGAGTGTATTTTAATGACTGTCAGACGTTATCTTAAACCCTCGGGAACCCTTGTATATAGTACTTGCACCTTGACCGATAGGGAGAATTTAGAAAACTTCAACAAACTCAGAGAATATCTCCAACCCGTGGATTTAACTAAAAAGGAAATTATTCCCAAGGAAATATCGAGCTATTGTTCGGACACCGCCTCTGAGGGTTTCATACAGATTATGCCCTCTGTGAACAATGACGGATTCTTTATTGGAGTTGTTCAAAGCCCTTGCTGTATTTAATACTTCCGTCTTTAAATACCCAACAAGCATAGGTATCAGGTAAGCTTTCAACAAGCTTAATCCCATCTTCAAACGGGCTTAAGAAAACAGCTGTTGATAAAGCGTCGGCTATGCCTGAATTAGATGTGATAATTGACACTGCGCTGAAATATTCTCCAGGAAATAGGGTTTCGGGGTCAATAAGGTGGTGGTAAACCTTGCCGTCAACGATGTAATAACGTTGATAGTCGCCACTTGTCACAAGAGATTGGTTAGAGATATAGATGATTTTAATAAGCGTTTCATTTTTGGAATGTGGGTCTTGAATGCCTACATTCCATTTTTTGTCTTCTGGCTTATTACCAAGTGAGACGACGTTTCCTCCAACGCTTATAAGCCCGTTCTTGTGTCCGGCCTTTACGGCCGCATCTGCGGCCAATTGCGCGGCATAACCTTTCGCTATAGCTCCCACATCAAGGCTTAACTTCTCATCCTTTATAAAAACAGTCGAGGCGTTTTCGTCAATGATAACATCTTCAATAGCTGTATGCTTTGAAGCCTCAACAAGTTCGTCCATTGAAGGAACGCGAGCATATTCTTCGTTGTCTGAGCCTTGTTCCCTGTAATTATGCCAAACCCTAAGTACAGAACCCATTGCAACATTAACCTTTCCGTTTGTAAGTTCATACATGTCTTGGCAAGCCAAAATCAGGTCTATAATCTTTTTGTCA
Organism: uncultured Eubacteriales bacterium; assembly: GCA_964412725.1. Lineage (GTDB taxonomy): Bacteria > Bacillota > Clostridia > Lachnospirales > CAYPQA01 > CAYPQA01. Next base: position 4,743 of record CAYPQA010000064.1, read on the forward strand.
ACCTTAACCGGAGCCTTTCCTGCGTTATCATTAATAGTCTTAATGTTATTAATCTCATAGTCATTGTATATGTCAAAAAGTTCATGCAAAACCTTCAACTCGTCATATACAATATTTGAAAATTCCTCAAATTCCTCTTTTGTATCCGTATAGCCCACAAGCTTTGTGGCTGTATCAAAAAGGTATAAAAAATCGGCCTCGAAACGTTTCTTTTCCGAGGCCTTTTGAATTTCTTTTTCTTTTACTAAATTACAGCCACTAAGCAGAATGAGAACGCAGAATGCTGCGCATATCCTGTTTAGTAGTCTCATTTTGTGCTATTAACTGCTTTTTCAACAACATCAATGAAACCACCAACAGTTACAGTAACGTTTGAAGCAAGCTCAGCGTCAGCAGGTCTCTTGTCATCTGTAAGCTTGATGCCCTTAACTTCATTTAAGGATTTACCTGTGATGTATTCAGAGAAAGCGTTAGCTTGTTCGTCCCATTCCTTGCCGATACCGGAACGTCCCTTCATACCGTAATCTGGACCTAAAACAAGCTTAGATGCAGGAGCCTTCTTAAGGTCTGTTGTAATCTTACCTGTAGTGTCAAAGTTTACATTGCCTTGAAGACCGTCAACGATAACACTTGTAATCTTACCGTCTTTGTCAACGGAAAGAGCTGTGTAGGTAGCATAAGCTTGAGCTAAACCAGCCTTTTCAGCCGTAGCATCTGTAGACTTAGCAACGTTAGTTTCAATACCTAAGCCAAGCTTGTCGCCTTCTTTAGCGCCTAAGTCTTGAGCTGTGTAAGCAGCCGTACCTACAGCAAGAAGGTAATCGGAAATAGAGATTGTGCAACCGGAAGCCAACTCAGCGTCTTGAGCATAGCCGCCTTCTTTAAGGGAAATCTTCTTAATGTCTTCAACAGTCTTGCCGTTCAAGTATTCCATTAAGACCTTGATTTGTTCATCCCATTCCTTGCCGATGCCGGAACGAGCCTTCATGCCGTACTTGTCGCCAAGCTCCATCTTTGTAAGAACAGGAGCCTTTGTGTCTGTTGTGATCTTGCCTGTTGCATCAAAGTTAACCTTTGATTGGATTGAATCAATAGCGATGTCAACAATCTTACCGCTGTCGTCAACCAATACAGCACCGATAATAATATCGGATTGAGCCAAACCGGCTTTCTCTGCAGTAGGTTCTGCGGATTTCCCATTGCTTGCTACAGCAAACATACCTGTCTTAAGAGTTGCGCCAGTTGAACCTGAAGCATCGGGTGCTGTAGATGCAGGTGTCTCAGAAGCAGGTGCAGAAGGCGAAGGTGTCGGGCTAGGCGTTGGAGTAGGTGTCGGGGTAGGTGTTGGAGTTGGTGTAGCAGACGGAGTTGGTGAAGGTGATGGGCTAGGTGTTGTGTTTTTACATCCGGCCATTGTTAATCCAAGTAATGCAGCAAGTGAAATTGCAACAAATTTTTTCATTTTTACTTCTCCTTTATAAAAATTTATTTTTTATTATTAAGCCGGTCAAAAGCCGGCATAATAAACTTCAAAACGGTTGCTGTACCAAGACCCGCAAAAATACCTGTTACTATAATAACAGGCATGTAGTAGAGCATAGCGAGGTTTCCAAAGACGGCACAAACAATCAAAAGCTGTGAGACATTGTGAGTTATTGCGCCTGCAACGCTTAATAAAAGGAAAGATATATCCTTAAAAATAAACATTAATAAACACATAACAAGAAATGAAACCAAACCTCCACCAAAGCTCAAGGAGGCGGCCAAAGCCCCACGTGTCAAAAAAACAAACAATGACTTACAAATCAAAATCAGAATAGTACGGCTTTTACCAAGAAAAAATAAACAATACATAACAACAACATTTGAAAGCCCCAGTTTTACACCGGGCGGGAACATTGGTATGGGTGGGAATGAGCTTTCGACATAGGATAAAACTATCGCTAGAGCAAAGAATAAACCCATAAGCACAGTACGTCTGATTGTGTTTAAATTATCATTCATATTGTAGACACCAAAAGCAAAAAGATATTAGGAACAACAAGCCAAAGAAAGTTTTTGACCGAACAAATGAAGGTCTTAGACTTATCTTGAAGCTTGAGGAAAGTTGAAATATTTTTTTGAACAGGAATTAAGGCAACAAGCGATAAAAGCGTAATTGGTGGGAATATACGGAAAACAACCAATAATATCGTAGAGAAAAAACATAGATAATTAAGAGCCGCAAATAAATATAACGAACTTTTGCCCAAATAATATGGCAAAGTGAAACGTTTAACTTTAATATCTTTTTCTACATCACAGATATTATTTGCAAGCATTATATTAGCCGTTGCAAGAGAAGGTGTGATAGCAAACACCATTAAAGTTATTATAGGACGCATCTTCAAAATTATGTCAACTTGCGAGAAATTCCCATAAAATAAAACGGACAAAAACGTTCCGGGCGGATTGTTTATGTAAAGTATTATAAAAGGGATGACCACACCGTAGAAAAAACCCGAAAACAATTCACCCAGAGGTTGTCTGGAAATTGGTATAGGCCCCCAAGTGTAGAGTACACCACAGGCAAAGCAAAGCAATCCCAATAGAAGAATTACGATATCGGTCATAAATGCAAGCCAAAGTCCCAGTGCGGCACTTGCGGTAAGCAAAACGACTATAATTGAAAGCATTGCCTTTCTTGACATATCAAATTCCTGACTATTCCCCTTGCTGTCTATATAGTTGTTTATGGCAGTTGTAGCTAGGTCTAACAAGAACATAGAGATAAAGAATACAGTCGTTCTAAGCAAGTTTATAGAAACGTTGTTGTACATCAAAAATGCAAGTGTGAGCCAAAACGGAAAAAAACTTGTTATCTTGGTCATAACCTCAACATATTTTGCAACGCTTTTAACCATTGTAAACCGCTCCCTTGTCCTTTGTGACTTGTCCTGCCTTTTCAAAGAGCATTAAAAGCTCTTGCCTTTTTTTCGGCGTTGGATTTATCTCGTCAATAAGGCGCAAAGCCTTTTTATAATAACGCTCGGAAACACCCTTAGCGTACGAAACGCCGCCGGATTTTATCACAAAACTATAAATGTCCTTTATGCCTAAAAACTTGTTCAAAATCTTTTGTTTAAAATCAGAATCCTGAGACATAGTGTGTATCAATGGGAGCGTTATGACACCCTGTTCAAGGTCGGAATTAACGCCCTTGCCTGCAACAGATAAGCTAGATTCGTAATCAATACAATCATCCGTTATCTGGAAAATCTGCCCAAGAAAACGTCCCAAGAGTTTAAATTTATTTAATTTTTGTTTATCATCTTTTGAGTAGTACGCGCCCACATAAAACGCTCCTTCAAACAAGGCCGCAGTCTTGCCTCTTATAATCCTAAGGTATGCGGGTATAGAGAGATTAAAATTGCCGTTGTTTAAATGCTGTAAAAGCTCACCCATACATATGCGTTCCATTGTCTTTGTAATACTCAAATCCATGTCTTCATCCGGCTTTGAAACTTCCGTGGCAAGTCCGATACAGACACAGAATAAATAATCACCGCAGATTACAGCGGTTTTACGTCCATGCTTGCTGTTTATTGTTGGGTTTCCGCGTCGAACTTCAGCGTCATCTATAACGTCGTCATGAACAAGCGTTGCAAGATGCAAAATCTCAACCGCAACAGCCATTGTTACAGCGTCCGTACAAACGAAACCGTCCGTGTCTTGTGCGCAGACCAATAGCGCTGTTGCACGGAACAACTTGCCTTCGGACTGAGATAAAAGCGATGTAAATTCGGAAATAATAGGAGGTGCAAGCCGCAAAATAGAAGAAATGCGGCTTCTAACCTCCGAAATGGCATCTTTAAGAGCTAATCTAATCATTATATATATACAGCTTTCGTGCAAAATTAGTTTTCTTCCATAGCTTTTTAAGGTAAGGCATCACGTAATAATCCAGTCCGAAGACAGAACCTCCGCCAACCAAAACGGCTATGCCAGCGAAAATCATCCAGAAGGTTGAGAGATAAAGGCCCGTTGTCGAAACAAACATAAACTGCAAGACAACTGACAATCCGGCGGCAAGGAATGTAAAGAGACCCCCTATAAGCGCAAGACCAATCAAAATCTCAGCAACAACGATAAACACTTGCATTGCAATTTGAACGCCGTCATAAGGTAAAACAAACGTATCAAGGAAAGAGTTAAGTAAAGGAACATTAAGTTTGAAAGCAAAATTTTCTATTGTAGAATGAACGAGGTCTTTTGACGAAACGAATATAATGTCAAAAAGCCAAAGTATGTTGTGGTTTAGGATGGTTACACCAGCCGAAGCTCCACCTGCAGCGGCTTCAACGACACCGCTTGCTGCACTCGCAACCTCAGCTGCACCGCTTGCTGCCGTTTCAACAACACCGCTCGCGGCTCCAACAGCCTCCGCACCGCCCGCAGTACCATAAAGGATGCTTTGATACCAAGCGTTTGCGCCACCGAAGAAACCTGTAAGCATAGGATTTGAGAGCCAACCTTCATTAACCTTTTTGATGCCCTCAAACAGCCAAACTGCACCAAGCCATAATCGCAAGAGCACAAGCAAAAAGCTTGGAGTTCGGTTTGAAAGATGTCCGCCAACAAAGCTGCGCTTGTTACGTATGGTGAAGAATTCATGTCTTAAATAACTAAAGCATTTATTCCAACCCAAAACCTGTAAGAAGTAAATAATATTTATAAAGTGCTTGGAAAGCATAGCGAAGAATGAAGGCAAGTTAAACATCATATTAGGCAGACCAACGCGTGCAACGCCGTAACGACCGCCGACGCAAACCATAACGCCATGGAACGAAGGATTGTATTCCTCCATTTTGCCCGTCTTTGTTACGGCCACATATATGTTGTGTGCAACGCAGGCAGATGAATGCTCAGCGTTTTCAACCATCTGAGGCACAGGTGTGTCCGAACCCTTTGGTGTAAATAGCATGTTATCGCCGACAACGTAAACACTTTCATCATCAACGGAGCGTAAGTAGCTATCTTGCTTAATACGTCCCCTAGCCGCACTTGAAAGCTTTTCGCCAACCTTCTGAGTTATATCGCTACATTGAACACCGGCAGCCCAAATGACCGTCTTTGTAGGTAACTTTACTTGATTATTGCCCTCTTTAATTTCTATAAAAGCCGGCGTTACACAGGCAACGCCTGTATTCATCTTAAGAGTTACCCCCATCTTTTTAAGACGGTTTGCAACCTTAACGGAGAGCTTTTCGGGTAGAGTTGTCATTGGTCTAGCCAACATATCCACATTAACAAGTGTAACGTCTTTGGGGTCAATTTCATATCTGTCGCAAAGAATAGGCACATACTCGGCCAACTCACCTATCATCTCAACGCCAGTGAACCCTGCTCCGACAACATAAAATGAAAGCAAACGTTTCTTCTCGTCCTTATTGCGCTCAACCGCAGCAAGACGGAAACAGTTATGAATATGTTCTCTTAAAACAACAGCATCGTCATAAGACCAGAGACGGAAGGCGTTTTCCTCTGCACCGGGAACGCCGAAAAACGCAGGCTTTGAACCTGCAGCCAAGACAAGATAATCGTAACGATATGTGGCCGCATCTCCAATAACGTTTTTTTTCTCGAAGTCAATGCTTTTTACCATATCAAGCTTAACATTAACGCGACGACCTGCAAAGATTTTCTTGAGACTGATTTTGATGCTGTCTTCTTCAACACGTCCGGCTGCAACTTCATGCAGCTCTGTAAGCATAGTGTGGTAGGGATTTTTGTCAATAATCGTTATATTGACATCTTGACGTTTCTTGAACTTTTTGGCAAGGGACTTAGCGGTCAAAACACCACCGTAACCCGCACCTACAATCACAATTTCGGTAGCCATAGTCTACTTCCTTTCTGCAATTTCTTTGCAAATGCGTTCAACAAACTCCGATACCAAAACGGAGCCTTCCTCACCTTGTCTGCTCCTTACGGAAACAGTGCCCTCTCCCTCCTCCTTTTCGCCTACAACTAGTATAAACGGTGATCTTTCGTTACGCGCTTCTCTGATTTTGTAGCCGATTTTTTCAGCACGCAAATCCGTTTCAACACGTACACCATTCTGTTTTAATGTATTCTCGACGTTTAAGGCATAGTCATTAAAGCGCTCGGATATGGGTAAAATCTTGACCTGTGTGGGTGAAAGCCAAGTTGGCAATGCGCCCGCATACTTTTCGATAAGCATAGCCAGGGTTCTTTCATAACAACCGATAGAAGATCGGTGAATGATAATTGGGTGTCTCTTGAAGCCGTCAGAATCAACATAGGTCATACCAAAGCGTTCTGCAAGCGAGAAATCAATCTGAACGGTTATGATTGTATCTTCTTTGCCATAAACGTTCTTAAACTGAATGTCCAATTTTGGCCCATAGAATGCGGCCTCTCCCTCAGCTTCATAGAAATTGAGTTCAAGTTCCGTTAAAAGTTCGCGCATTAAATCCTGAGTTTGTTCCCAAGTTTCAGCGTCACCAATATATTTTTCCTTGTTGTTAGGGTCCCATTTAGAGAAACGATAGGTTAAATCTTCGCCTATTCCTAAAGTTTTCGTCATGTAATAAATCAAATCAACAACGCCCTTAAATTCGTCCTTAAGCTGATCCTTACGGCAAACGAGGTGACCCTCTGACAGAGTAAACTGTCTTACGCGAATAAGACCGTGCATTTCACCCGAGGATTCATTGCGAAAAAGCGTAGAGGTTTCGCCGTAACGAATGGGCAAGTCCCTGTAGCTGTGCTGCTCGGCATTGTAAATTGTAAATTGGAACGGACAGGTCATCGGGCGCAAGGCATAGTAAGTCTTATCATCCTCAAATATAAACATACCGTCTTTATAATGTTCCCAGTGTCCTGAAACTTCGTATAAATCGCTTTTTGCCATATAAGGAGTTTTTGTAAGAATGTAGCCGCGACGTTCCTCCTCGTCCTCAACGAAACGCTGCAAAATCTGCATAACCTTAGCCCCCTTAGGCATCAAGAGAGGTAAGCCCTGACCAATTATTTCAGATGTCGTAAAGTACTTCAATTCGCGTCCAAGCTTATTATGGTCACGTTTCTTCGCTTCCTCACGCATTGTCAAAAATGCCTCAAGTTCACTTGACTTAGGAAAGGCCGTTCCATATATGCGCCAAAGCATCTTATTTTTTTCAGAGCCGCGCCAATATGCACCTGACGAACCGGATTCATTGGTGAGCCTTACAGCCTTAACAAATTTTGTATTTAACAGGTGTGGCCCTGCGCAAAGGTCAACAAATTCACCTTGTTTATAGAAAGAGATAACCGCATCCTGCGGCAAATCGTTAATTAATTCTATCTTGTATGGTTCCTGCCTTTCATCCATAAGCTTTAAAGCTTCCTCTCGGCTAAGCACAAAACGCTCAATAGGCAGTTCTTCCTTAATAATCTTTTTCATCTCGGCTTCAATAAGGCTAAGTTCGTCTGCCGAGAAAGGCGTTTCCCTGTCAAAGTCATAATAAAAGCCGTCCTCCGTGGCCGGCCCGATAGCTAACTTTACAGATGGGTAAAGCCTTTTTACAGCTTGCGCCAGAATATGAGAGGCAGTATGACGATAGACATCACGTCCTTCCTTCATGTCAAAGCTTAATTCCTTCTTTTCGCCGTTAACAATAGTAACAATCATAAAACCCTCCGACTTGCCTTATCCTTAAGACATTAATTTGGGAAAAATACAGATACGTTTTTCCTAACTTTATTCTGTAATTATACCAATAATTTGCGTAAAGTCAATAATTTAATTGTTCCATTACAGAAAAATTTGATTGATTTTTTCTAAGAGTAATACTATACTTTCCGAATTAGGGATGAGGAGGGACGAGTTAATAATGGATGAAGTTTTTATAAAATACGCATTAATAGGACTTTTGGTTTGGAATCTTTTTGTATTTACGGTTTATGGTTTGGACAAACGTCGTGCAAAATTAGGTCTTTGGCGCATAAAAGAAAACACCCTCATTTCTCAAGCCTTCCTTTTTGGAGGACTTGGTGCCTTTATAGGCATGAGGGTGTTTCGCCATAAAACAAAGCACTTACGTTTCAAAATTCTTGTACCGCTTGCTTTAGTCTTAAATGTTTCAGTCGTTTATTTGCTCTACTATTTTTTCAATTAGCTGCATAGCCTTTGCTTCATTTTCAGCGGCTTCATGTATAAGCTCTACAACTTTCTTTCTTATTTCCGGCTTAGCATAGTTACGAAGATTATCCTCGTTTCCGTCAAAGCCGCCAAACAAGCCGTACATATCCTTTGTAGCTAATGTGCTCGCTTTGCAGAAATATTCTGCTGCGTTCGTACACAAGCCGCTAACCTCAGGATGACGGTTCGCAACCGCTTTTAAATATTCCGCGGCATACCAGCGACCCTCGCCAACCATTGTTTGAGCGTCACACTGACACATAAAACGTTCGCTCAGAAGTGGCAAGGTTATGCTTTCGTCAAATTGCTTATTGTCGGCAGTCCATGCAGCCCAGGTTTCATAAGCCTCTTGTCCGCAGGCAATCTCATCATCGCATCCTTCAAATACAACAGGCTTGCGATTAACTACACTAAGTGCATTTGTAAGTATATGCTTATCACTCACCATAATGTTTTGCGTTTCACCAATGGACATTAATAGAAGTGTGTCTTTATTTTCCCACCAATTATTGCTTATGAAATAGCCGTTCTCATGGAAAGATGTTCCCTTATTGTATTCCGGACGATGCTGAAAAACATTCCAACCCAACAAAGTGTTGCCTTCATCCTGATATCCGGCAACAATACAGGCCTCAGGAGGTCCGATTATACCAAGGGCAATAACAGGACGACCGTTGTTGATTTCAGCTTTTATAAAGTCAATAAATCCTTGCTTGTCGCTGTCCTCGCGTTTCAAAAAGCGGTAGTTTCGTCCCACAGCTTCAAATGAACGATGAAAGGCCTCGATTGGGTTTTCATAAATGTAGCAAATATCCACATTCCCGCCATTCCAAAATTTCTTACTCCAGCGTAGTCTAAAGGCGGCTCCCGAAGCGGCCATAATGTGTGCGTAATTTATATCCTGACCCATATAATTGAGGCAAGCTTTCAGACAAACAGGGAATGGGGTGCATTCCTCCCAACGGTATTCTGCCTTTGGTACACCAAACAATATACAACTGTTATTTGAGTCTTGATTCATAATGACCTCCGATTTAATCTGATTAGTGCAGGGAATGTCCAGTATGGCCGGTGCGTATACGCCCGATGCAATGAGGCGTCGGCCTGCTCTCGCCCTCATACTTCGAAATTCTTTCGGAAGCAAGCCCGTCTCACGCTTAAATGAACGTGTGAAAACATCGTACTGCTCGAAACCGTAATCTATGGCGATATCGAGCAGTCTTTTTTGCGTGTGGATAATGTCAAAAGCCGCACAGCTTAATTTCCTCAATAAAACATATCTTGATATAGGAATTTGCATACTCTCTCTAAAGGTTTTTCTTATATGAGAATAAGAATATCCTATTGCGCGCTCCATATCATAAATGTCTATCTCTGTCTTCACGCGGTTTTCAACATACATGCAAACCGACCATATCAGTAACGAATAATCCATTCCAATCAGCTCCATTTTTTATCTTCCGGAAGTGCATTAATCATAGCACTCATCTGTTCATTTCTCTCGACTTTTTTGATTAATGTGAATTGTTTACAAGGATTTTTTTCTATGCTATAATCTTGGGA
>CAYPQA010000065.1:0-14404 GCA_964412725.1 uncultured Eubacteriales bacterium
ATGGTTATACATCCGACTTTGTAGGTGCTTTTTCAAACTGGAATGAATAATAAATAAACTCGGAAAAATCTATTGAAATTTTACAAAATTTTGCCTATAATGATTTAAAAAAATCAAAGGAGAAATGTATGATTATCGACAAGAAAGGCCGTTTGTTCGGCAAGGTTAGTATTATCGACATATTTATTGTTGTTGTTCTGGTTGTGGGTGCTTACTTTGTTTTTAAACGATTTGCTGTAATGGATATGGTGGTGGTCCAGGGCGAAGATTATATTGTGACATTTTATTCCGAAGATACTCCTGACTTTGTTGCAGATAAGGTGCAAATTGGCGACAGAGTTGAAGATGAAGCTAAGACCTTGGATTTGGGAAAAGTTATCGCCATTGAGAATAGCCCTGGTTTTTATTATGTAACAGACAGCCAAGGTAATATCAAAAAGACAGAACGCGAAGGCATCACAAGCATGAAGATTACGGCCGAGCTAAAGGCTCAACCATATGAACATGGATTTATTTTAAGCGGTGGCAATAAGTATGGCGTTGGACACGGATTGACTATAAGGGCGGGTAAAGCCAAGATTTGGCTTAAGATATCAGGTATCGAAAGGAAATCGTGATGACGGAAAGTTTTATAATTAGGTATCTTTTAAGCCTTTATTATACGATTGATGACTTCTATGAAGAAAGCTTCACAGCAAGGATTTTTGATTGGCTTTGGCAAGCATCTGAGGGTTCCTTGATTTGCTCTTTCTTCTCGAAGCTTTTTACTAACAAACCTCTTGAGTATGAAGGCTTGTTTACACGTATTATTTCTGCAGTTTGGGATTTTTTATTTGGTATATGGAAAAAGATTACTGTTTTCGTTGTTGGTTCTTTATCTCAAAGTTTGATTTGGAGAGGTCTTACAGGTTTTGCAAGATTCCTTTGGGTTGGTATTTTGGCAGATTTCGTGAATTGGGTTGTTGGTTACATTGGTGTTGCTCAAGTTCCGCTTTATGCATACTTTATTATTATGGCCATTGTTCCACATAGTCTTTGGAATAATTACTATATCCTGCTTGCGACAGTTTTCTTTGCGATCTATTATCTTGTCTATTCTTCGCTACATCCGGCTCAGGGCAGATCAACCGCTCCGAAACTACCTCCCGCAAGCCTTATGGCCTACATCCTTGTTGTTGGGTTAAGCATAACCCGTTCGTTTGCAATTTCGGACAGCTTACGTGTGACCGTTATCTTCTTGGCATGCGTGGGACTTGCAATTGTTGTTCGTTATGCGGTCAGGAGCTATGATGTATTTAATATGCTTATGTCTGCATTGATAATCGGTATGTTTTTAACATCATTATATGCGCTTTATCAATATCGTTTCGGCGTTGAAATTCGCTCCGAGTTTATAGATCTTTCAGCAAGCTCCGGCATGCCCGGGCGCATATATTCGACTATGGATAATCCCAACAATTATGCCGAATATCTTATCCTTATTTTACCTTTGTCCGTTGCTTACATCCTTAACCTTAAAAACGATATAAGCCGTCTTATATACACCTGCATGGTTGCTGTTTCAACATTAAGCCTTGTGCTTACTCTTTCTCGTGCATCGTATATTGCTTTTGTCTTGGCGATATTTGTTTTTATCCTCATCGTGAGACCGCGTCTTATCCCATTTTTCGTTTTACTTGGCATCATGCTCATACCATTTATACCTTCAACGATAATAAACCGTTTAATGACCATTGGACGCGATACATCCAGCTCATATCGCCTTTTTATCTGGGAAGGCGTTTTACGCATGCTAAAGAGTCATTGGTTGTATGGTATAGGTATGGGCCCTGAGGGTTTTGGCATAATATACAAAGGTATGGGAAACATTCAAGCCTTCAACGCCATGCACTCTCACAATCTTGTTTTCCAGATTGCGCTTGAAACCGGTATTTTCGGTCTTATATCTTTTGTTGTATTCGTCTTTGGGACATTTAAGCGTTGTCTCATCATTGCACTTAAAGGACCTTCAAAGCAGCATTCTTACTATGCCGCAGCGTTCTGCGCAACTATTGTTGCATTCATGTTTTTTGCTATGGTCGAATATGTATGGTATTATCCACGTGTAACCCTTACCTTTTGGATCGTAATCGGTCTTGCTATGGGGTTTGTAAACCTTCAGGCCTTAAGGGTTGAATATACAAATAAACAGTAAAATTAATTTACTAGGGAGGAAGAATATGAAACCAACACTTGTAGTAATGGCAGCCGGAATGGGGAGCAGATATGGTGGTCTTAAGCAGATTGACCCTATCGGAAAAAACGGCGAAGTTATTATTGATTACAGCATTTACGATGCTGTTAAAAGCGGTTTTGAAAACATAACATTTGTTATCAAGAAAGAGATTGAGGAAGATTTTAAAAGCACTGTAGGCAAACGCCTGTCCTCAATTGCAAACATCTCCTATGTGTATCAGGATATTGCAAATTTGCCCAAAGGATTTGCAGTTCCCGATGGGCGCGTTAAGCCTTGGGGCACAGGGCATGCGGTTTTAAGCTGTCTTGGAACCGTTGAAGGGAACTTTGGCGTTATAAACGCAGATGACTATTACGGTCAAACCGCTTTCAAAAAGCTTTATGACTTCCTTAAAGACGCTAAGGACGGCGAGTTCTATGACTATGCTATGGTTGGTTATATTATAGAGAACACCCTCACAGACTATGGTCATGTGGCTAGGGGCGTTTGTGAAGTGGATGCGAATGGTTACCTGTCATATATTAAGGAGCGCACGCGCATTGAGAAGTTCGGTGAGGAAACCAAGTACACCGAGGATGAAGGTGCGACATATGTTACAATTCCAAAGGGCAGCGTTGTTTCAATGAACTTCTGGGGATTCACACCGTCTATATTGAAGGAGCTTAACGAAGGCTTTGCAGATTTCTTGCAAGAAAATTTGCCAAAAAATCCACTAAAGTGTGAATATTTTCTTCCGGATGTTGTTGGGCGTATGCTTAACAAGAAGGCTAAGGTTAAGGTGCTTAAATCCGAAGAAAAATGGTATGGAGTAACTTATAAAGAGGACAAGGCAAATGTTGTTAAGGCTATCGGTGATATGGTTAGTGCCGGTAAGTATCCGGAAAGGTTGTGGTCTTAATGGATAGAGCGGCTTTATGCGCTAAGATAAATGAAGCTATTAGTACTTTCAATACACACGGTGGAGATTATGTGCAGCATGGCCCCTACGGTAGCGGGCATATTAACGACACATTCTTTGTTGACTTTGAAAAAAGAAGATATATTATTCAAAGAATGAACCATGATATTTTCAAAAATCCTGAACAGCTTATGTCAAATATCGTTGGTGTTACAGAATTTTTAAGCAAAAAAGGTGCAAAGACTTTAAACGTTGTTAAAACAAAGGACGACAAAAGCTTTTACAAAGACAGCATTGGCTCATACTGGCGTATGTATGAGTTTATAGACAACGCAAAGACATTCGACCGCGTCGAAAACATAAAGCATTTTGCTATGGCCGGAAAAGCTTTCGGAGAATTTCAAAAACAACTTTCAGATTATCCCTGCGATACGCTTTACGAGACAATTAAGGACTTTCATAACACACCCGTTCGTTATCAGACATTCTTGAAGGCTGTTGATGATGATGCGTGCAAGCGTTTGTCCTCGGTTGAACGTGAAGTTGGTTTTATCAAGGAACGCGAAAAGCTTTTGGCTACAATGGTTGATATGCAGAAAAACAAAGAACTGCCTGTTCGCGTCACCCACAACGATACAAAGCTTAACAACGTTATGATTGACGAGGTAAGCGGCGTTGGTGTATGTGTTATCGACCTTGACACAGTTATGCCCGGTCTTTCCGGAAATGATTTCGGCGATGCGATTCGTTTTGGTTGCAATCCCGCATCCGAGGACGAAAGAGATTTGTCGCTTGTTAAATTTAACGAAGATTATTATAAGGCATTTTATGACGGATTTTTAGGTGCCTGTGACGGTGCTCTCACCCAGAATGAGGTCAAAACCCTTCCTATGGGTGCCGTACTTATGACGCTTGAATGCGGTATGCGTTTCTTGACCGACTATCTCCAAGGCGACACCTACTTCAAAATTCACAGAGAGGGTCACAATCTTGACCGCTGTCGTACCCAGTTTAAGATGGTCTCTGATATGGAAAAATTAAATTTTGTATAAAAGCAAACAGTCCAAAGTTATGGCTAAGCAAGTTATTTTATGATTAAAGTATACCATTTTTACTGATTAAACTAACTTTATATAAAATTATGTCATTATATTTTAAAATGGCTGATTTTCTATTGATAACTTTGGACTGTTCAGTAATATACAGCCTAGTCGATGTACGAAGCCTTAACATTTCTGAATTTAATTTAGAAAATTACGAGGACGGTTTGCAATATATAAAATTTGACACAGACACTATTTGTCCAGATGCATTGCTAACTGAATTTGATCCTCAAATTAACACCTATGGCAGACGGTATAAAGCGTGTATTACAAATTAATGATAGCTTACCTGAAAATGAGAAGATTAGAGTGGTGTCTATTTCAAAAGGTTTTGATGACGGAGAAATGGTGCTGATGATGCTAAGGAAGCTGTTGAATTGGCAAAAAAGCTGTTGTATTCGTTATTACAACTTCTACCGAAAAGAATTATGATTTGTTTTTGAGGGGACTTGGTAGGGAAATGAAAGAAAACCCTGATAATGTAAATTCTTATATGCCAGGGTTGTTTTGGGAGAATAGCTACTATAAGGAAGAGTTTTTTCAGAATAAAAAACTAATGTTGGTTCCCATGGATTCACGTTCATATGTTTCTTTTACTGGTGTTTCAGACTATACACTTTTTTTCATATTTTGGAAGATACTAAACAGTTCCTAAAAAATTGACTGAGAATCTCGGCTGTTTTATCACGCACCAGCGGCCCGTCTACGTTCTTGCCCTCTATATATGTCGCAAAAAAATAGGGTTTTTCATTAAATATAGCATAGCCCACAAACCAGCCGTGACCCTTTCCTGAGCTCCCCGTCTTTCCATAAAGTTCTATAGGATAGCTTTCTTGCCGGATAATCGACTTAACATACTCTATATTATCTTTTGAAAATGGCAGCTCATTGTTATAGAAACGAATTATGAAATCCAATTGCTCCTGAGGTGAGATAAGTAAAGACGAGCCTAACCAAAACGTGTCTATGCCTCCTGAAATATCCATATTTCCATAACCGATTTCATTGAGATGCTTTTGCATTGCGGTTTTTCCGACTTCTCGAGCCAATTGTTTGTAGTACCATACACAAGAGTATTTAATTGCGGAAGACATATCTTGATCTTGATTAAAATTAGGTATGCTGTACTGTGTGCCATCCCATTTACGCATGGAATCATCAACAGAAACAACCTTTTCCTCCAAACTAATCAAGGAATTAGCAATTTTGAATGTAGAATATGGTGCATACCTCTTTGTTGAGAGCGGCTCGTTGTAAGCAATTGCGGAAACGCCATCGCTCAAAAGCATAGTAGCAACAGCATATTCATCAAAATACACTCCTAAATCTTCAGCGGAAATTAATTCATTTAACGAGATTGATGTTTCCTCTGGAGCAGATGTCTGTGCTTGTGTTTTTGGTTCAGTTGAATCCACAGAGGTAGACGCTGGTGGATTCAATGTTTTACGACCTGTACAGCCTCCTAAATAAATGATGCATATTAGGGATAGAATCACGCTTTTTAAATAACGCATAGTAAAATATCCTCCTTTAGAATTCATTATCAATATTGTGAATTTCAACTTTTTGTGAGGCTAGTTTTTCTAAGTATTGACTTGTAGTTGGAATTATGCAAATATGTGCTACTCCGCCTTTATAATTAGGATATAGACCAACATCATTAGTGTAATATAACACTTTGGGCGAAGATTCTCCCCCTATTTACATAACACAATGGACCATTCGTCTTATCATATAAAGCGTTATATAGTCTGATAATCTTGCTGTCTTCAAAATCGGTGAATAAAACTTTAAACGTATAAAAACATATTTCTTTATATAAATTATACATCCACTCGGTATAACCATGGTCATCGAAGTCGAGTGTGATTTCTTGTATATAGTCACTATTTGTTGGTACATAGACCGATATAGTAGGTAGAGACCAAATCTTTTCGTCTTCTGAGAATCTATAATAATCGGTTTCGTAATTTGAATGAGCTGTGCTATCGTATTTAAAGCACACCCACTCTGACGAATCAGAAAGATAAAGAGATTTATGATCGCTCCAGTAGAATCCGTTATAGCTTGAAATAAAGTCATCTATTGAAATAGTAAAGACAAGCTCATTTTTCCTATTTTCTGCCACATCGATATTTATCTTATTTATTTCTACTTTTTACGTTTCTGTTGGAATTTGGGTAGTTGTCCCTACGTTTGATTCCTGTTTTTCCGGTTGACTTTTTTGTAAGGAACAGCCCTGTAGCAATAGAAGTCCGGCTATGCAACATATCATGATGTATTTGTGTCTCATGGTTTCTCCTTGTTGATGAATTTAAAGCATATTCATACAACTTAATCTTACGAGTGTAATATTTGTATATTAAACCCGTAAACATAAAAAGTCAAGGATATTCACTTAAGATGAAGATGAGTGAATAAAAAATGCCCCTTAAGTTTAGTGGAGCTGTTCAACTCCATTAAACTTAAGGGGTTTATATAATTTCTACAAATATAGCAAAATAATGTTTATTTGCCTACCTGTTTAAGATAGCAATACACGTCCTTATCGAAACTACCGGCGTAATAAATTTCTTCCCACCCATTGGCAAGCATCTCTGCACGTGATTTCATATGAAACTCTGAGTCTCCGGGACAATCAAGCAGCCAACCGCCAGATTTACATACTCTGGTGAGTTCTGCAATGATCAGAGCACATTCAGGACAGCGGTTTTCTAAATACCATCTGACCGTTGGGTTAGCATTCAATGCAATACCCATATTTTGCCGCCATTCGTTTTTGTTGCTACGCCAACATCCTGAATTCATCATTAAGCAAATTTGAAACTTTTCCAAGAGTAAAAAACTGTTGAAAGAATACTCTTCCGGGTTAATCCAATTAAGACCCATAAATCCTCCTAGTATTTGGAGGGTTAAAGTATAGTCGCCCTCCTTGATTTGCTTGCGGTAACTATAACCGTATTTTTCATGTTAATCACCCTTTCATTTTAAATTTATTATATCGTAGGATAAACGATATAGCCCAGTATAGCACAAAATGTGAACGTATCAACCAAAATATTAATACGTTTTCTCAATACAATTGACAGTTATACCGGCACACGTTAAGATATATCGTGAGACGTTATAAAGCTTAAAACAAAGGAGATCAATATGTACAGTTTTTTTGCAATGCTTTTCAGGCAAAGATTTTTATATCGCTGGCCGCTTATGAAGAACACGGAACAGGAGAGTGTGTCTCAGCATAGCTTGGAGGTTGCGTCTATAGCGCATGCGTTGGCACTTATCCAAAAGAAATGCCTTGGGCTTTCAGTTTCTCCCGAAAAAGCCGCCCTCTATGCGATTTATCATGACGCAAGCGAGGTTTTTACTGGGGATTTACCAACACCGATAAAATATTTTAATGACGAGATGAGCACGGCCTATAAGAAGCTTGAGGATGTTGCGCAAAATAGACTGCTGTCGCTTTTGCCGGATTATCTTAGGGATGAATACGAGGCAGTTTTCAGCTTTGAAAATGGCGAGGATAAAGAACTGCGTGCAACAATTAAGGCCGCCGATAAGCTGGCGGCCTTAATAAAGTGTATTAATGAGATAAACTCGGGGAACCGTGAGTTTGCGCGAGCAAAGGAAACCCTTGAGCGTACCCTTGACGCAATGAATCGTGAGGACGTGCGTATCTTTCGTCGCGATTTCATCGACAGCTTTTATCTTACACTCGATGATTTTTAATTTCCACTGTAGTTATTATAAAACTGCATATAGTCGTCATACATAAACTCAAAGCGTGACGGAGGGTCTATGTTGTACGGGCAGCGGCTGCTGCATGCGCCGCAACCTGTACAATTCTTTGTTTCGTCCATATAGCCCTTCCATTCGTCATTCATAAGGTTTTTGAGTGGCATACGACGCAGATTGTAGTAGACGCGGCTTATGTGGTCAACCTTTATTCCTTGCGGGCATGGTAGGCAGTAACCGCAGTTGCGGCAGAAATTGCCCTTAAGCTCTTGAATGTCCTTTTCCATGACAGTCTTGTAATCTTCGGGCTTGGGTGGGTTCTTATCAAAGCTTAAGAATTCCTCAAGCTCGTGCATGTGTTGCATGCCGTATATGGGCAATGCGTCCGGATGCTGTTCAAAAAACGTGTATACAGCGCCCGCATTAGATAAAAGCCCGCCGGCCAAAGCTTTCATAGCAACAAAGCCCATGTCATTCTTAACACACAGTTCCTTGACCTCAAATTCCGAGTCCCCTGAAATATAAGTAAACGGAAACTGTAAAAGCTCATACAAGCCCGACGCTATGGCCTCTCTTGCAACATGCTCGCGGTGGTTCGTTATACCAATATGAAGTATAAGTCCGTCCTGCTTGGCCTTTAAAAGAGCGTCATAAATCCCGTTGTCCTCTCCGGGTTTCGGGCAAAACGGCGGGTTGTGCATTTGTAAAACATCAATATAGTCTGTTTTTAACATTTTTAGTGAAGTTTCAATATCCTTCCGCACGCCCTCGCCTGTAAGCGAGGGCGATTTTGTTGCAATAAAAATCTCTTTTCTAACATCGGATAACGCATATCCGATTTTTTCTTCGCTGTCTGTATAACTCCTTGCGGTGTCGTAGTAATTTATGCCCGCCTCATATGCACGGCACAGAATACTTTTGGCTGTTTCAAAGTCTACACGTTGAATCGGCAAAACACCGAAGGAAATGTTCGTTGCCAAAATTTCAGTACGCCCTAATCTTATCTTTCTCATCCCAGCACCTCTTCCAACTTTTCATATACCTTTTGCATTTGAAATTCCATATCTAAATACAAGCTGTCGCCGACCAAGGCTTGATAAACAAGCATACTCAAACCGTTTCGTGCATCAAGCCCGCGTTTTTTGGCCTCACGCAAAAGACTTGTTTCGCGCGGTGCATAAATCATATCGTATACTAAGCAGTCCTTAAATGCATCAAGAAATGTCAAATCCGAAAAATTCTGGTCACAGCCCGTCATACCAAGCGGCGTTGCATTAACTAAAAGGCTTGTACCGTTTGCGTGTTTTATGATGTTCGGGTTCGTAAGCTCATCGTATGATGCACCGATTTTATGCGCTACAATCTCAGCCTTTTCAACATTGCGGTTCAAAATAATCAAGTTATCTGTATGCTGTTTAAGTGCGGCTGCAACTGTATTAACAACACCGCCCGCACCCAGTATTATAACCTTCTCAAAGCTGCAACCAGAAACAGCAAGCATAAAACCTTCCGCATCCGTTGAATACCCCTTTAAGCCTTGTTCAGACTTAACAACGGTGTTGACTGAATTGTAAAGTGAAGCGGAATTATCCAGTGCGTTAAGATGTGACATAATATCAACCTTAAGCGGCATAGTCACGTTAAAGCCGTCAAGATAACGCCCACTTTCGTTAAACCAAGATGTAAGGCTTTGTTGTGTAACGTCACAACGACCATATTCAAAATCAAAGCCCAGTGCGTTAAATGCAGTCTTGTGAATAAGCGGCGAGAGACTGTGGTCAATCGGGTGACCTATAACGGCAAACTGCTTTTTGTAACTTTTAGCGTCATTAACTACGATAGATTTGAGCTTGTCCAAAATCCCCTGCAAGGAACCGTTATTTTCAAGCTCAATGTCCGCATATTTTTTGTATAGGTGTATGCGCTCATCATAAAGGGTGTAGAGCTTGGTCTTGTCCTTCAAAAGCGGGCGGTTTTCCGTGTCTATATCTTTATAAATCAAGTCAACGGAACGGTTTAGGAAAATTACAAGTCCGTTTTGTTTAAGCTTGTCCATATTTTCTTCTCTAAGCACAACGCCGCCACCTGTTGAAATTATAACGCCGCGCCTTTCGGAAACTTTTGCGGTCATTTCGCTTTCAATCTGTCTGAAATCCATATTGCGTGCAAAAATCTCCGAAATGCTTATGCCTTCACTTTTTTCAATCTCTGCATCAATATCTACGAAATTACGGCACAGTTCTTCGGCCAAAGCACATCCAGCCGTAGTTTTTCCAGAGCCCGAAAGCCCTATAAGTACAATATTTTTCATACCATAAGCTCCCAAATACATAATGCCAAAGCCGCCTCCAAAACAACAGCCGCTCGTGGAACAATACAAGGGTCATGGCGGCCGCGTATCGTAAGCTTTTGTTCTTCAAGCGTTTTCATGTCAACGCTGTCTTGCTCTTTGTATATGGACGGAGTTGGCTTAATGCAAGCCGAAACAACAATATCCTCGCCGTTGGTTATGCCGCCGTTAATGCCGCCGTTAAAGTTGGTCTTTGTCTGGATTTTTCCGTCACGTACACAGTATTGGTCGTTAACTTCGTGCCCATAAGCGGACGCAAATCCATAGCCCAAGCCGAAACCCACAGCCTTAACAGCAGGTATAGAAAAGAACATAGACGATATAACACTTTCGACAGAGCCAAAAAACGGCTCACCCAAGCCCACAGGCACACCGCTTGCAGTAAGCTCAACAACACCGCCCACTGAGGTTCCGTCTTTTTTTGCGTTCAAAATAACCTCACGCATAGCGTCGCTCAAGACAGGCTCATTTCCTGTGACCGAGCCGATTTGCTTGATAACCGAACTTACAGCTATGCTGCTTTCAGCTAAAAGTTGCTTGGCTAAACTGCCCGCAAAAACCAACGGTGCAGTTATACGCCCTGAAAAATGCCCGCCGCCTCTGTAGTCGTTAAAGCCGTTATGCTTTACAAACGCAACATAATCGGCATGTCCCGGGCGCGGCAAGAGGCAATAATCAGACGAGCGCGTGTCTAAGTTTCTAATTATAGCACAGAGGGGCGCGCCCGTCGTAGTTCCATTGAACAAGCCGCTCAAAACTTCAACCTTGTCGGCCTCACGGCGAGCGGTTGAAATATCTGCGTCTCCGCGTCTCCTTGCCATGTCCAAATTCACAGCATCAAAATCGGGCGTAAACCCAGCCTTAAGACCGTCAATAACAATGCCTATCCCGTCACCATGTGATTCTCCAAATATTGATAGTTTTATATGCTGACCCCAAACGTTCATAAAGGCCTCCTTAAGAAATCATCCCAGAATTTGGGATAGGATTTGTTAACCGCTTCGTGCCCTTCAATATCAACACGGTTATCTGAGCGCATGGAAGCAACCGCAACAGCCATGGCTATACGGTGGTCATTATGTGAATTGGCTTTTACAATATCAACAGGAGCGTTTAACCTCGAAACGCCCTCGATAACCAGATAATCCTCGCCCTCTTCAATGCTTGCACCAAGCTTTTTAAATTCAGTTGCCAATGCACTAAGCCTGTCGCTTTCTTTGAGCCTAAGCCTTGACGCATTGTAAATACGGCTCTTGCCCTCACAGAAACATAAAAGAGAAACCAAAGGTGGCACAAGATCGGGTATGTCGGAGACATCAATGTCAACAGCTTTAAGTCCGTTGCGGACAACCTTTGCAGTACCATCCGTTAAAACCACATCGGCGCCCGCGCACTTAAGTATGTCCAAAATCGCGGCATCACCTTGCTTAGAATTAGGATTTAAGCCGCAAACGGAAACATCCGCGCCAAGAGCGGCCGCAACAAGGAAAAAAGCGGCTTGAGAAAAATCACCTTCCATGCAAGACTTTTCATAGGGTATATACTTTTGTGAGCCTTTTATAAGGAAACGCTTATAATCATCTTCAACGGAAATATCAATCCCGAATTTTTTCATAACATCTAGGGTCAAATCCACATAGCCGCGGGATTCAAGCTTGGTAGTAAGCTCAATGCAACTGTCCGAGGGAACCAAGGGCAGGGCAAGAAGCAAGCCCGAGATAAATTGTGAGCTTACATCACCGCGCAGACGGTAAACACCCCCGTCAAGCGAACCTCGAACCTTAAGAAGACCGTCTTCAAAATTCATTGAAACCTTATTACCAAAGGCTTCAAGATATTGTTCAAGCGGACGCTCCATAAGCCGCCCCTTGCCTGAAAAGTCCGCTCCTCCTTTAACCGCCAGAGCAAGCGGGATAAGGAAACGTAAGGTAGAACCGGATTCTTCGCATTCGAGAACGCTGTCATCCTTTGCCATTAACAATCGCATACAGCTTTCGGTTGCGGTCAGGTCAAGTGAATAGGCATCTAAGCCCAATACCCGCCCCATACCAGACAAATATGAGCAAATTATAGCTCTGTGAGCAATACTTTTCGAAGAAGGGATATTAACTAAACCCTCCGGCATTTTGTCAATCAGCACATCAAATCCTCCATTTCATCTAAAGACATAGCTCTAACAAAAGAATCGCCAATATCTTTTACAAAAACAAAATTTATCTCCTTGCCTTCGGCTTTTTTGTCAAGCGCAATTGTAGGCAAAAGCAGTCTTATATCAACCTCGTTATAAACAGGCAAATCAAAATTTTTAATCAAAGTACAAAAAGTCTGTCCCAACTCTGTCTTGCAAATTCCAAGCTTCTCTCCCAGTTCAAAAGCCAAGCACATCCCCATAGCAACGGCCTCACCATGGTTATAGCGTGAAAAGTCAAAGTGCTTTTCAATAGCATGCCCAAAGGTGTGACCAAAGTTAAGCAAGCGTCGAACGCCCTTGTCAAATGGGTCTTCACGCACATATTCGGCCTTAATCTCACAGCAAAGCTGTACAACTTGGGCAAGCTTGGGAAGTATCTTTTCCTTGGAATTGTTTTCGGAAAGCAGATCGTAGAGCTTTTTTGAATTAATTGCCGCATACTTTATAACCTCAGCCATACCACATGCAAACTCACGCTCAGTCAAGGTGTCTGTAAGCGTTGGGTCGATAACCACAAGCGCAGGTTGGTTAAACGCACCCACGAGGTTTTTGCCCTGTGGTATGTTTACAGCGGTCTTACCGCCGATGCTTGAATCCACCTGTGAAAGCAGAGTTGTAGGCACTTGTACGAAAGGCAAGCCGCGCATATAGGTTGCCGCCGCAAATCCAACCAAATCTCCAATAACACCGCCGCCAAATGCAACAAGCATATCGCTCCTTGTGAGCTTCATATCTGCGCAAAAACCGTAAACCTGTTCCAAGGTTTGAATGGATTTGCTACCCTCGCCTGCTGGTAGGGTTAAAACACTATGCTCAAATCCGTCCAGAGCAGAAGACAGAGCCTTTCCGTAAATCCCAAATACGTTCTCATCAGTTATAACAACAAGCCGCACAGACGGCTTGGGTGATAAATGAATCCTGATAAGTTCCGCAAGTCTCTTAAACGAACCGCTTTCAATAATTATTTCATAGTCCAATAATCTCATAACTTTACAATCCCCCTCTTATTGTCTCCGGCTTTGAGCAGCAAACCAAACAAAGCTGTCTCGTCACCGTTTTTCAAAGTTTCCCTTACCTCTGTCAATGCGCCTATATAAGCATCCAGATGAGGAATTATAGCGTCACCATTTGCAAGCAAAAGCTCCGTCCAAAGTGAAGCATTTATGTTTGCAATACGCGTGCAATCCCTGAACGCTCCCGCAGTAAACGCGGGTGAAAGCTCCTTGTGGTAATTAAGACAGAGCATAGCAGCGGATATGTGCATTAAGTCGCTCGTATAGCCGATGATGTCGTCATGCTTTTGGGCATCCGCAACCGCAAAACGTGTTGCGCCTATATGTCGCCCAAGTTTTTGCATAAGCTCCACGCTTTCAGGCTTTGTGTCCTCAAGCGGAACGGTTATAAAACCCGTGTTCTTAAACAAATCACCACATGCGTTCTCAAAACCGTCAACTTCCTTGCCTGCCATAGGATGAATCCCAACGACATCGAACCGTTTATCAAAGCCGTCAAGTATATCCTTCAGTTGACTGTACAGAGGAACCTTAACCCCGCATATGTCTGCAACTATAGAGTCGTCCTTAAAGCAGTGCTTATTTTCGTCAAAGAGCTTCAAGAAGGTTGCAGGATAGACGCAAAAGATAACCAAATTGGAAACCGCAAAAGCCTCTGACGCAGGAAGTATAGTATCAACAGCCCCGCATTCCAAAGCCATAGCGCAAACGCGTTCATCCGTCTCAACGCCAATAATACGTTCTCCAAAGCCTTTCAAAGCCATAGCTATAGAACCACCCATAAGCCCAAGCCCAACAATAGAAATATTCATGGTATAATTCCCTCCGTTTTTATTCAAGTTCGATTATATTGTGAATACGCCATGAAAGCAACC
>CAYPQA010000066.1:0-14158 GCA_964412725.1 uncultured Eubacteriales bacterium
ATTATCGGAGGATTTTTATATTTTTATTTATTTTTTTGTCGAACTCACGTTTGTTATAACTTGGTGGCTTGTTTTTTGTCGAAAAATGTTTTAGTCCTAACTTGACAACACTCCAAGTTGGAACTAAGTTTTTTTCTACAAGAACAGCCGTATTTTCAAAAGTGAAAAACGGCTGTTCTTAGGGATTATTATTATTTTTGAGTTTACTGTTTATAATAGAACGTTATTGTTTTAGGGGTAGTTTACTGATATAGCTTAATTTCCAACACTTACATATCTTTTAAGGCTGACTTTCCATATAAACAAAACCAATACAAAAAGAGTAAATGCAATCAACGGAGTCAGATATATATAGCCAGTCCAGAATTGGTACATATCAGGCTTGCATAAGAAAAATTCTGCGGGGAAGTAGTTTACAAACGCAAACGGTACAACAAACATAAGCAATTTTTGAATGAATTTGGGGTATATGCTTATGGGATAGCCTGCGAACTTCCTTGTATTGTAATATAACATGCTCACAAGCTCGTCTATTTTCACAATCCAAAAGCTTGAACAAGACATCAAAAGAAATAACGAGGCTTGGATAATAACCGCGCTTATAAGCGTTATGACCAGATAAAGGATTGTCAAAGGCGACCATACAACACCGATTTTGCCCGCACAGAATATAAAAAGAAGAATGCCTAGCCCGCCATGACCTATGGCCGCAAACATATCTGCATTTGAAGCCATAATCTGCATAAGCAACGAACGTGGACGCAAAAGAAAACGGTCAAACTCTCCCGAATAGACCAGCTCGCCGAAATCTCGAAAGCCCGTGAAAAACAGAATGAATATTCCGTATGTAAGAAACAAGAATGAAAACAGAAAGAGCAGTTCGTAAAAGTTCCATCCGTTTATATCCGTGAAGGATTGAAGCGTTAGGTATATAACGATAATACCTGTTGCTTCACGCAAAAACACAGCAGTTGAACGTAATACAGCATCAACTCTATACTGAAACCATGACTTTGAAATGTATTTAACATACAGTAGATACAGTTTTATACTCTCCATAGCCTCAACCTCCAACCACAACAAGTTTCTTTACGCCCTTTAGCCAAAGTAACCTTCCAATAAAGAATAATATCAAAACCCAGACACATTGTTTCAGATATATAAAAATTATATCATTGATGGCAAGCTGTCCCAGATAAATTTTTATCGGTGCAAAGTAAATTACGTCAAACGGAGTGTATTTTATGAAACGGCTCACCCAAGTTGGCATGAACCATAGCGGAAACAGGGTTCCAGACAGAACCCCCACAAAAACGTTTTTGATAGTTGAAAAGCTCCAGATGTTTACAAACCAAAATGAAAGAACTGAAATGATATATCCGATGTGATAGAGGATTAAAAAGCCCAAGACCACGGCCGCGGACATAAGCAAAAGATTAGGAACAGACGATGGAGCAAGGATTCTAAAAAATATTATCGAAACAAACAGGGAGGGTAGAAAACGTCCAACTAGGCGAAACAGATTATTTCCCACGGTTTCAAACATAAGCTGTAGGTTTATATCAATCGGCTTCAGCAAATCCATAGCAATATCACCGCTACGCACACGGCTTGCTATCATAAAGTCATTAACGTTTAACGCGTTGGCCAGAGAGAGGCTGAGCACAAAATTCGTAACAACCATTTGAAAGGATATGCCGTTTATCGTCTCCTGAGAGCCGTAAAGTGACTTCCATATAGCCACATTAACAAAGATTAATATCATTGTGTTAAGCAGTCCGAGGAAAAAGTCCGCTCTAAAAGCCATATTATTTATAAAGCTTTTTTTCATTATAGCTATGTAGGCCTTCAATTCCTTTGCGCCCCCCTCTCATAGATTTCCCTAATTATCGTCTCTATCTCCGGCTCTTTTATTGTTAGGTCGCTTACTGTATAGCTGGAGGCCAAGGTCGATATAAGCTCGGACACGTTAATATCTTGAGAAAAAACAAACATTTTCTTACGGGGGTTATCTGCATCATGTGCGATTTTAGCGCTTTCTACACGTATATTGTCATAAACCTGCGCAAATTCAACAACGAGTGTACGCTCCTTGCCATAGGTTTTCTTTATCTCATCTATTCCCCCGTCGTAAATGATATGTCCTTCGTCGATTATGATAATGCGCCGACAGGTCTTTTCTATGTCCTGCATATCGTGCGTCGTGAAAAGAAGAGTTGTACCACGTTCTTTATTTATCACCTTTACAAACTCTCGTATTTTTTCTTTAGCCACAATATCCAAGCCAATCGTAGGCTCGTCTAGGAATACCACGCTCGGATTGTGCAGAAACGCGGCTACAATGTCCGCACGCATTCGTTGCCCGAGGCTCAACTGGCGCACGGACTGATTCTGAAATTTATGCAATTCCAGAATGTCATAAAACATGTCCATATTTTGTTTAAAGACATTGTCCGGAATCGCATAAATATGCTTGAGCAAGTCAAAGGTATCGGCAATGGGCAAGTCACGCCAAAGCTGGCTTTTTTGCCCAAACACAACGCCGATATGTTTAACAAATTTCTTTCTATCCCTATATGGCACAAAATCGTTTATATTTATCTGCCCTGAATCCGGATGCAAAATTCCGGACAACATCTTAACCGTTGTTGACTTTCCCGCACCGTTTGGCCCAATGAAACCTACAGTTTCTCCGTCCTGTATATCGAACGAGATATTGTCGACCGCTCTCTTCGTCTTGTACGTAGGAGAAAAAATATTTTTCATTGCGCCGCTTAGACCCTTTTCGCGGTTTATAATCTTGTATGTTCTTACGATGTTTGAAACACTAATCATACAATCACCTTTAAGTATAGTCTTAGAGCTCGTTTAATATCTCCAATTTACGTACTTTCGGTTGATTATTTGCTCTGCTACGTCAACGCCTCCTAGTAGACTTTTCTTCAAGTATGCGTCGTCGGCGTTTCCTTGCATATCAAATAATCATCTCAAAATTACGCTAAAAGCGAGATATTAAACAGGCTCTTAAAAACTCCTTGACATACGCATAAATTATACGTATATTATCAATGTAAGGAGGGGAAACAATGAAATTAAGAGAAATTATAAAATTAATCAAGGCTGATGGTTGGCATGAAATAAAAAGCAATTCGGGCTCACATAAGCAATATGAACATGAAACCAAGAAAGGCAAGGTAACCATACCATACCAAACCATAGCGGAGATATTCCCCAAGGTACACTGAACAGCATTTTAAAGCAAGCAGGTCTTAAGTGAGAACCTTGTTTTCTATGTAAGGAGGATAATTTATGCGCAAATTAACTTATTTTGCAGTTATTGAACCAAGTAATGACGGAGGCTATGGGGTTTATTTTCCTGATTTATCAGGATGTACATCCTACGGAAAAAACTTCGATGAAGCCGTGAGAATGGCGAAAGAAGCATTGGGTCTGCATATTTACGCAATGGAAAAAGATAATGAGCTTGTGCCAGAACCGAGTCCGCTATATAAATTAAATATTGACCCCGAAACCGTTTCGGGGTATGCAATCACACCAATAAACATATTTCCGGACATGGTTAAAAACGAAATTGACAACAGAGCTGTAAGGACTAATGTAACCTTACCGGCATGGTTGAAGGAATTAGCAGAGGAGCGCAAGGTGAATTTTTCACAGCTTTTACAAAGTTCATTAAAGGAATATTTGAATGTTGAAGCCAACTCTTAGGAGTTGGCTTTTTTGATTTTAAAACGCCTGATAACTATTATCAATTTTATAATCCGAAATAACGTACCCCTGATTCAAAGATAGGCAGGTTGAAATTACCATTGTAGTTTTTGTATATGCCGTCACTGAAACGCTCGGTGTGCCCCATTTTTCCAAGCACCTTTCCGTCCTTGCTCATTATGCCCTCAATGGCGTAGGATGAGCCGTTCGGATTGAAACGGATGTCCATTGACGGGTTGAGGTTGAAGTCAACATATTGAGTTGCTACCTGACGATTTTGGAAAAGACTTTCGCACACAGCATCGCTTGCGAAGAACCGCCCCTCTCCATGGGACACAGCCACACTGTATGGCACGTCCTTTTGTGCCATATTAAGCCAAGGTGTGTTTGTCCTAAGCACCTTTGTTTCAACAATGCAGGATATATGCCGTCCTATTTCGTTAAAGGTTAGTGTTGGTGAATTTACGTCAATGCTGTAGCTGTGCGGATTTGGAAGAAGACCCAGCTTCACAAGTGCTTGGAAACCATTACATATGCCCAAAATAAGTCCGTCGTCCAAATGCCTTTGGACGGCTTCTTTTATGAGCGGATTTCTGAAAATGGCTGCAATAAACTTGCCGCTACCTTCAGGCTCGTCACCTGCGCTGAAACCACCAGGGAAGGCTATGATTTGCGCGCTGTCTATGAGCCTTGCAGTCTCTTTTATACAGTCGTTAAGCTCATTTGTTGTAAGGTTTTTTATAACAAGGGTCTTAACGTTTGCACCGGCCTTTTCAAATGCACGCGTCATATCATATTCACAGTTTGTGCCCGGGAAGATAGGCATAAACACCGTTGGCTTAGAGTGCGTTATATTTATCTGAGGCATTGCGGACTGTTCACGCATAAGCCTTGTCGGGAATATCGCTTCGAGAGGCTCTAGCCAAGCGTTTGTAAGCGTAGTTATTGGCGTCGTTTGACCGTCTAATTCAAAGTCCTTGTCCGTTGTAACGCCTAAAAGCATCCAATCAAGCCCTGTCTGTGCCTTAAGCACAGACGCATCAAGACTTGTTTCTATGATGAAGCCGCCCGCGAATGTGGATTTTATGGACTGTGCCTTTATGCCTATGCCGTTGCCTATGCACATCTCGGTTAATGCGGTTTTCACACCACCCTGAGCAACGCTTCTTACGGCTAAGACATGTCCACCCTGTATAAGCTTTGTAATAGCCTTGAATATGTTTGTAAGGCTTTCAAAGTTTGGAATGTCATAAGCTGTCAGTTCAGGCATAATTGAAAAGATGTTAGAGCCAACCGACTTGAATTCAGGTGAGCACACCTTTTGAAGTTTTGTAACTCCGGCGGCAAATGATACGAGTGTAGGTGGAACGTCCAAGTCCATAAAACTACCGGACATGCTGTCCTTGCCGCCTATAGCGGGCAATTTCAACATCATTTGCGCATAAAACGCGCCAAGCAAAGCCGCAAATGGTTTTCCCCAACGCGTGGGTTCATCCTTGGGCTTTTCAAAATATTCCTGTAAGCTCAACCTTGCACCCTCGTAATCTCCGCCTGTTGCAACAAGCTTGGAAACGGATTCAACAACCGCATAGAGTGCGCCATGGAACGGACTTCGTTCGGACAAGTCCGGATTAAAGCCATAGGACATAAGGCTTACTGTATTTGTTTCGCCGTTTGTTGGCAACTTTGCGGCCATAGCCTCAACGGGCGTTAGCTGATACTTGCCACCGAAAGGCATAAGCACGGTGTTCGCACCTATGGTTGAGTCAAAACGTTCGCTTAAGCCCTTTTGACCGCATACGTTAAGTGGGTTTACAGGCACGTTTTCTAAGGATTCAGGGCATTTCACGAGCACCTTTGCATAGGCGGGTGCGCCGTTCGTGTCCAAAAATGCGCGGCTTAAGTTCACAATCTGCTTTCCGCGCCAATTCATAACAACACGTTCTTCCTCTGTAACCTCGGCTATAACGCAGGCTTCAAGGTTTTCTTCTCGTGAAAGGCGAATAAACGTCTCGGCATGGTCTTTCTCAACCACAACAGCCATACGCTCCTGAGATTCGGATATAGCGATATGAGTTCCGTTCAAACCCTCATACTTTTTGGGAACTCTGTCCAAATCAATCAATATGCCGTCTGCAAGTTCTCCGACAGCAACGGATACGCCGCCTGCGCCGAAGTCGTTGCAACGTTTTATAAGCTTTGAAACCTCAGGATTTCTGAAAAGTCTTTGAAGCTTGCGCTCGGTAGGTGCATTGCCCTTCTGAACCTCCGCACCGCATTCTTTAAGCGATGAAATGTCGTGTCCTTTGGATGAACCCGTCGCACCTCCACAACCGTCACGCCCTGTACGACCTCCAACCATAATAACAACATCGCCAGGTTGAGGCTTGTCCCTATAAATATGTGACCGTTTGGCCGCACCCAAAACCGCACCGATTTCCATTCGTTTTGCAACATAGCCCTCGTGATAAACCTCTCTGACCATACCTGTTGCAAGACCAATCTGGTTGCCGTATGACGAGAAACCCTCGGCCGCGGTTACGGTTATTTTGCGTTGCAAAAGCTTGCCTTCCAAGGCTGTCTTTGAATGAGGATTAGCCGAACCGGTTACGCGCATAGCTTGATAAACATAGGTTCGTCCCGAAAGCGGATCTCTTATCGCACCGCCTAAACAGGTTGCGGCACCACCGAAGGGTTCAATCTCCGTTGGGTGGTTATGCGTCTCGTTCTTGAACATCAACACATATTCTTCATCCTGCCCGTCTACATCAACGGTTACATTTATACTGCAAGCGTTGATTTCGTCGCTTTCGTCTAAATCGTCAAGATATCCGTTCTTCCTTAAAATGCGCATACCAAGCGTTGCAAGCGACATCAATGTTTTTTTATTTTTACCAAGTTCATCAAGACCGTCTGTAAACAGCTTGTAAGCCTCCTCGAATAGCGGCTTATATCGTCCGTCCTCAAAGCTTATGTCTGTAAGCTCCGTCGAAAACGTCGTATGTCTGCAATGGTCAGACCAATATGTGTCAAGAACACGTATTTCGGTTTCTGTAGGATCTCTGTTCTCGGATTTAAAATACGCTTGGCAATGCAACAGGTCATTCACGCTCATCGCAAGTCCAAGGCGGCTGTGCAAGTCTTTTACAGCGTTTTCATCAAGGTTAATAAGCGGAATTTCTTCAATGTCCGCAACCTCCGTTTGCACAATGCCCAAGCGTTCGGGCGGCTCCAATCCAACCTCACAGCTTTCAACTGGGTTTATAAAGTAAGATTTAACCGTCTTTATATCTGTCTCGGACAAATTGCCGTTAATGATATAAAGTCTTGCGGTTTCAACGATGCATCCGTCGGTTCCGGTTACAGCTTGAATACACTGAACTGCACTGTCTGCCCTCTGGTCAAACTGACCGGGCAGGTACTTTACCATAAATACGGTTGCATCATTTCCTATGTTGATTTCGTCAAACCTGTCATAAACCACGTCCACAGGCGGCTCTGAAAAAACAGTGGATTTACAGCGTTCAAAGTCCTGCTCGGATATACCCTCGCAATCATAGCAATTTAAAATACGCAGTCCTTCCAAATCCAATGAAAAATTATTCCTCAAGTCATTAAGCTTGGACTTGGACAACACGCAGTCCTTCTTCTCAACAAACAACCTTAACACAAATCCTCACCCTTTCCGCTCCAGCAATATGTACAAACCTGATCCTCGGGTAAGTCTATAGCCTTAAGCATGTCTTCAAGTGTTGCGAACATAACCGACGAAAGCTTTAATTTTTCACCGATAAGCTTAACCATAGCCTTGTACTTTTCGCCGTTGCAGTCAACGTATGCGTCCGGTGATGCGTTCGGGTCGTTCTCCAGTTCGCTTATAACGCGTCTTGATATTAAATCCATTGGCGACGGGGAGGATGAGAAATTGAGAAACTTGCAGCCGTATAAAATAGGTGGACAGGATACGCGCACATGGACTTCCTTTGCGCCTTGTGAGAACAGATAAGCGGCCGTTTCCGATAATTGCGTGCCCCTTACGATAGAGTCGTCGCAAAGCAAAAGACGCTTGTCCTTTATAAGGGAATGGACAGGCAAAAGCTTCATATGTGCAACAAGATTACGAATATCCTTGTTAGCGGGCATAAAGCTTCGGGGCCAAGTCGGTGTATATTTAACAAATGGGCGACCATAAGGAATCTTACGTCCGTTTGCGTAACCCATTGCGTGAGGAACGCCCGAATCTGGTATACCTCCAACAAGGTCAACCGGTGTTTTGTCATACTCGGCCATAAGCTCTCCAACGCGGCAACGAACACACTCAACCGTGCGCCCCTCGTAACAGGATGAAGGATAGCCGTAGTATGTCCAAAGAAATGCACAAACCTGTTTCTTCTTGCCAGGCTTCACAAGCGTTTCATAACCGTCTGCTGTTATAAAGCAGACCTCGCCCGCTCCCAGTTCATGCACAGGTTCATAGCCTATGTTTGGCATAGCACAAGTTTCGGAACATACGCAATAGCCATTATCGCCTTTACCTATAACAAGCGGGGTGCGTCCGAACTTGTCACGCACCGCATATATGCCATCCGTTGTCATAGCAAGCATAGTATTGCTGCCCTTTACTGTATCCAAAACAGCCTTTATGCCGCCCAGAAAATCATCATTACTGTTTATAATCGAAGCAACAAGTTCAGTTTGGTTTATATTGCCCGTCGAAAGCTCGAAAAAATGCGTGTTGCCGCTCTCTAAAAGCGCTTCCATTATTTCATTCACATTAAGTATATTACCAACCGTTGTAAGAGCATATGTGCCATGTCTTGAGCGTAGCGTTATAGGCTGTGGCTGGGAGTCGGAAATACAGCCTATGCCCAGATTGCCCGAAAGCTCGGGCAAATCTGCTTCAAATTTTGAACGAAATTGTGAATTAGACAGCTTATGAATTGTATGTGCGAAATTTTTGCCGTTATAAACTGCAAGTCCACCGCGGCTTACTCCCAAATGCGAATGATAGTCTGTTCCGAAAAACAGATCCATTGTACAAGAGGTGTTTGACGCAACTCCAAAAAGTCCTCCCATTATTTCCTCCTTAAGTTTACATAATTCATAAGTCCACCTGCATTAATAATCTCCTGTATCTCCGCAGGAAACGGCGGAACGGAAAATTCGTGGCCGCCCTCAACTGAGAGTAAGCCTTTACTTAAATCACAGACAGCTATGTCCCCGTTGTTAATCGCGTCAACAAATTCGGGGCATTCAATAATAGGCAAGCCTATGTTAATAGCGTTCCTAAAAAATATCCTTGCAAAACTTTTTGCAACAACCAAGGATACGCCGCTCGCCTTAATAGCAATAGGCGCATGCTCACGCGATGAGCCACAGCCGAAGTTCTTTCCACCAACGATTATATCTCCAGCCTTAACATTCTTTGCAAATTCCTTATCAATATCCTCCATACAATGCTTCATTAACTCAGATGGCTCGGATGTATTCAAATAACGAGCTGGTATTATAACGTCCGTGTCTACGTTATCTCCATATTTAAAAATCTTTCCCTTTATCAAAAAAATTCCTCCTAATCTTAATCTGGGCACTTCTAAAAACCCGAACGAAACTCGCGCAAGCGAGGTAAGCGAACGCAATTTTCGCGATAAAACGTCGGTTTTCCGTTTTTCGCGGAAATGGAGTGAGGGCTTTTTAGAGGCGACCATCTGTCTATATGTTGTCAAATAACTCCTTAATATGATTAAAGTCTATAAACTCACCATTGTCTATCATTCGTAATATTTCTTCTTTCGACGCACATTTGGCATCGCAAGTTTCGTTTTCCTGCAAAACAACCTCGTCAATGTCAAAATCTTGCTTAAACAGCCAGACATCACCAAAATAGTCTTTTCCTTTTGAACTTAGCACACACTTCCCGTTTTCAGGCTTAACGTCAAGCCCTGTTTCCTCCTTAACCTCTCGGATAGCCGCAGTTAAGCTGTCATCACCGGCAACAGCCGAGCCGCCTGTACATTCCCACATATTCGGATAGCCTTTGTTTGGTGAACGCTTGGTTATCAAAAATTCGCCTTTGCTGTTTTGCAAGCAGGCGTACACAACCAAATGATAATCACCGTCTGCTATAGGGTCGATGCGTCGGTGGGTTCTGCCGGTAAGCATTCGGTTTTCATCATAAATGTCCCAGATTTCATCCTTAGCCGATTGAAGATTAAGCCAAACTTGTAATTTTTTGTAAAGCACAGGCAAAATCTGTGGAAATCGCATCTTGTCAGGGATAGCATCAAACAGCTTAACCTCAGCCATTTCAAAGTCACTTGGCAGTTCACCGAGCTCGCTGATGTCTGCTAAAAAAACCTGCCCGTTTGAATATCCCGTTGTTGTATGCACAGAATAGTCAAAAACAGGTGTTATATCGTATTTAATCGCACCAGTCTCCTCGTAAAGCTCTCGTTTCGCCGCTTCAATTGTTGTCTCAAAACGCTTTTCGTCTTCAAGCATTTCGATGTGGCCGCCTGCTGTTTCGTAGATATCACGTTCTCTGTGACGGCAATAGAGCCACTTGCCTTGGTATCGCGCAAAAATTACAACAAAGCGGTAGGCTTTCAACTCTCCGAGTTGAAATGTATTAATGGTTTGAATTACAGATGGCTCGTTTGGATTAAATAGGTCTATCTTCTGCATGCCTATACAATGCTCTCCATCAAAATCCATCTTAACCACCCAAGGCATTATGCCAACCATTTTCATAAAGTCCTCATAGCCATAGGATTTGTCGAAGTGGTTGATAATTGTTGAAAGAGCAGTTCCATGAGTTCCGATAACAATATTTTTATCAGCGTACTCCTTAAGCACCTCTTTAAAGGCTGTTATATTTCTTTTCTGCACCTCTTCTAAACATTCACCGTCAGACAGTCTATAAGAAAAGTCAGACCATTGTTTTTCCGAAAATGCCTTAAAATCTTCAATCCAAACACTATCAATCCTGCGTTCTCTGAAATCGTCAATAAGTCTTATTTCAAATCCATATCTGCTGGAAAAATCCTCTACCGTATCAATTGCGCGTTTATATGGGCTTGACAAAACAATATCTATATTTTTGTTTTTCAGAAACTCTGTCACAAGACCACGGTCGTTCATACCCTTTTGGCTTAATGGCCGTATATTCTCATCTCTTATACTATGGTCGGACTGTGCGTGTCTTATAAAATATATGGTTGTCATTTAAACACCAAGTTTCCCACTAAGAGCGCACAAAGCCGCAATATGTGGGTTAGCAAGATAGATTTCGGAACCTGTATGCCCCATTCTTCCAACGAAGTTGCGGTTTGTCGTAG
The DNA here is from genome assembly GCA_964412725.1 of uncultured Eubacteriales bacterium. Classification (GTDB taxonomy): domain Bacteria; phylum Bacillota; class Clostridia; order Lachnospirales; family CAYPQA01; genus CAYPQA01. The sequence goes on from CAYPQA010000066.1 coordinate 11,067, forward strand.
ACACACAACGCTCACCGTCAGCCATAATACCCATGTAACCGCCGAGGCAAGGCCCGCAAGTTGGGGTTGATACAACAGCACCGGCTTCAACAAAAGCCTTGATGTAACCACGTTCAAGGGATTCAAGATAAATCTCCTGTGTGGCGGGTATGATTATGCAGCGCACACCTTCGTGAACCTTTTTGCCGTTCAGGATTTCGTAAGCCGCTTCCATGTCTGAAAGACGTCCGTTTGTGCAAGAGCCGATGACAACTTGGTCAATCTTTATCTCCTCACCTATTTCATCAATAGTCTTGGTGTTTTCGGGCAAATGCGGAAAGGCTATGGTCGGGCGAATTTCCGAAAGGTCAATATCGATCGTTTCGTCGTAGCCGTCACCATCGGGCGTGTATACGGTATATTTCAAGCCGCGTTCATCCATATATGCTCGTGCTGTGTCGTCAACCACAAAGATACCGTTCTTCGCACCGGCTTCAATAGCCATGTTTGCAATACAAAAACGGTCATCCATTGTGAGAGACGCAAGACCTTCACCCATGAACTCAAGCGAGCGGTATAATGCGCCGTCAACGCCAATCTTACCGATAAGATGTAAAATTACATCCTTGCCGCTTACATACTTGTCTGAAAAACGCCCTATTAGATTTACTTTTATTGCAGAAGGCACCTTAAACCATGCCTTGCCATTTGCCATGCAAGCGGCTAAGTCTGTGGAACCAACACCTGTTGAGAATGCACCGATTGCACCATAGGTGCAGGTATGAGAGTCTGCGCCGATAACGATGTCTCCGGCCTTGACCAAGCCCTTTTCGGGCAAAAGTACGTGCTCAATGCCCATACAGCCCACGTCATAAAAATGCTTTATATTATTATCCTTTGCAAAATCACGGCAACACTTACATTGCTCAGCCGCCTTTATGTCCTTGTTCGGCGTAAAATGATCCATAACAAGAGCAATGCGTTCATTATCAAAAACCGTATCCATACCGGCCGCCTTAAATTCTTTTATAGCAACGGGTGCGGTTATGTCGTTACCCAACGCCATATCCACATCCGCATATATCAACTGGCCTGCTCTGACTTCTTCAAGACCTGCATGGCTTGCAAGTATTTTTTGAGTTATTGTCATTTAAAATCCTCCCTGTAAAAAATTATAAAGCGTTTATGTGTTTGTTAACGCCGTTTAAATATGCCTTGATACTGGCCTCTATAACGTCCATGGATATTGCGCGTCCTGTGAATTGTAAATCACCATGCGTAAGCTTTACAACAGCCTCGCCAAGCGCATCCTTGCCCTCGGTAACGGCATGTATTACATAATCATCCAAGGTTAAATCCATCTTTGTTATCTTGTTAATAGCCTTGAATGCCGCATCTATCGGGCCGTCACCTGTTGCAACACGTTCTATTAATTTGTCATTAAGCTTCACAGTTACAACAGCGGTTGCGGTTATGGTGTTGCCGCTGTTAATAACAAAACGCTCAAGTGTATAGTTTTCAACCTCGGTTTTAACCTTGTTTGACAAAAGAGCTTCAATTTCTCTGTCTGTAACTGTTTTCTTTCTATCTGCCAATTTCTTGAATTGCTCAAATACGTTGTTAAGCTCGTCTTTATCAAGATTGTACCCCAAGCTTACCAAGCGATCCTCAAAGGCATGTCGTCCGCTATGTTTGCCTAGCACCATTTGCTGTTTTGGTATGCCGATTGTGGAAGGCTCAATAATTTCATATGTTTCCTTATTTGCAAGCATACCGTGTTGATGTATGCCTGATTCGTGTGCAAATGCATTTGCTCCTGTTATAGCCTTGTTTGGCGGAATTTGAATGCCGGTTATGGACGAAACAAGCTTTGAAGCGCGATAAATCTGTCGCGTTTCAATGTTTGTACCCTGTCCGTAATAATCCGCTCTTGTGTTAAGACCCATAACAACTTCTTCCAAGGACGCATTGCCCGCACGTTCACCGATACCGTTTATTGTGCATTCAACCTGCGTTGCACCTGCACGCACGGCCATAAGCGAGTTAGCCACGGCCAAGCCTAAGTCATTATGACAGTGCACGGAGATAATAACCTTTTCAATGCCCTCAACGTGCTCCTTGATGTAGTTTATATATGAGTAAACTTCCTCGGGCATACGATAACCGACTGTATCAGGGATGTTTACTACGGTTGCGCCACTTTTTATAGCAATGCTTAAGGCCTTTACCAAAAACTCCTTATCGCTGCGCATTGCATCCTCTGCCGAAAATTCTACATTTGGGCAAAGACTCTTTGCATAACTCACCATTTCGCCTATGCGCTCCAAAACAGCATCAGGAGAAAGTCTAAGCTTATGCTCCATATGGATTGGAGACGTTGCAATGAATGTATGTATCAAAGGATTTTGCGCTCCCTTGACAGCATTGTATGCGGCTTCAATATCGCCTTTCGTTGCACGAGCAAGGCTTGCAACGGTTGAATCCTTGATAATGCCTGCAATAGCCTTAACAGAATCAAAGTCCATAGGAGACGCAATTGCAAACCCCGCCTCTATAACATCAACCTTCAATAGTTCTAGCTGCCTTGCAACCTCAAGCTTTTCATTTATATTCATACTACAACCCGGAGATTGTTCCCCGTCTCTTAACGTCGTATCAAAAATCCTAATCATAAAATCATCCTTCCGTTATAAATTTCTGTTATCGTAAAAAATTATAGACTGTCACCTATTAATACCCCATAATTTTTGGTGTATTGTTGCTGCGCCAAAAAGCAAAAACGGGGTTCCTAGAGGTTTCCTGAATTATATCATAGCACAGATTAATTTCAAGCAAAAGCCTTGGAAAATTTCCATTGAAATTTTCCTTTTTTAATTTTTGCGATTGTTTAACTACATTTTTATAAAATATATAACATATTTTGAAAAAATAATAAAAAAGAGCGGAGCTTAATTTTCCTAAGCTCCGCTCTTTTTTATACCTATTTTGTGTCTATATATGAGGCAATATAATTTCCAAATATCTTGGATTGATTGGAAACTTGCCTCTGCAAGTTTCTTGATCTGAACGAACAAGAGATTTGAGCGTGTTTTTAAACACGCAGAAATTATTGC
>CAYPQA010000067.1:0-14099 GCA_964412725.1 uncultured Eubacteriales bacterium
GAGGAAAGTTTTTGTATTACCTTAAAAAATCCAAACTAAAGTTTTTCGGTTCCATTTCCAAACTTGAAAATCCGCAAATCTATGATGAGTTCATTGCGGGTCTTTATCGGAAAAACTGGATTGTATATAGTAAACCCCCATTCAAAAGCTCTTCTAAAGTTATAGAGTACCTCGGCAGATACACCCATAGAATAGCCATTTCAAACAACAGAATTCTGAAACTTGAAAATGGAGAAGTGACTTTTAAATGGAGTGATTACTCAGATGGAAACAAAGTAAAAATAATGACGCTATCAGCCGTGGAATTTATTAGACGCTTTCTTCTGCACGTTCTGCCGTCCGGTTTTACAAAAATTCGCCACTATGGTTTACTGGCTTCTAAAAATAAGGATGAACGTATTAAACTTTGCCAAAAGCTTACAAACACACATGCATTTCCAAGCTCTAAAAACTTAACTAAGCTTGAAAAGCTTCAGTTGATTTTGGGAACAGATTTTAATTTATGTCCTTGTTGTAAGACAGGGCATTTAGTTTCTCCTGTAGAAAGTGATAAAAGACAAATACATTTCCAACGTTTGATTTGCTAATATGTGCATATTTTAATAATACTATAAGTTGCCTCTTAATTGAGGAGGGGCAGGCTATGCCATTTTAGAGTTTAGAACAGTGTTGTTTGCTATTTGATGATAGTTATTGTTATACATTTTACAAATTTACCTTGGAAACAAGTGGGTTTTAGAAATAAAATCATATTACTTTCCCCATAAGGCGAAAGCTAAAGTGTATCGCAGACCGTCCGCAGTTTCGTTCTATGGGATTATCCGAAATCAGCTCTCTTTTATTTGAGGGCTTTTTTCTTGTCCTGATTTCGTATAATCCTCTATTCATAATGAGAAGTTTAATTTATCATAATTAAAGGTAGGTAGACGTTGTTAAAATCATGTATGATATTAAAAATATAAGAATTATAAACTTACATAACATTTAATAATAATAAAAATAATTTGTAGGCAATGATCTTTTGAACAATTCTAAATATAAAATTCCAATTTCACAATAAGCATTCTCTGCCTCGACATTCTGGCCTACTAATTTATAATAGCTGTATTGGTTATGCAATAATTTCAATCTTTGAATTTTCACACGTCTATCGAATGGATTTAAATTACTAATGAATTTCTCACAATCATCTATTTTCATTTTAGCACCGGGTAAATTATTGCTGGAAATATAATAAAAGGTAAGATTATTTTCATACTCCAGATATTTATATATATTTGTTCCATTCGGTTCAGTGTAAACAAAGTTGTTATCTCGTTTATAACTATAAAATGAATCAATTACAGTGTTTTCAGAAATAGACTCATTGTACCAATACAATGTAGATTTCTTGATGGCAGCTAAAATAACTTCACGAAAATTTTTAATATCAAAATAACCTTTTGGCTCACTGTACATATAAAAAATTGATTCTTCATCAAGCGTAAGCATTGATTTAATCTCAGGAGTGATTAATATTCCAGATTGCTTAATCTTGTGTTCAAGCATAATAGAATTTGTGGCATTGTCCGCGTTTATATAATCGACAACAGAATATAAGGTTATAAGAATTTCAGGTTTTATATTTTCAGGTGATTGATACATAATACTACTTACGAGAGCAAAAAAGTAATACTCAAAAGTATCCATATTATTAGCTTCAAGTGAAATGAGCATTAATAATTTATAGCATTCTAATGAGTTGTAGTAAATTTCCGTGTTATTAAATATCCTTGAATAATAATTCATAAACTCAATAGCAAAATAAATATCTGGTGATAACCCAAAATTTAGCGCTTCGTTATCCATTATTTCCTTAGTGCTTTTTAAAATATACAAATAAGATAAACTGGTTGAAAAATATAACTTAAATTCTTTTTCATTAATTCTGCTTCCATACAATTTCAAAAAGCTTGAGTATTTTTCAATAAGAAATGAAAATTTTTCTTCATCATCATTCAGTTCTTCAAATTCTTTTAGTAAATTAAACCCACTAATTAATTCGATAAAATTCAAAATATCTTCAGAGGATTGTCTTGAATTCTTATAATCCCCTATATTATAGTAATACAAAGCCATAGTATTTAAGTAGGTAGTGTATAATATATCTTTGTTTTTATATATTCTATCCGCCAAACGTTGTAGCTCAGGTAAATCATTATTAAGAAAATCATTATTAATCTTTTGCTCATAAAATATATCAGAGTTTATTATTGCACTGCATTTAGTACTTAACAACGCAAAATAGTCTACAGAGTTTTCGCCAACCCTAGTCTTAGTAAATTGCAACAACTCGTCAACTTCAATCAAAAACTGTTGAAAATCTTTTCCTTCCATGTAGTTGTTAAAAATCACATGATATTTCTTAATTATATTATTGCTCGATATTAACCAGATAGGAGTGTTGTAGAAGGAAATTAAAGAGCAAACAAAGAAAATTAAAATAAATACATAGTTAATAGAAAGATGATTAAGTATTCTTAAAATTTTATTTCCATATTTTATTTTTCTAATATATTTAATAATATTTTTTGTTCGCTGTGTTATTCTTACAATAGAACTTAACAAGAAAGGTATAAAGAATGCAAAAAAGATAATGTTGTAAAAATTGTAAGATTCTATAATTTTACCAAAAATAAATGCAAAAGTTGTGCATATTAATGAAATTGGCAAATAGTAGATAATACTTTTTAGTTTGTCTTTATAGCTTTCAAATTTGCTTATTTTAGAAGAATCTTGATTTTCTATTTCATTGTGAGTCACTATTATTCACCCCTATAGTTATTTGGAATTTCATTGAACTACTGCCGCTTAATTCCATATCTTCCCATTATTGCTAAAACTCAAATTATACTATTTTACTAATTATACCATAATTAAATCATATGTCCAACAATATGCAATAATTTTATAAAAAAATAATTAAAAAGCGAACGGATATAGAAATACAATTTCAGATTTCAATACTTATTTAAAAAACAAGTTGAATCAAACTCTTGTCCAAATTAGCGGAATACTGTCCCCTTTTTCGGTGGATATGGCAAGGGTTTTTAAAGGTCTGCGTGATGATAGATTTATACATAATATGATTTATATATTCGGCAATAATTTCAGTAAATCTCTTGTTCGTTCAGAGCAGGAAACTTGCCTCTGCAAGTTTCCAATCACTTCAAGATATTTGGAAATTATGTTGCCTCATATATAGAACGATTAATTAATAAAAACCCCCCATAAGCTTACAGGTAAAATCCCGTAAGCTTATGGGGGGTTTTTAAAGAAATATTAAATACTTTCTCCAGTGTCATTAAAAATAAACTTGGCATCAAATGTACAATTCAAGGCAGATGCAATTTCAGCTAGTTCCTTCTCGTTGAAGTTGTCACGTTTGAACTTACCGCTAAGGTTTTGAGAAGTACAGTCTAGCTTTTCAGCAAGTTCTTTTACAGACATTTTTCGTTTTATCAATATAATTTTTATCTTTTCGGTCATGCCCAAATCCAATCACTCCGGTAGTTTATTAATTACTATTTTAAAATATATATGTAACAATAACTAATTTAAACAAATAATGTAATTAAATAGTTTAAAAAGTATCGACTTTTGAAATGTAATGATTTATAGTATAAGCAATAAGTGACAATATTGAAAGAGAGGGTTTTTATATGGCGATAGATTTAGAATTAGAAGATTTTATGAATATTCTATTCGAAAACGCCTGTATTGTCTTTAGTAAAACTCCACAATACGAACTCATAAAAGAAAAGCATGAGAAAATTCACGAGGATTGCAAGGCTAAGCTTTCCCCTGACGATTTCAATTTTGTACAAGATTGTTTTGATCTGTTACTTGAAACTGAAGTATCACAAATGTAATTTGTATATCATCAGGGCATGAGGGATAGTGTAAAAATTCTTAAGATTTTAGAGGTGATTTAGCCCGCATTTTTCAATATATAATACTTTAACTTTTGCCACGTAAAAATATTATATATTTTTGCGTGGCAAAAGTCAATAATTATGCAATTTATTACATGGAGGCGATAAATATTTCATCAATAGAATTTATCAAGTGCTTTAATACATCTCGTCTCATCTTAGCGGAAGGTGCAGTGGGTCTTAGAACGACTAACGAATTCGGACTTCCACCAGATAAAGAAATAATGCACGCAAGCCACATCTATAATTCAAGAGGAAGACAGGCTTTGGAAAAGATATATGGTGAATACCTGCAAGTGGCTCAGGGTTTCTCATTGCCGATTGTTCTTATGACAAACACAAGACGAGCCAGCAAAGAAAGGGTGTTAAATTCGGCCTATCGAGATAGGAATGTTATGAGAGACTATGCGGATTTTTTGAGAGGGGTAATAGCTGGCTACAGATGTGAGGCATATCTTGGTGGGTATATAGGTTGCAAAGGGGATGGGTATACAGGCGACGGCAAGCTCACAAAGGATGAGGCAATGGATTACCACTCATGGCAAATAGACGAATTCAAATCTTCTGATATCGACTTCTTATTTGTATCGCTGATGCCGACATTGGACGAGACAATTGGCTTGGCAACGGAAATTGAAAAAGCGAATTCCCTTATATAGTGAGCTTTATGATTAGAGAAAATGGAACCATAATTGACGGGCATACAATACATGATGCAATCCACGCTATGGATAATTCCTTAATCAAAAAACCACTATGCTATATGACGAATTGCGTACATCCGAGAATCCTTAAGCATGCCTTGCGAAACAATGACACAGAGCTTGTGCGAAACCGTTTCAAAGGCATTCAAGCAAACGCCGCATATTTCTCTCCGGAAGAACTGGAAAAGTCTTCTCAAACCATAACATCAGATGCTCTCGCTTTAGCCGATGAAATGATTAATCTCAACAATGAATTTCCACTTAAAATTAACGGAGGTTGTTGCGGAACAGACGCCACTCATATTCGAGAGTTTGCTAAGAGGTTATAAATTTAAGCGCAAGCAAAAGGCTTTTGAGCATTGTTTAATGCCAAAAGCCTTTTTTTGCGTCTTGATTACAATTTTTCAAACCTATTATTCCGAATGTAATGGATTTCTTACAAACCAAAGGTTTCTTCAAAGCTCATACATCTTAAAAAGTTGCTCTTAATAGTCAAAAAATCCATCTTTTTACACTAAGTATTTCTTAAAGCATTATTCAGCCGCTAATGGTAAAAGAACTGTGTCCCAGGGTGCGCATTGGGATTCAATAAGCGATAAAAACCTATCATGTGCGTCAATACGCTGTTGGAGCATAGGATTGGGATTTTCCATACCGTTTCTAAGCCAAATTGATGAACCATAAACGTAATTCAAGTCAAAATCCTCCCAGCCTGAGAAACGTTCCTGTACAGCAATTGCGGCGGGTGTACACAAAAGTATATACTCCTCATAGGTTATGTACCCGCTTATATAAGCCCAGCCTGCGACCTGTGAAACGCGTCCCAAATCCCAAGCCATAATACCTGTATCTCCCCAACGCTCATAAATATCCATGGCTGTGTTAAGCACGTTTATATCATCCTCATCCAAAACTCCCCTCTTAACCAGGAATTTTACGTCCTCATCTGTAAGTTCTTGTGCGATTTCCAAAAATTCATAATACAGCGCTTGGTGTCCCTCTTCATAAAGCCAGCTAATTATGTCCAACGCAGATTGCCTGTCTGTTACATTCCAACTGCTTTGCAAAGCCTCTTTTGCACCCTTCACTTGTGCTTTATTTCTTGGGTTGCCGCCCGGTACGTCAAATTTATTTTTCCCCCTCACTATGGAGTTTGAGTTCATACAGTTTATGAACCAGCCAATATCCTTTGTAAGGTCATTTCTAGGGCCCATGTTTATAATATCGGAGCCTTGGAGCTTTTCAACCTTTTGCCCAAGCATTTCTCCAACGCTTATGAAAGGCACATATGGCGTGTGACCCGAAAGGAACGGAGCCGCGTCCAGTTCAATAGGAGTGCCGTTTGCGTCTGCCTGTGCAGAGCCTACAGACATTCTATAGACCTGTCCTGTATAAAAAATCCAAAGCTCATTATCCTCATCATCCCACGAAACCGTACAGCCTATATTTTCAAGAACCTCCTTTGCCGGAATAAAGATAACGCCGTCCGTATAAATTGCCGGAGTATCATTCAGACGCAAATGGATACCGTCTATACCAATATTGGGATTGTCCGAGATAAAGTATGACGCAGAAATATTAAATGTCATACAGGCGCATACCACTAAAAAAACAAATAAAAATGTTGCACTCTTCTTCATAAAATCTCTCCTTAGAATTAGATTATTTTTCTATAATGATATAAGGTATGCCTTTGCTTGTTACAAAACTTTCTGCAACGGAACCGGCATAGCAATATATAACCATATTGTAACAGCCATCAAAAGCATTATCTGCGATATATTCAACCGTGTCTGGAATTCTCAGCTCATAGAGGCCTATGCAATCGTAAAACGCATTTTCATATATTTCTTTTACTCCGTCTGAAATAGTTAGTGAATTTAAATTTATACAGTTGTAAAATGCGCCTTCGGCAATGAATATGGTGCTGCTCGGAACAACAACCCTATTTATATAGTAATTATTTGCAAATGCACCTAATGACACGTATTGAATACCTTCCGGAATAATAATATCTGTTCTTTCGTCTCTTAATCCCAATAAGACCGAATTGTATCTCTTGTCAACAAGGAAATTGTCTAGCATATAAAAATTTTGATTGTTGTCGATTTCTATATCCCAAATGTTGGTGTTTAAAAAAGAAAGTTGCCCTATATCTTCTAAGCTGTCAGGAATTTTTAAAGTTTCAAGTCTAACACATCCTGAAAAGGTATAATCCCCCATTCTTTTAAGCCCTGAAGGTAAATTTATTAATTCAAGTTGAAAACAATTTTGAAATACCCCATTTCCAATTTCAGTCAAACTATTTGGCAGTTCTACAGAGTAAAGATGTTTATTTCCATAAAACACCATATCGCCAATTGACGTAATACCCTCCATAATGATTGAATTAATATTATTGCCAACACTTGCAACAACGCTATGGTTTGCTTTGTCTATCATTAAACCGCCTTGGACAATAAAATTATCGTTTTTGCTAATTTCCAAACTTTTCAGTTCTGAACAGCCACCAAAAACCCCTCTACCAAAAGATGCCAGCCCGCTGGGCAAACTAACACTCTCTAAGTTTTCACAATAACAGAAAGCAAAATCACCAATTTTTGTAACTCCTTCAGGAATATCAATTTTGATAAGGTTTTTGCACGCTAAAAATGCTTGGTTACCAATCTCTACGAGGCTCTGGGGGAGAATAACAGACTTTAAAAAAATACAGCCTTCAAATGCGGAGTTTCCGATTTCGACTATGCCCTCGCCGATAGTTAGATTGTATAAAAGCGTGCAACCATTAAACGTGCCCTCTCTTATTGCGGCTACACTCCCAGGAATACTTAAAGCGCTTAAAGTTCTACAGTTAAAAAAGACCTTCTCTCCCATGAATTTTATACTGTCGGGTAATTTAACCTTATAAAGATTTGCGCAATCCGCAAATGCCAAATCACCTAAAAATTCTACGCCTTGGGGGATTATAATTTCAGTTAAACCCCTACAGCCATAGAGGGCATAACTATCAATAGACCTCACGTAGTCGGGTATAATCAACACACCTTTTTTGTCGCGCATGCAAAAGGCCAGGTTTTTATGTTCTTTTCCAATTATTAATCCGTCTATGTATTCGTAGTTCTCATCATCCTTAAGCGATACTGCTTCAAAACGTTGGTTTTCTTTAAATACATCCTTTCCAAATAAAATATCATCACGCAGGTTTATTTCAGTTAAAGCGGGACAGCCCCCAAATGCAAATTCATCAATATAGACTAAGCTTGAAGGAAGAACAACTCTTTGGAGATTTTCACAACCAGCGAATGCAGCTCTGCCTATAGAAGTTAATGTCTCAGGAAGCAAGACGCTTTTCAAGCTAGTGCACCAAAAAAACGTATTCTCCTCTATTGTAGTCAAACCATATGGCAGGCTTATGTCCGTAATAGCTTCACACCACATAAAAGCTTGCTTTTCTATTGTTTGTAAGCTATATGGAAAGTTTACATATTTCAAGTTATAGCAAAATGAAAATGCCAGAGACTCAATGGTTGTTACACTGTCGGGAATAAACACACTCTCTAAGTTAAGGTTATTTGAAAAAGCATTGCTTTTTATAACCTTTACAGTATCGGGGATTATGACATTAGCAAGTTCACCCGTAGTCCCGTATAGCTCTTTTCCATCTTGACTTAAAAATAGCCCATCCACCCAAACCCCGTCTTGATTGTCAAACGAAGTTAATGCACTCCCGCCACCTTCGAGTGAGCTAAATCCCATAACAAATGTACATGACAAAATCAGTACAAGAATTGCAAAAGCTTTCCTAATCCTCATAATGCACCCCATTTTCTCTTTTTAATTTGTGGCCTGTTTCATAAATAAACTTTTTTATACAAGCCCTAACGCAGACTTTGCGAGCATATCCGCAAGGTCGTTATACTTGTCACCGGAGTGTCCTGCAACCTTGATAAAATTAACCTGAAGCTTGTCATTTATACTCTTGAAAAAATCCTGATAAGCCATGGTACCGTCCTTTGTGGCCTTCCAAACACCCGTACACCATTTTTCTATACCCTCGTAGTCATAATAGATGTCCAGACTTTTAATATGCCTGTCCACACAAAATTGCATTGCAAACTCCGCGCCTTTTATTTCTCCCGCAACGTTGCGCATAGACGCAAGTTCATCTTCGTCAAAACGTTTTTTAAAATGCTCCTCATTCTCGTTATAGAACATAACAACACCGTAGGAATATGCATGAGTTTTTATGTCAAAGCTCCCGTCAACATAGGCTACAGCTTCACTTTTGGATGCCTTAGCTTTATTTACGCTAATACCCATAAATGCATTGGCTTCATCCAAGGTTGCAAAACCTTTGTATTCCGCACCCGAAAATCCGTCAACCTGTGCCTTGCATTCTGCCCATGAGTTAAAAATCCCAACCTTGTGCCCTTTTCTAACCGCATAGTATTTCTTGCCAACTTTAGCCATAAATCCTCCCGCTTATTCCGATTTTAAAAGTTCAGTTTTGTCATATGATTTCTCAACGCCTTATAACAACTTCGCTGAAAATTATTTTAAAATAGTATAGAATAATTCCAAGAGTTATGCAAACAAAATTTCAAATTGCGGTATCAATCACAAGCTGCCTTTCACATAGTTCAAGCGACGACTCACGATGTGAAACCACGATAATTGTTTTGCCTTTGGAGATACTTCGGATTGCATCGTGGACAATGCTTTCGCTGTATTGGTCAAGTGCGCTTGTTGCCTCATCAAAGATAAAAATATCCACATCTCGTAGGAATAACCGTGCAAGTATAATACGTTGGCGTTGGCCACCGGATAGCTTTATGCCGCGCTCGCCTATAACCTCATCAAGTCCGTTGGGTAAGTCTTTCACATAATCATAAATATAAGCCTTTCGGCAAGCCTCCAGCAGCTCGCTGTCGGTTGCGTTCTGCTTTCCGTATAGAAGGTTCTCTCGAATTGTTGTGTTAAACAAAGTATTCTCTTGCATTACAAAGCCTATTCTACTTTGAATAGATGATAGGTTTGCATTCTGAAGGTCAACGCCTGAAAAAATTACTCTACCTGATGTTGGCGTCAGTATGCCTGTCATTAGCTTAAGTATGGTTGTCTTGCCTGAACCGCTCTTGCCTGTAATTGCAACGCGCTCACCTTTGTTTATACGAAGATTCAAATTATTAATAACATCCCTCTGCGCATTAGGATAAGCAAACGACACCTGTTCAAAAATAATATGTTCGGCTCCAGATGGTGTAACCTTTTTGCCTTCTTCAGAAGTTTTCCGTCTCAATTCCTCCAGAAGCCTGTCTGTATGCGTCATATTGGCTTGAAGCTCTGCATCCGTGCCGGATACTGTTTTAACGGCCTGAGAAAGAATATTATAGTACAAAGCAAACATAAGCAAATCACCAATCATTAGTCGCCCGTCTATAATCAAAAGCCCTCCCAAAAAATATAACCCAAATTGCATGAAGAACTCATCTTTGATTTTTGGAATAATAATATGACGCGCAACCCAGTAGTTAATCCATGTGCCGAAGTAAAGGGCAAAATTATGCAGAAAGCCAACAAAGCGTATGGATTGGTGTTTTTGCAGATTAAGCGCCTTTATCTCACGCCAGCCTTGTACCGAGGCGTGCAGCCAAGAGGATAGCTTTTGATTATTCTCACGGTTGGACGCATTGAGTACACGTTCGCGGTTGCTTAAGACATGGTCAATCCAGAAGGTAAAGGGGATGGATGTTATCGAAAACGCCCAAAGCCGCCAGTCTATAAAAAACAGCAACCCCGCGCTTACCAACATAGTTAAGAATGCAATCATATAGTCAATTGTCTGCACACCACCAAAATCCGCAATATACACAGTGTCGTCTTCAAGCCTCATTTTCATGTCACCTATACTCTTGCTTTCTATATCTGACAAAGGCAAGTCAAAAAAGCCTTTCCATATTTTAAGCTTCGCTTGAAATAGAGTGCGGTTAAGAAGTCGGTTATTACAATAATTCTTAAGATATGCCAACCCCACACCCGCAACAAACAGACCCAGATATCCCACAACCACAGCCGTCATATGGCTAAAACTTCGGTTTAGAATTACTTGATTAATAAATAGCCTATAAAATATAGGTGTAACAAACGAGACAGCCATAACTGCAAGGCTAACAAAAATATTTATAACAAAAAACCTTTTAACGCCGTGTGCAAAAGGCATTAGCGAGCGAATAACCTTCAACCGGTAATGAGTCTTTTTAAATAAAGTATCACGCATAACACTCCTCCATAAATGCAACCTGCTCACATAGGTCAACCGAGCTTTGCCTGTGTGCAATAACCAAAGAGGTTCGCCCTTTTAGAACGCTTTTCCAAGCAGAGTGGATTTGCTCCTCAGTCTCGCTGTCCAATGCAGAGGTTGCCTCATCAAAGATAATAATTTTTGGATCCTTCAAATAAATTCGTGCAATTGCAATTCGCTGTTTCTGCCCGCCTGAAAGCCCCATACCGCACTTGCCAATAATCGTATCCAAGCCGTTTGGCAAAGATGATATAAACGTCCATATGCCCGCACGCAAAGCGGCATCAATCATGTCATCCTCTCCGGCACGGCGATTACCAAGCAACAGGTTTTCGCGGATAGTTCCGTCAAAAATAAGTACATCCTGCTGAATAATACCAATTTGGTCGCGGATTGATTTTAATGAGCAATCAGAAAGCCTTTGCCCGTCGATTTCAATATACCCGCTTTCAGGGCGGTAAAACCCTATAAGCATATAAGCCAGTGTTGTCTTACCCGAGCCGCTTTTGCCCACAAGAGCAAAATGCGTTCCTGCCGCAATATCCAGAGAAAAATTGTCAAAAATCCTATGGCCTTTATCGTATGAGAAACAAATGTTATGTAAGGAAACCCGCCCCTCTTTGACCTTTAGTTCAGCTTTACCCGTCCAAGCATCCTCTGTTGGTGAATGCATAAATTCATAAATACGTTGTATATAAGACACACGCATTTGAGAATCAAGAAATGAGGAGCTACTCCATTTGATTTTATTCGACAATAATTCATAAAAAGCAACGATTGACGTAAGCAATCCTATAGTTATGTTGCCATTTTGCGCTTGAAAGCCAGCGAATAGGAAGATACAAAGCTTTATAAACAAATTCGTAAAGCTTATGATGTTTTCAGCTGTTAGGGTTGAGATTTTGGACTTAATATTTACGTCAAACATCTTCCTATGATTTTTCACAAATTCCTTGTTGGTTTTACACGTTGCACCGAGCATTCTTATATCTCTAATTGCAGACAGCATTTCAAAAGCCCAAGAAATATACGTTCCGAAGTATTCGCGCTGCCTATCGCCATAATCCCGAATTTTCTTTCCAAACCTAGCGCTTATAAACACAGACACAGGCGCCGCAACAACTACAAACAATCCAATCACAGGGTTGATTATAAACAAATAAATCGTAATTAAAAGCATCATCAAAATGCCATTGAATAGGTGAATAATATTACGGATTACAAAGTGCATGCATTCGCTTGAATAATGCTGTACCGTCTGGACAATATCGCCGCTAGACGCACTGCTCAGATAGCTGGGATCGCATTTTTGTAAGTGGTCAAAGATATCCTTCTTTATATCAAAGGTGTACATGCTCATCAAATAATGGTGCTGTGCGTAGATAAAGAAGTATAAAAGACAGGAGAACAATGTCATAACAACAAACACAAGGCTTATCTTTATAAATGAATCCATGTTTTGATAGTAGACAATTTCATCTATCATGATGCCGAACAAGATAGGCATAGTCACAGACAGAGCCGAATCAAAAAGCCATCCAAAATAAAACATAATAAAATTCTGCTTATGCTTTCCTATGTATTTTGATAAAAATTCAATAGCAGTAAAATAGTTCAACTTTTTATTCATTCCATCTTACCTGCCTTTAAAAAGATTTTTTCAAACAAGGACACCGTGTCAGTCTCAAATCCTCTTGAGACATCCAGCCTAATCGTAAGTGTCATATACAAAAAAATTCCAACGCCCACAATAAGAAAGCAATAAAAAAACACAGGGCTTTTAATTACATATTTTAAATAAGCCCGACCAAAACTTTTATTTATGTTCCTAAACATTCTACTCATAAACATCCATCCTCTATTTTGTATTTGATTATATTGTAATGTTTTAATCTTATGGTACAATGGCATATATCAAGTTTTTAACTATACTATCCGCAACGAGGTGCAAACATGCCACAAAACGACAGGCATAGGGAACGCATTGTGCCCATTGAGTTTAATGTGCACGAGACATTTGAAACGCAACCATTGGCAGAGCGTGTAACGCTGGTTCTTATATCCAACGGACACGCTAGCTTTCTATTAAACAACGAAGCAGTTACTCTAACAGCTCCGTGTGTAATGCTTTTTTCATTTTACGACAGTGTAAAGCTTGTTGAACAAAATAGGCTGTCTGCAAAGTCGTTTTCGTTTAATCCAATCTTTATTAATTCTGCGCTTACCTTTGAAGCTTTCAAAAAAGGAAGCTTTATTGAGCTTGAGGACCAACACGACAAAAATATGTTAAACATGTTCTTGACAAGAAACGAGGCTTACAAAGGCTATTTAGATTTACCGCCACAAACCTATCTTCGCATAAGCGAATGGCTTTCTATTATGGGAACAGAGACTCATGCCCAAAGTGACGGATACTGGACTTGCCGTATACGCCGCTATCTTTTGCAATCGCTTTATCTGATAGACGACATTTATATGGGTCTTTACAAAAAAAGCACTACAAAGCCCGAAAAATCTCCGGTCAATGTAGTGCTTGAATACATCCATATAAACTATCAAAATGAGTTAACGCTAGATGACTTTTGTAAGCTTGTTCACTTGAATCGAACCACGTTAAATCGCAAGTTCAAAGAGCAAGTAGATAGAACAGTTATGGACTATCTTCTTTTTTATAGGATAAAGGTTGCTTGTGAGACCCTCTCACATACAAATTTAAAGCTGTCTGAAATTGCAGAGGCAACCGGCTTTAAAACCGATACCTACTTCATAAAGCAGTTTACAGCCAAAATGAATATGTCCCCTACAGATTACCGAAATGAAATAAAAGAGAAGAAGCTTGTAATGAAAAAGGGCTAGTTTGGTGTCCCATTCTTAATCGAGTAGTATAAGCGTACCTCTTCGCTCAGACTTTGTTTTGTTGTGCAAACTCGTCCGTCTTGTATATGACTTATATCTGATTTCTGTTCGTCAGACCGAGATTTTGTCGCCGACTTCCTTAAGATTCAGTCTCACAACGGACACCCTTGTCTTTGGCTAACAGTTTCTACTATCAAGCCTGTAACGGACCACGGCATTCTAATTTCCAGTTACTTCCAACAACTTGCATTTAGACAGGCGATG
>CAYPQA010000068.1:0-14056 GCA_964412725.1 uncultured Eubacteriales bacterium
TCTTTACCCTTGATGGTTGGTTCATTGGTGGTAGCGTTAATTTTGGGATGATATTATATAGTATATATGAATACTATGTTTTAGAAAATACACCATAATTCTGTTTTTGTCAAGAGAGTTATGCGGTTTTACATATATTATAAATATGTATTGACTTGATTTTAGATTTACAATATAATACATATATTATTAATATGTTTAAGGTGGTGGTGATTTGAAAATATCTTCAAAAGCACGTTATGGACTTGCCGCTTTAGTTAGTATGACTCAAAATCCTGATAGTGAAGCCTGCACAAAGCTAATAAGCTTATCTGAAAATTTGAGAATTTCAAAAATATATCTCGAACAAGTGTTTTCGCTATTGAAGCGTGGTGGTATTATCACATCCACAAAAGGCTCACAAGGTGGTTATCATTTATCAAGGGCGGCAAAGGAAATCTCGGTTTTTGAAATTTTATCTTCTATCGAAACCACCATTTTTGAAAAAACAGAGAACACAGTCGATGAAAGCGATGAAAGTATTGAGAGAGCTATGCAAGAGATCGTTTTTGATATAATAGATAATTCCTTAAAAGACATTTTGACAAACATATCCCTTGATGACATTGCAAAAAAGGCAAAAAGTCTCAAAGATGCTCAAGGATATATGTACTATATATAAGAGGAGAGCTTATGAAATACAATTTTGATGAAATAATTCAACGCAAGGGTACAAATTCACTCAAATATGACTTTGCATTAGAGTATGGAAAACCTGAGGATACATTTCCTCTTTGGGTTGCGGATATGGATTTTAGGACACTCATAGAGGTCAGAGAGGCACTTATCAAAACCGTAGAGCATGGCATATTTGGTTACACCGAAGTAAAAGACGAATATTTTAACGCCCTAAGAAACTGGTTTGTAAATAAATTTGATTTTGAGATTGAGAATGAATGGCTTACTAAAACTCCGGGTGTAGTTTTTGCGCTTGCTACTGCTGTACGCGCGTTAACTGAAAAAGGAGATGCAGTTCTGATTCAAAGACCTGTATATCCTCCTTTCTCCGAGGTAATTGAAAATAATGAGCGCAAACTAATCAACAATCCGCTTATATATAAGGACGGAAAATATCACATAGATTTTGATGATTTTGAACGTAAAATTGCAGAAAATAAAGTCAAGCTATTTATCCTTTGCAGTCCGCACAATCCTGTCGGACGTGTGTGGACTAAGGATGAGCTCACAAGAATGGGCGAAATCTGTTTACGTTACAACTGCATTGTAGTATCAGACGAAATGCACTGTGACTTTGTTTATAATGGATTTAAACACCATGTTTTTGGCAGTCTAAATGATGGATTTTTGAACAATTCAATTATCTGTACGGCACCAAGCAAAACATTTAATCTCGCAGGGCTTCAGGTATCAAATATTTTTATTGCCAACAAAGAAATTCGCCGAAAATTCAATCTTGAAATCAGTAAAATTGGTTACAGTCAACTTAACACATTGGGTCTTGTTGCGTGTCAAACAGCATATCAGCATGGAGAAACGTGGCTTAAGCAATTAAAGGAATATTTAACCAATAATGTTAAATTTGTGCGTGAATTTTTATCAGAACAATTCCCACAGATAAAGTTGGTTGAGCCGGAAGGTACATATTTGCTTTGGCTTGATTTCAGGGAGTTAGAGCTTAGCCAAAATGAGCTTGACAACCTGATTTTGAACAAAGCTAAGCTTTGGCTTGATAACGGAACTAGATTTGGCGAGGAAGGCACTGGCTTTCAGAGAATAAATATTACTTGCCCAAAAGAAGTGCTTGGGACTGCAATGTTACAATTGAAAAAAATCTTGAGCTGAAGTTAATGAATTTATATAAAAAGCAGAGTGCTAAAAATTAGTCTCTGCTTTTTTGTTGACAAGATAATGTACAATGAAACGACTTGGATTCGGGGTGAGGCTAAACATGTCTGAGAATATTTCTATAGCTATTTGCGACGATGAAATTACCGAAATACAGTACCTATCAATGCTTGTACGAAAATGGGCAGATAAGCACGATTTTATGGTGCGTTTATCTTGCTACGAGAGCGCTGAAAGTTTTTTGTTCCAATATGAGGGAGACAAAGATGTTGATATCTTACTTCTGGATATTCAAATGAAAAAACTTGACGGCATAGAGCTTGCACGAAAAATTCGCGCAGAGAATGACAGTCTTCGGATTGTATTTATAACAGGATATCCTGATTTTATCTCTGATGGTTATGACGTATCGGCGCTACATTACCTTATGAAGCCGGTTAAGAAGGACAAACTATTTGAAGTGTTGGACAGAGCTATTAAAAATATCAGGCAAACGGAGCAATCACTTTTCTTAAGCATTAACGGCGAAATGCATAGGATACCTTTTTCTGAGATACGATACATCGAGGCACAGGGACATTATGTAATTTTGCGAACGACCTTTCATGAATACAAGACAAAAATGAATTTGTCCGTTATACAAAAAACGCTGGATAACGGATTTTTCCGTTGCCAGCGTTCGTTTATTATTGGCTTTAAATATGTTCGGAAAATCACAAGAACCTCCGTTGTATTAGACGATATGACAGAGGTTCCCATTTCACGAGATTTATATGAGGCCGCCAATCAGGCTTTTATAAAATTTTTTCCATGAAATCATGGACAGCTTGATTACTTTATTTCCTGTTCTAAATCTTTAAACAAGTCATCATTGAAAAAGTCAATCACAGAAATATCCAAGTCGTCACATAATTTTTTAACAGTCAAGACAGATAGATCCTTGTGGTTTTCGTCCATCATACTGTAAATGATAGAGGGCGTAACTCCTGCCCGAACCACCAATTCATTGTATTTTATGTTTTCTTTGCGACACAAGTCTTGGAATCTTGCAACAATAGCTTCTTTTATCATCATTGTTCTTCACCTCGCAATAACTGTAATAAAGTTTACATTACTGCGTATATAGGGAGATGATTTATGAAACCAAAATTTGTATGGTGACAGGACAAAGAGTTATTCCAGAGGACAAAATCTCTTACATCAAAGCACAGCTACGAAACGAGATAACAAAAGCAATCAATAGCGGATATACTTACTTTTATCAGGACTCGCAAGAGGTGTTGACCTCTATTTTGCTTAAATTGTTGTAGAATTAAAACGTGACTTTAACATTTCTCTTTAACAGTTGTAAAAGCCCAATAATTCAAAAGCAGAGTGCAAAAATTAGCCTCTGCTTTTTTTGTTGACAAGATAACGCACGATGAAATAGTATGGAACCGAGGTGATGGTATAGTATGTTTCAAAAACGTTTGAGTAAAAAGATAGCGGAATATCAAAACGAGCTTATATCCAAGCATTGTGACGAGGTTGAGAATATTTATCGCCAGATGCGTGGCTGGCGACATGACTTCCACAATCACATACAAGCAATAAAGGCATGTATTGCGCTTGGAGAGCTTGACAAACTGAATGAATATTGTGATAGACTTGAGGAAGATTTGAAGTCGGTTGATAAGCTCGTTCGTACAGGTAACGTTATGCTTGATGCAATTCTTAATAGTAAGCTTTCTCTTGCAAAACATAAAGACATAGAAGTTAATATCAAAGCGAATGTACCGAATTCGCTTTTGATAAGTGATGTGGATTTATGTGTTCTTATGGGAAATCTGCTTGATAACGCTATAGAGGCTTGCAGTGCGCATCAAGCTCAGAGAACTCCGGATTTTGACCACCCGTTTGTTCGTGTCTATATGGGAATGAAGGGGCATCAATTATATATCTGTGTTACCAACACGGTCTGCACGGAAATCAAAAAAACTGCAGGACGTTTTTTGTCCACAAAGAACAGCTCCTCACATGGTTTCGGACTTATGCGGATTGATAAAATCTGTGCAAAATATGAAGGCTACTGCAAACGAAACTATGAACCAGGTGCGTTTTCAACCGAAATTCTTCTTCCGGTTGGGACAGTGTAAATTGCGTACTCAGCAGAGCATTCTGCGTACAAAACCTGCTATTCGGTTCTAGTTGTGATAAAATAGAAACCTCTAAAAACCCTGCTTTGACTTTGTCGAGTAGTTGCTGCAACGATAACACGAAAAAGTGAGGCGTTTTATAGAGGTGACAATATCCGCAGAATGGAGCTGATAATCTTGGAAAAGAAAAAGAAAGAAAAGCCGAAGTACAGTGTCTGGCAAAACTGTTGCTACGTTATTCAAAAGGCATGGGCTAGGGATAAGGTCGTTTTGTTTGTTATACTTGCGCAGATATTACTCACGGTTGCTATCGGAGTTTTAACATTGTTTCTTCCTAAAACCGTTGTTGCGCAAATAACCTCAGGGGTTTCGGTTAAAACCCTTGTTATTACTGTTCTTACCCTTACCAGTGTAATGGTGATATTACAGTCTATTAGTAGCTACTTTAATTCAAGCGTTCAACCAAGACGTATAGGGCTACGAATTAAGAATTGCTATGATATTTTAGTAAAGGCCATAACAACAGACTATGCAAACTTAGAAAACAAGGAATTTACAGACGCGAAACAAAAGGCTTACGATGTCACGAATAACAACTCATCCTCAGCAGAGCAGATTTATTATTGTTTTGTGAATATGGGTGTTAATGTTCTTGGGTTTATTATTTATATTGTTCTTTTAGTTTCTGTAAACCCTGTGATATTGCTTATTACTGCAATAACTACAGTTTTAGGGGTTATGGTCAGAAGATGGGCGAATAAGTGGCGGCATGACCATGACAGCGAATTGGCGGAATGTAACAAACGTATTTGGTACATAAACAGATTGGGTTACAATTATGACTTGGCTAAGGATATAAGACTTTTTGCCATGACAGATTGGTTACGAGACGTTTATAACACGAACTTGAAGCTTTCACTAGACTTTAACAAGAGAGTGGAAATAAGACAGTTTCTTGCGGATGCGGCTGATTGTGTGGGGACTTTTATGCGTGAGGGTGTGGCTTATATCTATCTTATCGGGTTGGTTTTGAACAATGGGCTTTCTGTGGATAACTTTATTCTCTTATTCGCTGCAATTGGAGGCTTTTCAGGCTGGATTATGGGCATTTTGAACGAATATTCTAACCTTACAAAATGCAGCCTGGATTACTGCCGTTTGCGCGAATATCTGGAATTTCCTGATAAATTTAAGTATGACGAAGGAGAGCCCATACAAGCTGAAAACGGAAAAGCATATTCCCTTGAGCTTAGAAACGTAAGCTTTCGTTATAGTGGTGCCGAAGAAAACACTCTGGAAAATATCAACCTTGTGATAAGCCCTGGGGAAAAGCTTGCGGTTGTAGGTTTAAATGGTGCCGGAAAAACAACCATTGTTAAACTTCTCTGCGGTTTTTATGACCCAACAGATGGGGCTGTCCTATTGAATGGTGAGGATATACGTAAATATAACAGAAAACAGTATTACACGCTTTTTAAGGCTGTTTTCCAGGAGTTCAACATCCTTCCTATATCCATAGGTCAAAACGTGTCACAACTTTTGGAAAATGAAATTGATAAGGAAAGGCTTGAACATTGCCTTAAGCTTGCGGATATTTATGAAAAGATAGGCTGCCTGCCGAACGGTACAGACTCACTGCTTGTAAAAAATGTGCATGATGAAGCTGTGGAGCTTTCGGGCGGTGAAACCCAGCGTCTTATGCTTGGGCGAGCATTGTATAAGGATTCTCCGATTTTGATATTGGATGAACCCTCAGCCGCACTTGACCCCATTGCGGAAAGCCGACTGTATGAACGCTATAACGAGCTTTCAGCTGGCAAAACCTCAGTCTACATTTCTCACCGCCTTGCATCAACAAGGTTTTGCGACCGCATTGTGCTTATCGGCAATAAGACAATCATAGAGTGTGGAACACATAGTGAGCTTTTAAAACTTGGTGGAAAATATGCAGAGCTATTTGAATTGCAGAGCAAATACTATAAGGAAGGCAAGGAGGATGAGCTTTTATGAAAGATATAAAACTTATATTACGGGGTTACAAGCTTTTCAATTCATTTCCAAAGCCTCTAATACTTTCAAAAACCATTTCAAGCATATTTAATGCGGCGGTTCCGTTTATCAATATCTATTTTTCTGCGCAGATATTAAACGAGCTGTCCGGTGAAAGGAGTAAAGACAGGCTTATCCTTCTTGTGTCTATGACCATCGGCTTAAACCTTATTACAATGCTTATCAAAAGCGCCTTGACACGTTGGTCATACCATTGTGACAACCCAACTCGGACATCAATGTGGCATATTTATACGAAAAAGATGCTGTCGATGGACTATATTGATGTTGAAAATCCTGAAATTCAAAAGCAATATTCTGAAATACGTCAACACCAAAACGGCATGGGTTTCGGATTGGCTAATCTGTCCTATGTTTATGACAGAATAATAACAGGGCTTATTCAGATTGCTTTATCAATTGCGATGGCATTTTCGTTGTTCACACTAAAGGTTCCTGAGGGTTCACCGCTTTCATATCTGGATTCTCCGCTTTCTTTTGTTTTTGTGATATTGATTCTATCTTGCTCAATGTTTCTTGCGCCCTATCTGTCTATGGTTGGTGGGAAAATATGGTCAAAGGCCACACATGATAACAATAAAACCAATCGCATTTTCAGCTTTTATTTTTTCGAAATGGCAAGCGGAAATGAAAACGCAAAGGACATTAGAATATACGACCAGAAACGATTAATTGACGAAGCGGCTTTGCGGAATAACCCTGTCAAAATGTACACCTATTATGCAAAATATAACGCAAAATTTGTTGCCTTAAGCACAGGTGTGTCTTACCTTGCAAACGGACTCATATACCTGTTTGTTGCGTTAAAAGCCATTGCGGGCGCGTTTAGTATCGGAGGTATAGTTCAGTATGCGGGTGCGATATCACAGTTTAGTACAGGCTTTGCATCTGTACTCACAAATGTTGGTGCGCTTATAAACAACAACCCATTTCTGGATAAGGTTTTCAAATTCCTTGATATACCCAACAAAAAATATCAAGGCACATTATCTGTGGAAAAGCGTGATGACAATGAATACCTGATTGAATTCAAAAATGTATCCTTCAAATATCCGGGAAGTGAGACCTATGTGTTAAAAAACATAAACCTCAAATTCAACATAGGGCGGCGTGTAGCTGTGGTTGGCATAAACGGCAGTGGAAAAACCACAATGATTAAGCTGCTTTGTCGTTTATACGACCCCACAGAGGGGATGATAACCTTGAACGGAATCGACATTAAGAAATATAATTACGATGAATACACAGCTATCTTCAGCGTTGTTTTTCAGGACTTCAAGCTACTTCCGTTTACCTTGAGCCAAAATGTCGCGGCAAGTGTGAATTACGATGTGGACAGGGTAAAGAGCACCCTATCGAAATCAGGTTTCTCTACAAAGCTTGACAGCATGCCCAAGGGTATCGAAACCCACTTGTACAAGGACTTTGAGGAAGACGGTGTTGACATTTCGGGCGGCGAGGCACAAAAAATCGCTCTTGCAAGAGCTTTGTATAAGAATTCTGCCTTTATCATACTGGACGAACCCACAGCTGCACTCGACCCTGTCGCAGAGTTCGAGATTTATTCAAAGTTTAACGACATCGTGGGGGACAAGACAGCAATATACATCTCTCACCGCCTATCCAGTTGTCGTTTCTGTGATGATATTGTCGTCTTCCACAACGGCGAGCTTATTCAAAGAGGAAACCACGAAACCCTCATCGCCGACGAGAGCGGCAAATATTACGAACTCTGGAATGCCCAAGCGCAGTATTATAGCTGAGAAAAAACTTGTATCAAACGGCTACTCTAATAGAGTAAACTTCTTCAATAATGTATATACCAATTGAACGCGTATCCGAGGTAATATAATAAAGAGGCAATTGTAGTCCTAGTTTTTCGGATTCACAATTGCCTCTTGTTTTTTACAGAAATAATTTGGTTGTGCCTGTTCGTTAGTCCATGATGGAATAGTAAGAGTTCTTCTCACCGTGTGATTATCCAGTTTACGCCTATATTTTCAATAGATTGCTTCAACCATCCATTTGGTTTTAACGTTTCGTAATGCATGTTACTATACGCATTTTATTTGTGTTTAACAATAGTTAATGATATTGAAAAAGGGGATGTAGCAAAATGCGAATTTTGCTACATCCCCTTAATTTGTGTCCGACTAAATATATTAGCCGCTTACTTTTAGATGATTATTCTACAATAACCTCATCATTCGAAGGCTCTTCATCTGATGGGCCAACCTCAGGTTCAATGCCCTCTGTGATCTCATCGTCAGGCTCAATGCCTTCCACAGCCTCATCATCTGCTTCATCTTCATTTACCGCATCGTCAGATGTGCCTTGGTCTGGCTCTCCATCGGATTCGTCATCCCCAACTACATCATCTTCGGATACTACGTCATCTTCTGTAGCCCCATCTGCACCCTCGTTGACTAGCTCGTCATCGGGTTCTGTAGTTTCTGAGGTGTTTTCTTTGAATTGAAGTGCTGCAGGAGATGTCGTTTGTATTCCGAAGTTAGGTGATAAATCAAAGGTCATGCTGAAGGTTTGCGGTATGTCGTAAGAGCCTTTAAGTAACTGAAGGTAAGTATCTCCTGTACCTGTAATTGGATTTATTGTTGTGTTTACAACTCCTTTAATTCTTACCTCAATCTTTGCTGCTCTAATCCCACCTTCCGTTACAGATATTTGTGCACTTACGGTATTCAAGGTAATAGAAGGATCTCTTACTAGATCAGCCCAGTCTTTCAATACGGAATTATCTGCGTTAAGCAGTCTATACGCATATATTCTGGAAGATACAGAGGAGTTAAGGCCTGTAAAATTAACCATTGGGTCAGTACCGTAAGCTATAGTAGGCACAGCATCACCAGTATACTCATAAACTCTGAAAATCTGTGCATCACCGGATGAAGTTAGAACACCATCGCCCTTTTCTCTGATAAATGTGTATTTGCCATAAAGTCCTTTGTCCAAAGTCAACTCTGTTCCATCGCAATCATTCCATCCTGTAGTTGGAATATCTGTTGGACCGGTTATACTTGTTTTTCCGGAAGATGTAGAAGTTGCATACTCATACTTAGATGATACGGTTTCTTTAGTCTTACCAGTTACAGGGTCAACCGTGAAGTTAGGCTTTCCTGTAAGTTTTTGAGGTGGAAGATCCTTCTCCCAGTCACCAGCAGCCACAGTAACGGTTACAGCGGTGTCTGTCACGGTTACCTCAGGGAACGCTCTGTAAGCGCCATCTTTAGAAGAATCCGCATTACCCGTGATGTTAACTGACAGATAGAAGATGTATTTACCAGGTAACAACTCACTACCGTTTACAAACGGAGTTCCGTTTTGCTTAGCTTCGCCCTTTGTGCCTGTATCAGGCGCTGCATGTTTAATTACTATATCACTTACAGTTGCGCTTGCATCAATGCCGGTTGGCTTAGCTGTTGTGTTGAATGTAACGGTAGTTCTTGAAAGTGTTCCTCGGAATACGCTCTTTATAGCTGCAACTTCTGCATCGGTAAGTGCCTTTAAGTTTGCAAATGTTATACCTTCATGTGTTACAGCATCAAATGACGGTCTGAATAAAGTTCGATAATCAAATAACATGACACCCTTTATTCCTATACCAGCCGTAACTTTACTGCTTGTTGTACGAGTTGTTTCTATCATACGCTTTAATATCTCGGTGTCAGTTCTCCACTCATAAGGAGCAGCTGTCGAGCCATCCTTTGTACCGATTCTGTAAACGCCAAGACCGATATAAAGCGATACGTTAGGAAGTTTAACACGGTCAACCCATTCTTGAGAAAGCCTTGCGAATGGAGCAGAGGAATGCTTAAAGCCCCAGTATAATTGAGGAACAATATAGTCTACATATCCGGGCTTTGTAACCCATGTGGTTACGTCCGCAAACTGTTGTGTGTAGTTGTTGTCATAGTTACCCTGTGGGCTTAAACCAAATACAAGATTGGAATTTTTGGTATTATTGTGTACAGCGTTATAAATCTTTTTAACCAACCTGTTTACGTTATCAAATCTCCAATCCTTCTTGCTCATCGTTCCGCCATCAAGAACATATTCATCATATGCCATTTGATCAATGTAATCAGCGGTTGTAGGATAGAAATAATCGTCCATATGAATAGCTGTAAGCTTATCCCCATACTTGTCAATAACTTCCTGGATTCCGGATACGATGTAATCCATAACCTCTGTACGAGCAGGATTGAAAGCAAGGGTGCTGCCTGTTTGTGTGGTTGTTATAACGTTATCTTTTGCAACCGGATCCGTTGAGTCAAGCCATTGCAACGCAATGTGGTTTTCTGCAAGTTTATCCCTTGTAACACCTATTCTGTAAGGATTAAACCAAGCATGAACCTCAAGCCCTTCGGAAGTCGCTTTGTTTACGAAATAGCCGAACGGATCCCAACTTCCGGTCATATCTCTGTCGCCCTGTTTGGCTATTCCAGAGGGATTCATTGATGAATATACCGAGCTTGGGAATAATGTTGAATTATAGTGAGCGTCCGCATGCGAAATTGCATGGAGGATAACTGTGTTTAACCCAAGGCCCTTGATATTTGCTATAGCTTCATCAATATTTGCCATAGCTTGTGTAGGTGTTTGGCCTTGAATTATCGGCATATAATTGCCGCTCTCACTCGGACGTGCATCCGAATATTCAAGGAACGAAACCCATACAGCTCTCATCTCAGAAGGCTCTGCGGGTCTTTGAGGCTCCGCAGAAACGGTTACGTTAAATGTAACAGTCTTTGAAGAATCTACCTTTGATACGCCGGTTATGGTTGCGGTTCCTGTAGCCATGCCGGTAATGATACCATCGATGTTAACTTCTGCAATTGAACTGTCGCTGGAAGTCCAGATAACGCGTTTGTCTGCGCCTGCAGGCTCAACCATAACTTCAAGCTGTTTCGTTCTTGCAACAGGTACGTCTCCCGTTGTGACATTGCCTTTTAATTCAAACGTTGTCAATGAATTCTTAACCGTTACATCCAATTCCGCTGTGAAAACATTCGGAGAGGTTGCAGAGGATAAGGATGTTGCAACAACGGTGAACTTTGTACCAACAGGTACAGTGCTTGCTATAGTTGTGTCACCGGTTGCTTGATTAATCGTAATGCCTTGTACCGGTGTTTTTAGTGCAAACGTGGCTACTTCGCTTGGCATCGGATCGCCGAATTGGTCAAATACGGTTGCAACTGCCTTATACGTCCATCCGGAGGTAGCAGATGCTGAGGTTAGTTTAAATGTCTTACCACGAGGATTAATGAACAGTATATCGTGTACCTTAGACGGAGATTGGAAAACATAAGTGTTGCTCACAAATGCACCTTTAAGCCTCAAGTAAAGTTTCTCTGCAGTTTTTGGTACGTTAAAGGCACCACTCTTGCCATCTGTTACAGCAGGAACATCATAGAATGTTACATCATCAAGAGAGTATTCATAAGGACGTCCGTTTGAAAGCCCTGTGAATTCGATTGCGATAGTGTCTGCGGACGCCGATACAACTTCCTTCGGAATACCGGTCGTGTCTAAATTGTATTTATAAACAGCCAGTATTGACTGAATTTCACTATCATACTCAGGGGACGGCCCTATTTTCTGGATATGGAACGAACGTCCGAAGGCGCTATTCGGGCTGTCTCTTAATTCGAGCTTACCATCCTTAAGCATGCTGGCCGTTATAACAGTCCAAGAAGTAGCCGGAGAGAAACCGGTGCCTTCAGGATCGCTTACCAACGGACCAGTTGCCTTAAGTCTGTATTTGCCCGGTTCTAGAAGTTCGTTTGTTGTGCCATTTACAAGGTCTATAGTGAAATTAGGCTTAGGCTCCTTTGCGCTTGAGGATATAGTAAGCTCAACGCCGATTATTGTTTCACCATCAGAATCTTTAGCATTAACCGTTATTATATGGGAATCCCCGGCTTGCATAGAGCTTCCTGTAACGGTTATCTGCCCGCTAGTTTGGTCAATGGAAATGCCATTTACGCCATTTACCAACTCGTAAGAGGCAACGGTTTTATTGCTCGCGCCTGCATCAAAAACAGGTTGGAGATTAAGACTATATGCCAAAAGCACGTTAAAGGCCTTGCCCGGAATACCATTAGCCCCGTCCTTATAAAGGAGAGTAGGGCCATTGTTTGTGCCGTTTTGCTTAGCGCTTACAAAGGCTATAAGTGCGGCCTGTAACATTGTTGCAGCATCGTCGATTTCACGTTGGTATTTTGCATTTTCAAGTATGCTCTCGCACTCTGCAATTGCATTTTCAAGTGCATTCATAGCGTCTTGACTGACCCATTGGTCTGTCTTTAAAACATCACTTCCATCGACAGACACTTTAACGCTACCCTTTTCACCCTTTGCCTCTTCTATCTTGCCAGCCAAGATTTGCCTGTTTGATACAGGTGCATCTGTAGGCGGCGCCGATGGAGGAGTACTTGGTGGAGTGGCTGTCTCTGGCGATGAGCTTGAACCCGAATCTGAACCCGTTGACCCGCTTGAGGTTGGGGGTGTCGGAGTTGGTGTAGCTTGGGCTGTTGTGTTGGACGGTTTTTTGCTTGCATCCTCAACAACGACCTTTGGCACCGTTACAGTAATATCATCAACTGTTGCGAAAACCTTCACAACCTCGCCCTTACCGTTGATGATAACCTTTGTTGCATTAACTGTTATTGCTTCGATCTTTGCGTTTGAATCTGCGTTAATCTTTGAATTTGTGGCCGAAGCTTCAACAACGACTTCCTTGACCGTACAATTCATGTTAACGCTTGAATTAGCACCGGATATAACAACCTTATTTACACTGGAGGCCAAGCCTACGCTAACAATAGAGTTATTACCTGTGACCTTAATGTCGCCAATGTTTGAATAATGAACGGTAACGGTTACATTATCCGCAACGTCCAATGTCTTAACTCGACCTGTTATTATCAGGTTTCCTTCCAAAACGCTAACGATTTCAACATCATTGTCGCCTTCGATTTTTAAAGAAACCGGCTTTGGATTCATTTTGTGTGCAACAACGCCGCCTTTAAGCTTTGTGCTGCCTTCGACATAAATGGAGTTTTTACCGCCGCCGCGAACAAGTGTTTTACCGGAGACAGTAACGTTTTTAAGCCTTATATCTCCCTCTGCAACGCCGTCGGCTAAGATTAGATCCCCCTTTATGTTCATATCCTTAAGCGTAACGCCGGATTTATTTATAAGCACATTACCGGCTATGTCTTTTGAATATTCCCCGTCTTTTGTGATGTATTCCTTTACAAGATTATCCATAACCTTTGCAAATTCTGCTCTTGTAATTGGTGCTTTTGGCTTAACCTCTGTCTGAATACTGGGCAGTCCCGCCAAGTAGCCGTTTGAAGAAAGTCCCGCAACAGCTCCTTTTGCATAGTCTGAGAGTTCACCCGCATCCCTGAATTTGCTTAAGCTTGATTTCTCACCATCCGGAATTGCAAACGCCCTTGCCAAAACGGAGAAGGCTTGCTCACGGGTTATGGGCACATCCGGCGTCATAGTACCATCGCCGTTTCCAACAATCGTACCCATCTTTAAAGCTAAAGCCATGTCGTTCGCATACCACTTATCAGAGGGTATGTCCTTGAAGCCGGAGGTATCGGCCTTTTCAACCGAACCAAAGGAACGGTTGAGTATTGCAGCCATTTGCGCTCTTGTGAGAACGCCGTCGGGTTGGATAAGCCCGTCGCTTCCATAAAGAAGCTGGTTCTTAACCGCGTTTTCAAGCGCAGACGTTGACCAGTCACTAGGCAGGTCTGGGAACGTTGCGGCCTTGACTGTTGTGTGTCCCAGAGCCGGAATCATAGACACAGCCAAGCTTAATGCGGTTATTAAACCTAAAATGCGTTTTTTCATCTTGTTACAATCCTCCTTTATATTTTTTTATTTTTTGTATAACACACACAAACCGTAACAATAACTATTTGTGAAACATAAAATATTGTTAATAATTTTTAATAAACGCCACAGTTTGA
>CAYPQA010000069.1:0-14022 GCA_964412725.1 uncultured Eubacteriales bacterium
GGAGGCTTTTTATGAAAAAATTTGTTTCAACTTTGTTGGCTGCAACAATGCTTGGCGGCCTACTGGTCGGTTGCGATTCAACTAAAAGTAGCACTCCCGCACCCGCTCCCGCATCATCCAGTTCAGAAAAAATCACCGCAAAAATTAAGGTTTGGACCCCCTCTGAGGACCAGTCCCCAGACTCAGGTGAATGGCTTCAAAACATGTGTAAGGCGTTTAACGACGCAAACCCAAACTGGGATATAACCTTTGACTATGGCGTTTGCTCCGAAGGTGAAACAGGAAACACCATATCGTCTGACCCATCTGCGGCCGCTGATGTCTATATGTTTGCAAATGACCAAATTCCCAAGTTGTTGTCGTCAAACGCTATTGCAAAAATAGGCGGAGATACAGCTAACTATGTAAAAGAAACAAATTCCGAAACAATAGTTAAATCCGTAACATCAAACGGCAGTATATATGGTGTACCGTTCACAACAAATACATGGTTTATGTACTACGATACAAGCAAGTTTAGCGAAGAAGATATAAAGAGCTTAGACACAATGCTTACAAAAAATAAGGTTGCATTCCCTCTTTCGGTTGCTTGGTGGAACGCTTCATTCTTTATAGCAAACGGCTGTGAAATGTTCGGTCCGGACGGCACAGACAACGATGCAGGTATCCAATTTGGTGGCGATAAAGGTCTTGAGGTTGTTGAATATCTTGTAGATCTGGTTGCAAATCCAAACTTTTTGAATGATGCAGATGGCGCTGGTATAGCTGGCCTTCGTGACGGCAGCGTTGCAGCAATTTTCTCTGGTTCATGGGATTACAACTCTGTTAAAGAAGCGCTTGGCGATAATTTTGGCGCTGCCGCTTTGCCCACAGTAAACATTGGTGGTTCCGAAAAACAGCTTAAGTCATTCTCAGGTTCAAAGGCTATCGGCGTTAACCCTAACTCCAAATATCCTCAAATTGCGGTTGCTCTTGCAAAATATTTGGGCAGTGCCGAGGCCCAAAAGTCTCACTTTGAATTACGTGCCGTTGTTCCTTGTAACACAGAGTTGTTACAAGATGCACAGATTTTAGAGAATCCTATGGTTAAAGCTCAAAATGAAACCTTTGACAGAACATCTATAATCCAACCTTTCGTACCGGCTATGGACAACTACTGGTCGCCAGCAGGTGATTTTGGTAAAGCTATTATTAATAAGGAAATTACAAAGGCTAACGCAAAAGAAAAGCTTGAAGCTTTTGTAAAGGCTCTTAACACAAGCTTGATTGACTAATCAAAATCACAATTTACAGAACAGTCATAATAACGCAAGGTTACGTACTTTATTGTACGTAACCTTGCGTTCGTAAATTTAAGGATTGTTCCTAAATAGGAGGTAGAAAACATGGTCGCTTATGAATGTACAGTTTCAGACGCTATTAAGAAAGGCGATTTATTTACCAAACTTTCCGCTGTTCTTATGGGTGCGGGTAATCTTTTCAGAGGGCAAGTTTTAAAGGGTTTTTTCTTCCTCGCATCCGAAATTATTTTCTTATTGTTTATGCTAAAAGCAGGACTCGGCAACCTATTTATGTTGCCATCCTTGGGCGAACATGAGCAGCAAGAAGTCTGGAACGACGCAAAGGGTGTTTTTGAATATGTAGCAGGCCATAATTCCCTTATTATCTTGTTGTATGGCGTTGCAACATTATTCATTTTAGCGGGCTTTATTTTGCTTTGGCGTGAAAATATGAGGTCTGCATATCTGGCACAAATACTTAAGCAGGAACGCAAGCCTCTCCCGTCTTTTATTGACGATATTAAGTCTCTTTTTGACAGTAAACTGCAAAGATTATTGCTTTCACTCCCCATAATGGGCGTACTTGCTTTTACGGTTATTCCTCTTGTTTTTATGATAAGTATGGCTTTTACCAACTACAGCATAATCGACAACAAGCTTGTGCTTTTTGATTGGGTTGGTTTGGCAAACTTCAAAAAGGTTTTGAGTTTTGGCGACACCATAGGCAAAACATTCTGGTCTGTCTTAGGCTGGACCATAACTTGGGCTTTTTTTGCAACATTTTTAAACTATTTCCTTGGAATGATTTTAGCTTTGGTTATTAATCGAAAAACCACAAGATTAAAGGGTTTGTGGCGTTTCTGCTTTGTTTTGTCCATAGCTGTTCCGCAGTTCGTATCTCTCCTTATAATGCGTACTATGCTTAATTCAAACGGCGCAGTTAATGTCTTACTTAAAAATCTTGGCTTTATAAGTGAATCCCTTCCTTTCTTCACAAACCCAACCTGGTCACGTGTAACCGTTATAATAATTAACCTTTGGGTTGGTATACCGTTTACGCTCTTACAGCTTACCGGTGTTTTGCAAAACATCCCGAGTGAGCTTTACGAAGCAGCCGATGTTGACGGCGCAAGCCCATTTGTTAAGTTTTTCAGTATAACCTTGCCTTACATGTTATTTGTTACAGCACCTTACCTCGTCACAGCCTTTACCGGTAACGTTAACAACTTTAACGTTATTTATCTTTTAAGCGGTGGTGACCCAGTCCCTGTTGGCTCAACCGCAGGTAAAACAGATTTGCTTGTTACTTGGCTTTACAAGCTTACGATTGATAGGCAATATTACAACATTGGTGCTGTCATCGGTATTATGACATTCATTGTTCTCGCAATTTCTTCTCTGTTGGTTTATCGTAATCTTGCATCATACAAAAATGAGGAGGCGATGAGATGATTGGTACAAAAAAGAAGATTACAAGCGCTTATCGTTTAAGGCGCACCTTGACCGAAGTAGTTGTTCATGCCAGCTTAGCTATTTTGTCCGCCGTTTGGGTTTTCCCAATTTTGTGGGTCATACTTACAAGCTTTCGTGCAGAGAAAGGCTCTTATGTATCCAGCTTCTTTCCAAAGGGCTATAGCATCGCAAACTATATACGTTTGTTTACGGATAAAGGCATCTTAGACTTTCCGCTTATGTTTTTTAACACGTTTATAGTTGCCGTCTTTTCCTGCTTACTTTCTTCATTTATGGTTATTTCCGTATCATACGTTATGTCTAGGCTTAGGTTTAAGATGCGTAAGGCATATATGAACATAGCACTTGTTCTGGGTTTATTTCCGGGTTTTATGTCTATTATCGCTGTTTATTACATCCTTAAATCTCTTGGACTTTCTGAGGGCTCTATGATCAGGGTTGCTCTTGTTCTGGTTTACTCGGGAGGTGCGGGGCTTGGGTTTTATATCGCAAAGGGTTTCTTCGATACTGTTCCCATTGCGCTTGATGAAGCTGCTTTCCTTGATGGCGCAACTAAGTGGCAGGTGTTCTCAAAAATAACTCTGCCATTGTCAAAGCCGATTATAATTTACACGGTACTTACAGCTTTCATTGCACCTTGGGTTGATTTCATTTTTGCAAAGGTTATATGTCGTGCAAGCGTAAAATACTACACCGTATCCATAGGGTTATGGCGTATGCTTGAGAAAGAGTATATTGATAGCTGGTATACTGCGTTTGCCGCAGGTGCAGTTTGTATTTCAATTCCTATCGCAATTCTATTCATTATAATCCAGAAATACTATACGGAAGAATTATCCGGAGCGGTTAAGGGATGATATTTAATCTCCTGAGATTATAGAACATAATAAAAAGTGGTTGTAGCAAAAGCTACAACCACTTTTTACATGCTTTAATGCTTGGCTATTTCCAGTTTTGTTGCAAATGAGAAAATAAATTGAACCAGTAGATAAATGGCATTAATTAAAAGAAAAATAATTATGATTGAAACTATATTAATTTGAAACGGGATATAATCCCCCATTTGAAGTGAAAGTGAACGTTGTACGGAGTTGGCTGTAAAAATACTTGGCGCAAGCGTTATGAAAAAGCTAACCCATACTATAGGCAAGTACACATCAACAAACAGCTTACGTATCTCTTTTGCACGATAACCGATTGAATGAAGGATTAACATATCATTGGTGTTGTCCTGAAAATTTAAAAGAAGAGCAAGGAATATTAAAATGCAACCTACTATACAGCCAACGACTTGATTTATAAGCGCACTGTTTTTATTTGAAACAGCATCTCTTTCCAATCCGCTAATTTTTTCCTCATATGTGGTCACCAATCCGTCGTTATACAAAGGTTCTATACTGAGAACACCTGTAAATGCATCGCTTGGCAATTCCATAATTTCAGCAAGACGATTTCTTTGGATATAGACTGCATTGGACTTTGCATTTGCTGCAATATCTGTGACAATGAAACTATACTCTGAACTATTAATATTTAATGAAACTCGATCACCCACATTTATGCCGTACATTTCATTAAGTGCAGGGCTTATATAAATAGAGGTTGAATTTGGGGTTTGGAGTAAGCTTTCATCTGCATTTTTGAGTGCAAACACTTTTGAATTGTATTCCATACCAACGATTTCCTGATTAATTTTTTCTATTGTTCCATCGGCATGCAGATAATGGATTGCGGTATCATTGTCTTGGGCACCTGTTTTATACCCATCAAATACTGTATCGTATCTGTAAAAATGACCAACCGTCTGTGAATCATAAACCTTCTTACTGCTTAGCGTCAAAGAATATCCCAACACAAACATAACCGTGAATCCCATAGTAGCTACTATAACAAGCAAGAGCGCAATAGGCTTTCTTAATGCAATACGAATTGGGAATTTATTTTTGACGGGTATTAGTTTAACAAATGCATTTGCAATGAGTGTGAACTTGGTTAAGCTTTGTTTGCATGAGCCAGACATTAAAACGCCAGCTTCCTTTTTACTAATCGTAGAATAACAGACAGCGCTTATAGCACAGAACACAACTGAGGGTGTGAATACGCCAATCACAATGCCTGAGGAGCTTATCGCCTTAACAAGCCCGTTCACAGAATAAGACCTCATATTTGCATTAAGGATTACGTCAGAAACAAAGTATCCAAGTCCTAAGCCTGCCAACGCACCGAACAATGATATAAAAACGGTGAACAAAGCAAAGCATTTGTAAAATTCATTGTTCCTAAATCCAAGAGATTTCAGACAACCGATTTGATTTGAGGTAGATTTCAAGAAACGATAGTAAAACATAGCAAATACAAACGCGGTCAGAAAAATAAGCACAATGAACATATTTGCTGCCAAAAATTTGTTCGAATTTAATGCATTTAGATAAAGCTGTTGGTTTTCGCTTAACGTATTTATCTTGCTCAAAACCATCATATTGCCGTCTGTAGAAAAACGAACAAAGAAGAACATAAAAGAGGTAAATGTGCAAAGCACCAGTAATAAAGCTATAAAAATCTTATTTTTGAGAAATTCCTTCGACAATTGTTTGAACATAATTTTACCCCCAAATCATTTCTGAAGCCGCTATCGGGCTTTCGTTAATCTTGTCATTAAAAATCATTCCGTCCTTAATGGTTATAACCCTGTCTGCGGTTTTTGCAATTTCCAAGTTATGAGTTATAAAAAGGATGATTATACCAAAGGTTGATTTAACGCTGTGCAAAAGCTCAACGACAAGCTTGCTGTTTGTTTCATCAAGTGCGCCTGTTGCCTCGTCGCAAAATAATATACTTGGTTTCTTTATTACAGCCCTTGCTATAGCAACCCTTTGCTGTTGACCGCCTGAAAGCTGTGAAGGAAATTTATGCAAAATATTGTCTATCTGCAAAATGCCAACTATGCGGTCGAAGGCCAAAGATTCTTTCTTAGGGGAGATACCGATTTTAATATTTTCCTCCACGGTGAGGTTTCCCAAAAGCATATAGTTTTGAAAAATATTACTAACCTCATTGCGTTTCCAATCCGCAAGCTGACCTTCCGAAAACCTTGCCACATCCTTACCTTCATACCACACACTTCCCGATGTGGGTTTAAGCATACCTGATATAACATTCAACAATGTAGACTTGCCTGAACCACTTGGGCCCAAAACTGCTGTAAAAGCCTCACCTTCGAGTGATAGAGAAACTCCTTTTAAAACTTGCTCATTTTGATTGAAAAACTTTGTGATACCCTCTGCTCGTATAATAGTTGACATAATAATCCTCCCCAATTTTAATTAATTATTTTGACTTTTAAGAACCTGAATACGGCTGTTTATGGCGGCCACGTCATTTGAAACCTTGAAAATACTCATAAGACAGCCCACCGCATAAATCCCAACACCCATAAGAATCACAATCCAAAGCGGTGTTGTGCTATACCAACCGAAGATATATCCGGACGGAATAAGCACCATAAGCACGTAGATGACTTTATACAATATTTCTAGAAAGTAGTATTTACTTTCAATCTTGTTTACTGCGACTAACCCGAAATTTATGAGTATGTTTACAAAAAGCGACTGGAAAATGCTACTTATAAAAATAACACTTCCTCCGTAAGCTGTGGCAATAGTCGCAAGCACAACCAATGTTATGCCTGTAGTTGCAAGAGTATTTTTCGCAAGAGTTTTCATATAATCACCTTTCCTCAAGACTTTTTTTAATGTCGGGCAGATATTTTCTTGTAACGTTAACGCGTTCACCATTTTCAAGCTTGGCTTCAAGACGGCTGTTCAAAAGAGGCTTTATGCTCTCCAAAACATTTAGGTTCAGGATACAGGACTTTGACACCTGCACAAAACCTGCGTCCGAAAGTTGCTCTATAAGCTGGTACAAACGAAGCTCTGTACGATAGACCGTATTTTCAGAATACACAAAGGTTTTCTTATCAACGCTTTCTATGTAGTATATAGCTGAAGCATTTACAAAAACCTCGTTACTATCCAAGCTGCACTTTACACGGCTATCCGCTGATTTAAGCAAAGTTACTATTCGCTTAAGTCTCTTGCTCGTCTGTGCGTATTTAATAAGCACTTCAATATCTTCCTGACTTAAATCTTGCTCTAACTTAATAATCATCTTGCCTTTCCTCCAGTATAGTTTTTTAAATAAATTTTTCAACCCAACCTCTACTCAGATGCAATTATAGGTTACTATTATGCAAATATATATGTGGGATCTCAAAAAATCAAGTTATTGGAGATATTTAAAGGAATTTTGGAAATTTTCATTGCAAAATACAAAGAAGTATTATATAACTATATTAGTATCATGCAGACAAAGAACATTATTTTAAGGGGGAAAAATTATGAACTTATTCAAACGCTTATTATCTATTTTTACGGCATTAACTATGATTGTTTTGCTGATTGATAACGGCGAAACTATTAAGGCAAGCTCATTGATTCCGAATGCCTCGGGTGGCTTTATAGCCCCAATTCAGGCACCATCGCCAAATGCAGTTGGAATTGGAACTGCAGATGAATTAAGAAATTTTCTACTAAAATCAGAATTAGAATATGATGTTATGGTTGAAGGCTATTTAACCAATGATATTGACCTTGCAAATTATAATGGGGGTAATTGGGAACCTATTGAATTTATTTTTAATGCAGTAATAGATGGTCAAGGCCATAAAATAACAAATATAAATCTCATTGATGGTGCGTCAACAATGAGCCTTGGTTTTTTCCAAGAAGCCTCTGACTTAACTATTAAAAACCTTGGGTTTGAGTTTAAAGGATTTAATTTTAATAACACTAAGTACAACCTTGGTATTGGATCTCTAATAGGGATCATTGACAGCTTTGAAAAGGGCGACGTGGTAATTGAAAATTGTTATGTTACAGGTGCTGATATAGTAGGGGGTTCATCAAATTCATCTTTAGGCGGTCTTATAGGACAAATACGAAATGCTAATAACGTAACAATAAAAAACTCCTACTCCACGTTAAATGTAACCTCAAACTATTCAAATCCAAATGGTAAGAGTGGTGTAGGTGGTCTTATCGGAGATAGTTTACAAAGCGGGGTTCAAGTTAATATCATAAACAGTTTTTCTACAGGAAACGTTACGGGTACTGTGGCAAATATCGGTTCCGGCGGATTATTGGGAGCTTCACGCTATTCAAGCGTTTACTCTTATGCTAATAAGATAAACATTGTTAATTCTCGATATTCTGGAAATGTTACTTCAAAAGGTGCTGCCGGAGGATTGGTGGGAATAGTTTCTGACCTTACAATCTCAAAAAGCTATTCAACCGGCAAAGTAAGCGGTACACCCTGCGGTGGACTTGCTGGAGATATATACGCTGAACCTGCGAGGATAAATATTTCTGATAGTTATTCCGTTTCTGACTTGACTTATACAGCGTCCAATTTTATGGCAGGGGGACTTTTTGGTGGACACGTAAACTTTATATCAAATAGCAATTTTGTTCTTTCAAACAGCTATTTCGCAGGAACAGTTGCAGATGGACACAGTGCAGGTAGCGGCGGGTTGATGTCTGCAATTTCTAGTAATAATAATACAGTTTCTGTTACCAACTGTTATTTTGACAAAGATAAATCAAAGCTTACAAACGGAGTTTTGCAAGGTGTAACGGATGTCGCGCTGAACTCCGCTAAAACAACTGTGGAAATGAAGTCTTCAGAAACCTTTTCATCTTGGGATTTTATGAACACTTGGTATATGAATGGTGATTATCCAGCACTAAGAGCCGCTGAAACTCCTAAAATGAAATATGATCTAACATTGGAGGCAGATAGCCTCAAGGGTTCCATAACAAAAGGAACGATGGGTAACTATGAAGCAGGGGAAACAATTAGTCTGGAGGCAACACCAAAAGCAGGTTATATTTTTTCTAACTGGACTTCTTCTAATGGAGGTACATTCGACAACTCATTAAATGCCTCAGCAGTTTTTACAATGCCTAACAATAATACAAAAGTAACAGCAAACTTCCTTCCCGTGTATACACTTACATTAGTTTCCGATCCAAGTAAAGGAACGATAACAGGAACCGGTGGAGCTTGTCGGGAGGGGCAACTTATAACATTAACAGCGTCTCCATTGCCAGGTTATTCATTTGTAAATTGGACTTCATCAAATGGCGGTACATTTTCAAATTCCACAAGTGTTGTAACAACGTTTTCGATGCCTTCTAATCATACAACAATTACCGCAAACTATGTCCTTTCATCATTTACTCTTAATTTGGAAGTTGACAATTCTAAGGGGTCTATTATAACAGGTACAAACGGAAACTATGCGGCTGGAACTTTGATTAGTTTGGTTGCAACGCCGAAACCAGGATATAAATTTTTGAATTGGTCTTCCTTGAACGGTGTTGTATTTAGGGATGCAAACAATCCTGTAACCGACTTTACAATGCCCTCAAATGAAGTTACCGTAACAGCAAACTTTGGACATGAAACGCCTTTAGATAATAACTTTATTCTTCAGACAGATGGAAACGGTGTTATAACTTTGGGTCAGAGCGGAAATTATACAAGCGGAGCCGCAATTGTAATTTCGGCCGTACCAGGTTCAGGTTATGCATTTTCAAATTGGATTTCATCAAACGGAGGTACATTTTCCGACGCTAATAGTTCAACTACAACTTTTTATATGCCTAACGGTCAAACGACTGTAACGGCTAACTTTTTGCAGGAACTCTTCGGGCTCACGCTTTATACTGACACAAACAAAGGTACCATAACGTTGGCTTCAAATGGCAGCTATGCGGCGGGTGCTTTAATAACACTAGCTGCAACTCCTAAAGAGGGTTTCATTTTTTCTGGTTGGACATCATCGAATGGTGGAGTTTTTGTAGATTCTGCAAATCCCACAACAACATTTACAATGCCTAAGTCCCCAACAACCATTACAGCTAACTTTGTTTCTTCTACCCATTCGTTAATCATAGAATCAGATTCTACCAAGGGTAGTATTACTGCAGGTGCCAATGGAAATTATTCAGAAAATACTGTTATTAACTTACAGGCTTCACCCAACTACGGGTATATATTTTCGCATTGGTCATCAAACGCCGGAACCTTTAGTGATATAAACAGCCAAAGTACAACATTCACTATGCCTAACGTAAATGTTACGATAATTGCGAATTTTATCCCTGCGATTAGCGATTTAACACTGGATGTAGATTTGTCAAAAGGCAGGGTTTTGACGGGGGCCACTGGCAGCTACGGTCATGGAGCATCTATTGAATTGGAAGTTGAGCCTTTGCCTGGCTATAATTTCTTAAATTGGAGCTCTTCGAACGGCGGTAGCTTCACAGAGATAAGTAACCCAAAGACAAGTTTTACAATGCCTCCAAACAGTACAACCGTTGTGGCTAACTTTGTACCTGTATTAAACATGCTTTATGTTACTGCGGATTCACTTCAAGGAGATATAGTTAGGGGTACAACCGGCTATTATCAAGCAGGTACAACTATAGAGCTTAAAGCAGTACCAAAGCCATATTTTTCGTTTGTTGGTTGGACTTCATCAAACGGCGGAAGTTTTGCCGATGCGGGAAATCCTGAAACAACATTTATTACACCCGATTGTTATACAATGGTTTTGGCGAATTTCACACCTAATAGCGGTGTGCTTACACTGGAGGCGGACGCATCCATGGGTAGCATTATCACAGGAACAGACGGGTACTATGGCTTTGGTCAGGTTATAAGCTTAGAAGCTGCGCCTTTGCCAGGTTATCGTTTTGTAAATTGGAGTACGTCAAACGGAGGAACTTTTGAAGATATAGATAATAAACAAACGCAATTTACTATGCCGTCAGGAAATACTACCGTTACAGCAAATTTCCAAAACTTAGCTACACAGTCTCATAGGTTGACCATTGAAAACAGAGAAAACGGTACAGTAACATCCGGTGCGAGCGGTGAGTATATTTCTGGTACAGATATACTTCTTGAGGCAGAGGCCTCACCTGGTTATAGATTTAAAATGTGGAATTCTTCAAATGGAGGAACTTTTTTAAATCCATTTGCCCAATCCACATCATTCAAAATGCCGTCTAACGATACGACAATATGGCCAACATTTGAAAGAATCTCTGACGGTAATGCTTTTATTTCGCCAATATCAGAAAGAGAAATAGGCTCAATCCCCATTTCCAACGTTACCGAACTAAGAAACATCCAAGCTGGTAAGAGTTATTACCTTACGCAAGATATAGACCTTTCTTCGTTTAATGGTGGAGTATGGATACCTTTGGAAATAAGGGGAACAGGCTCGTTGAAAACTGTAATTGATGGTCAAGGTCATAAAATTTATAATCTTAACATCCCACAAAGTGCAAATGTTTCCTATGCGGCTCTTATCGAAAGCGTTAACTCCGTTGAAGTACATTATAAAAATCTCGGACTTGAAGTTAAACCCGACGGTATAGTTTATGGTTTACACTCGGCAGGAGGTTTCTTCAGCTCCTATTACAGCGTTAGAGACCCCGGTTATATAGTAGAAAATTGCTACTTTTTAGGCGATGTGTTCGCAAATAATTATGCTGGTTCCATTGTAGGTTATGCATTTCCTTATGCAAGTATAGTTGATACCTATGCGGTGGGCAATGTAACTTCCAGAAAAAATGCAGGCGGCTTAATCGGGGGTGGATTTTCTAACTGCATAGCTAATTTCAGCTATTTCAGAGGCAATGTTTCATCTGAAGAAAATGCGGGTGGAATTATTGGCGGGGAATATAACAATCTACTAATTACAAATTCTTTTGCAACAGGTTCGGTTACAGGTAATTATGCAGGAGGACTTGCCGGAAACGGTTACTGGTTTGATTTGAAAAACTCATATGCTACAAATACAGTTACAGGCACTAATACAGGCGGTATATTGGGAGGTTGTATGAACCCTGCGGGCTTGACGGCTAGCAATGTAACTACGGTTATGACAAATATTTACTTTGATAAGGAACTTTCCGGTCAGGGTTACGCATTCGCCTATGATAAGTCTTTTGCACCTAATTCGGCCAAAACAACAGCTCAAATGAAAAATCCGCAAACCTATTACGGTTGGGATTTTTACAACACATGGCGATTGGATAACCAAGTAAACGCAGGTTATCCGAATATTTTAAGAACACAACTTACTCGATACGATTTGGTTTTTTCAAGTACACCCGGAGGAAGGACAGTATACTTTGCTATGAAGCTTAAATCCGGTGAAGTTATTGATATATCCGCAATCACTTACCCGGGATATAAATTTGTGGGTTGGACATCAAACGGAGGTTTCATATACGATCCCGCAAGCCCATTTACACAATTCGTTATGTCAGCTGCGAATACAAACCTTAAAGCTAATTTTGAACCTATTCAGGCTTCACAAGGCAGTAATCAAAGTACACCAGACACTTTAAGTAACCATACAGATTCCGTGACTTATAACTCTGCAACCGGAAACATTTCCAATGCTCCGGTTCCCTCGGCATCGCCGGCCTCTCCTTTGCTTATTAACGGAAGTCCGGTTGAAACCAAGATCGATCAAAAAACTGCCACGGTTGTTTTTACAGCAGACAATTCACTTACAGAGGTTAGTGCCGTTATAAATCCTATGGAACTTGTTGACAAAGGCCTTAAGATTGTAACAAGTTATGGTACAATAAGCTTTTCTTCTGAACTCTTAAGGTCTCTTGCTGCTCAGGGAATCCAAAATTTTGAGGTCGTGCTTAGGAAGGGTAGCTTTATAATAGAAATGACAGCAGATGGAAAAAGTCTTACAGACTTCACTTTCCCTAATTCAATGCTTATTACCATTCCTATTGACCTTACAAACGATAAAAAACCAGAAAAATATGTTGCGGTTAAAAAAGAAAGCGAAATGAAAATCTTGCCATACAGCATAGCTAAAAACAGCGATATGAACCTATATATTGACAGCTTGGGCAAGTATGATGTGTACTACAACGATAAGAATTTTTCCGATATTCTCGATGACTTTTGGGCAAAGGATGCCATTGATTTTATGTCCTCGAGAGAGATATTCTCAGGTATGGGGGACAATCTTTTTCAGCCTAACACTTCAATGACACGTGCGATGTTTGTTTCTGTTTTGGGCAGACTTCAAGGTGTAGATACAAGCCAATATTCTTCAAGATTCACTGATGTAGAAAAGGGTTCTTGGTATGAAGGTTATGTTGCTTGGGCAGAGAGCAATGGCATTGTCAGCGGCATAGGTAACGCTCTTTTTGCTCCAAATTCGCCCATAACAAGAGAACAAATGGCGGTTATTTTAAACAACTTTATAAACCACGCAAATCTCAGTATTCCTTCAGATAAAACCATTCTTCAATTTAATGATAAGGATAATATTTCTGAATGGGCAACCGATGCTGTTAGATCTTGTCAGATGATGGGAATTTTAAGCGGAAAGCCAGGCAGTATATTTGATCCAAAGTCTGAATCCACCAGAGTTGAGGTTAGCATAGTTTTGCAGAAAATTATTAAAGGTATTTTTTAAAAATAAAAAGGCTGTAGCAAAAGCTACAGCCTTTTTATTTTTAATTAAGGTTCCA
This sequence comes from uncultured Eubacteriales bacterium, assembly GCA_964412725.1. Taxonomy (GTDB): domain Bacteria; phylum Bacillota; class Clostridia; order Lachnospirales; family CAYPQA01; genus CAYPQA01. The sequence continues at coordinate 13,394 of CAYPQA010000069.1, forward strand.
TTTGCTTGCCCAAAAAGCCCGAAGCGCTCATGGCCAACTTGCCCTCAACCTCTCCCATCTTCTTTTCATCAGACAGGAATACAACTGCACCCATAACATCACCCTCCGCAATGATAGGCGCAATAAGCTCACTTTGGTACATCTTTTCGTCGTCTTCCTCTAATATTGGGACGAAGTTTGATTCGTTTCTTGACGAATTGATAACCATGCGCTGGTTTAAAGCATTCTCTAATGCTTTTGATACGGTCTTTTCAAACAATTCCTTTTTAGACCCGCCTGAAACGGCTATTATTTTATCCTTATCTACTATACAGGTTATATGGCCCGATGTTTGCGCAAGAGTTTCAACATACTCTTTTGCAAAATTGCCCAATTCTCCAACCGGTGAATATTTTTTGAGAATTATTTCGCCTTCGCTATCTGTAAATATTTCTAATGGGTCGCCTTCTCTTATTCTTAAAGTTCTTCTGATTTCCTTAGGGATGACAACCCTGCCTAAATCATCAATTCTTCTTACTATACCCGTTGCTTTCAACGCATTCTCCTCCTGTTCCTTAAATTCTTTGGGTATTTGGTAAATAAACAAAAATTCATGTTTTTTACGTTTTTTTGCTCCTCTATTTTTTACA